>JAJDEM010000401.1 GCA_029259795.1 Planctomycetota bacterium
AAGCGGGCGATCTCGCGGGCCGTGTCCTCCGGGTCGAAGAGGACCACATCCTCGCCATCACCCTGCGCCCGCCAGAAGCCGTACACACCACGCGCCTGCAGCGAGCCGTCGCGCACGATGATGTCGAGCAGGTCGTTCGCCTCCTTGAACAGGTTGCGCGCGGTCTCCCCCTTCTCCGGGTGGTCGAGGATGGCGGGGTAGCGCCCCTTCAGCTCCCACGCAGCGAAGAAGAACGTCCAGTCGATCCACTCGCGCAGCGAGGCGAGCGGAATGTCGGCGAGGACCCGGCGTCCGAGGAAGGCCGGCGCCGGGAGGTCGTCCTGCTTCCACTCGATCCGTGTGCGATTGGCCTGCGCCTCTTCGTAGGAGAGAAGCGGGCGACCGCGGCCGCGTACGAACTGCTCGCGGAGCTTCTCCTGCTTGGCTCGGTTGGTCGCAGCAAAAGGCTCCCGCCGCTTGGCATCGAGGAGGTCTGAGAGCACACCGCCGACGCGCGAGGCGTCCAGGACATGCACGGTCTCCTGCGAGTAGGCCGGAGCGACCTTGACGGCCGTGTGCTGGGTGCTGGTGGTCGCACCGCCGATCAGCAGCGGCATGCGCAGCTTGCGGCGCTCCATCTCCGACGCCACGTAGACCATCTCGTCGAGCGAGGGGGTGATGAGGCCGGAGAGGCCGACGATGTCGACCGCCTGCTCGGCCGCGGTGTCGAGGATCAAGTCACAGGAGGCCATGACGCCCAGGTCGATGACCTCGTAGCCGTTGCAGCCGAGCACGACGCCGACGATGTTCTTGCCGATGTCGTGCACGTCGCCCTTCACCGTGGCGAGGAGCACCTTGCCTTGGCTGTGGACGGTGCCGTCCTTCTCGTCGAGCATGTAGGGCTCGAGCCAGGCGACGGCGCGCTTCATGACGCGTGCGCTCTTCACCACCTGCGGGAGGAACATCTTCCCCGCGCCGAAGAGGTCTCCGACGATCTTCATGCCGTCCATCAACGGACCTTCGATCACGTCAAGCGGACGCGGCAGGGCCAGGCGGGCCTCCTCCGTGTCCTCCTCGATGAAGTCGACCTGTCCGTGAACGATGGCGTGCTTGAGGCGCTCGTCCACGCCCTCGCTCCGCCACGCAAGATCGGTCACGCGCTTCGTACCCTCACCGCGGACGTCCGCGGCCAAGGTCACCAGCCGCTCCGTCGCGTCCTCCCGGCGGCAGAAGAGGACATCCTCGACGTGCGTAAGCAGTGTGGGGGTGATGTCCTCGTAGATCGCCAGCTGGCCGGCATTGACGATGCCCATGTCCATGCCGGCTGCGATCGCGTGATAGAGGAACGCTGCGTGCATCGCCTCGCGAACCACGTCGTTGCCGCGGAAGCTGAACGAGAGGTTGCTGACCCCGCCACTGATGAGGGCCCCCGGGCAGCGCTTCTTGATCTCGGCGGTGGCTTCGAGGAACGAGACCGCGTAGCCATCGTGCTCTTCGATGCCCGTGGCAATGGCGAGGATGTTCGGATCGAAGACGATGTCGGTGGGCGGGAAGTCGGCCTGCTCGGTGAGCAAGCGGTAGGCGCGCTCTACGATCTCGATCTTGCGCTCGGTGGTGGCGGCCTGCCCCTCCTCGTCGAAGGCCATGACCACGACGCCAGCCCCGTAGCGACGGATGAGTCGGGCCTTCTCCAGGAAGTCGGCCTCGCCCTCCTTGAGGCTGATGGAGTTCACCAGTGCCTTGCCCTGCACGCAGCGCAGCCCCGCCTCGAGGACCGACCACTTCGACGAGTCGATCATCACCGGCACGCGCGCGACATCTGGCTCGGTCGCCACGAGATTGAGGAACGTGGTCATGGCCTGCTCGGAGTCGAGCATGCCCTCGTCCATGTTGACGTCGATCAGGTTCGCGCCGCCGCGCACCTGCTCGAGCGCCACCTCGAGGGCAGTCGTGAGATCCCCGTCCTTGATCAGGCGGGCGAAGCGGCGGGAGCCGGTCACGTTCGTCCGCTCCCCCACCATGATGAAGTTCGACTCCGGGCGGATCGTGAGGGGCTCGAGGCCGCTGAAGCGACTGTGGGTCGTCGCGGGCTTCGGAATGGCGCGCGGGGCGATGCCCTCCACCGCCTTGGCGACGGCCGCGACGTGCTCGGGGGTCGTTCCGCAGCAGCCGCCCACGACGTTGACGAGCCCGCTCGAAGCAAACTCGCCAAGCAGCGCGGCCGTGCGCTCGGGCAGCTCGTCGTACTCCCCGAACGCGTTGGGGAGTCCGGCGTTGGGGTAGCAGCTGACGTACGTGGTCACGACGGCCGAGAGGTCGGCGAGATGCGGACGCATCTCCTCGGCGCCGAGGGCGCAGTTCACGCCGACAACCAGCGGCTGCGCATGCTCCACCGAGATCCAGAAGGCCTCGACCGTCTGGCCGGAGAGCGTGCGCCCGCTCTTGTCGGTGACCGTGAGCGAGATGATCAGCGGCAGCTCGACGCCGAGCTCGGCCTGCACATCCTGGATCGCAACCAAGGCAGCCTTGGCATTGAGCGTGTCGAACACCGTCTCCACGACGAGGAGGTCGGCGCCGCCGTCGATCAAGCCGCGCACCTGCTCGGCGTAGGAGTCACGCACCTCATCGAAGGTCACATCGCGGAAGGACGGATCCTCGACCTTGGGTGAGATCGAGAGGGTCTTGTTGGTCGGGCCGATCGAGCCGGCCACGAAGCGCGGGCGCTCGGGCGTGCGCTCACTCCAGCGATCACAGCAGCCCCGGGCGAGCCGCGCCGCTTCGAGGTTCAGCTCGTAGGCCAGCCCCTCCGTGCCGTAGTCGGCCTGTCCGATGGACGTCGCGGTGAAGGTGTCGGTCTCGATGACGTCGGCGCCGGCGGCAAGGAACGCGTCGTGGATCCCTTCGATGATCGAGGGGTTGGTGAGCACGAGGATGTCGTTGTTGCCCCGGAGGTCCTGGGGATGGTCGGCCAGTCGGGTGCCGCGGAAGTCCGCCTCGCCGAGCTTCTCCCGCTGCACCATGGTGCCCATGGCGCCATCGAACACGAGGATGCGCTGCTCGAGGATGGCCTCGAGGCGCTGACGGACATCGGAGCGGGGGCTTGCGAGGTGGGCCAAGGCGCGTGATTCTCACCCAGAGGACGCCCGAACCGAACGAATCGCTTCCACAAACGCTATGACGTTCCCGCGCTGATTCGCGAGACCCAGGAGACCCCGGGGTGGGTAGGATCGCGGCGTGCTCCTCGTCATACTCCGCCACGGCATCGCCATCGACGCTACGGCCCCTGACTGCGCGAACGATGCGGCTCGCTGGCTGACCCCCAAGGGCATCCGGCGCACGACCGCAGCGTGCGAGGGGCTGCGCGCCCTTGGCATCGCGCCGGACCCCATCCTCACCAGCCCGCTGGTCCGCGCCCAGGAGACCGCCGCCATCGCCGCGAAGGTCCTGGGAGGGACGCTCGAGGTGACCGACACGCTCCGCGGCGGGGTGCAGACGGCCGCCGCGTTCGAGGCGCTGGGTGGCCTGACGGCCGAGACGGTCCTCTGCGTCGGGCACGCCCCACAGCTGGACCTGCTGGCGCGCCACGCGCTGGCAGACTCGGAGATCGCCCTCGCCTTCCTCAAGAAGGCCGGGGCCATCGCGATCGAGTTCGACGGCCAGGCTGCCCCCGGGGGCGGCACGCTGCTCTGGCAGCATCAGCCCCGGTCCCTTCGGGAACTGGGGAGCGCATGAGGGAGTACGCATGGCAACCCTGATCGAGAGCCCCTACCTGGTCCCCTTCGACGGCGACTTCGACCTCGCTGCGGCGTCTACAACGCCGCCGGAGGACGCCCCCAGCAAGAAGACCTGCAAGAAGCGCCTGAAGGATGCCTGCGAGCGAATCGCCGACCTTCAGCGAATCCTGTACGCCCACGACCATCACTCCATCCTCTTGGTCTTCCAGGCCATGGATGCAGCCGGAAAAGACGGCACGATTCGCGCCGTCCTCGACGGGGTGAACCCGGCCGGCTGCCAGGTGTTCTCCTTCAAGCAGCCGTCCACTCTCGAGCTCGACCATGACTTCCTCTGGCGGACGGCGAAGCGCCTTCCCGAGCGCGGCCGTATCGGTGTGTTCAACCGCAGCTACTACGAGGAGGTCCTCGTCGTGCGCGTCCACCCGGAGTATCTCGGCGGCCAACGCCTCCCGGACCCTACCCCGCTCGAGGAGCTCTGGCCGCAGCGCTTCGCGTCGATCCGCGACCATGAGCAGCACCTCGCCCGCAACGGAACGGTCATCCTCAAGTTCTTCCTCAACGTCTCGAAGGAAGAGCAGCGCCTGCGGTTTCTCTCGCGCCTGGACGAGCCGGAGAAGAACTGGAAGTTCTCGACCTCCGACGTGCGTGAGCGGCAGCACTGGGACGCCTACCAGCACGCGTACGCCGACGCCCTCGCCGCGACCAGTCGCGCGCACGCGCCGTGGTACGCGGTCCCCGCCGACAGCAAGCCCTTCATGCGCCTGACGATCGCCGAGCTCATCGCAGACCAGCTCGAGGCCCTCGACCTGCGCTACCCCGAGGTCGACGCGGAGGTCGCCGCGAACATCGACGCCCTCCGCAAGAAGCTCCGCAAGGAGGGCTAGCCGCCACCGCACCTACGCAGGTGGCGGGTTTGGCCCCGGCTGGGCGGCTGCGCGAGGATCGGGCCCCCGTCTCGGATTGCGACAGTCCTGATACCTAGCAACTCTAGGCTTCACCTGGGTTCCGGGCGCGTCGAAGAGGGGTAGCAGCCGTGAGACGCGCGGGTGTGCTTCGGCACGCCATGACCCAATGCTCCACCCCCCCGCTGAACCGCTCCTCCGGGCGGGAGCAAGGCTTCTCCATCCTCGAGGTGCTGATTGCCGGAGCCCTGCTCGCGACCGCCCTGCTGGGCCACACCGCGAGCATCTTCAGCGAGCAGAAGATGAGTACGGCCCAGCGGGCGCGGAGCAGCGCGCTGTTGGCCTCCGAGCAGTTCATGGAGCGCATGCGCTCCGACGACGACTGGGTCGGGCTCTACGACCGCCTGCGCACGCTCGCCCTGCTCGCCCAGACGCCGGGCGGCACGGTGCACCTCGATGATGGGCGCCGGGTCTATCCCGCGACGGACTATTACGACGACTTCGTGCTGCCTGCGGGTCTGCGGGAGCTCCACATCCTCGTAGACGTCCCCGCTGTGCCCGAGGCGGGCGGGGCCGTGCCACCGGTCATGGTCCTACGGGAGGACGTTCCGCTCGCCGCGTTCGGACTACCCACCGACCTCAATGGCGATGGCGTCATCGACGATGCGACCCACGACGCCGACTACCGCGTCCTGCCCCTCGTCGTGACGGTCCGTTGGCAGGCCCCGGGCGCGCCCTCGGAGGAGCTCAGGATCTCAACCTGGCTATGGGGGCAACGATGAGCCGCTCGCCTAGCACCCACGGGTTTACGATCTTCGAGGTCATCGTCGTCATGAGCCTCATCGCGCTCATCTTCGCTTCGGTCGGGCCGCTGTTTTCCTCCAACACAAACATGGTGGAGGACAGCCGGGCCCACCAGCGGGCCGAGGCTGCCCATCGCCGCAACATGAGCGCGCTGACGCGTCTGCTGCGGGGCGTCGACATCCAGACTCTGAGTGGATTCAGCAGCGAGGGCCTTGCCACCGCGCCGAGCTTCTCGCGCGTCACGGGTGCCGACCTCGACGACCTCACCTACACCGGCAGCGAGCAGCTGCGCTGGATCGCCTCCCCCATCGGCGTCGATGGGGTTTCGTCCCCGGGCGCCGTCTATCTCGAACGGGCCGGCACGCGCTATCTGATCGCCGACCGCGTCCCTGCCGGAGGCTTCCGTCTACGGCAAGAGGGCCAGAACCTGGTGATCGAACTCAGCACGTACTGGACGACGAGCGCGAGCCGGGTGGTCACAAAGAGCACCGAATCTGTGGTCTCGATAAGGAACTGAACATGCAGCCGACACCGCGAAGCAACCGCCCAGCACGCGCGGCAGAGCGAGGCATGGTCCTCTGGATGACCATGCTCATCGTATTGATGCTTGGTGGTCTCTCCACCGCCTTCCTCTGGGAGGGACTGGGGGAGAAGACCGCCGTCGAGCATCGGCGGACCACGCTCCTGGCCCTCGAGATCTGCGAGATGGGCGCCATCAGCTCCACCATGGAGATCACCTCGCTCGAGGACTCAACAACCGATGGCGTCGGCAACGTCACTCGACCCTTTGCCGGGGGCGACTTCGAGTCCGTCGCCGTCCAGAACCCCAACTTCCCCGATCGCTGGCGTATCACCACACGCGGCACCTACCGCCTGTCGACCAAGCGCATCGAGATCGGCGTCCGCCGCCGGGAGCGCAGTGAATGGGTGGAAGGGTTGTTCGCCAAGGACGATCTGACGTTCAACGGCGACGTCCGCACCGACTCGTTCGACAGCCGACTGGGAACGTACGCTTCCCAAGCAACCAACAACGATGCTGGCGGGCCCCACGCGGGTACACGTGGCCACATCGGCAGCAACGCGACGATCCGCGTCACCGGTTCGGCCATGCACGTGCGCGGCAATGCCATCCCCGGTCCACTCAGCCCCATCGAAGCGAGCGGCACCCCGACGATCCTCGGCGACACGCTGCCGCGGCGCGCCGAAGTCCCCCTGCCGGAGGTACCACAGAGCGAGTTCGAGGCGGCCTTGGCCACCAACGACAACGCCGGCATCCTCGTCGCCGGCGGCGGCGGCAAGCCCCCCTACACCGCCAAGACCTACGCGCTCGTGGCCAACGGGACGACCGTCGTCACGCTCCCAGGCGGCACGTACTTCTTCTCCGAGGTTCGGCTCTCCGGCGGTGCCCAGCTGAAGGTCACCGGCGCCGCGACGATCTACGTGACCGGCCAGTTCGACCTCGGCGGTGGCACCTTTGTCAACACGACCGGCATCGCGAGCAACATGCTGGTGTATGCCCACCCCTACGCCCTGCCTGGCGGGGTCACGCCGAGCCACTCGGAGGTGATCTTCAGCGGTGGCTCCGGATCGGCGCTGGCGGTCTACGCGCCAGCCGTGGACGTCACGGTCAACGGGAACAGCGACGTGTACGGCGCCCTCGTCGGCCGGCAGATCAAGAGCACAGGCGACGCGTTCTTCCACTACGACGTCGCCTTGGGCGACTGGAACAAGCTCTCGCTCGTCTACATGGAGCGGCTCTATTGGAAGGATCTCAGCGCGCCGCTGCGCTAGCTCGCTTCCTGCATGCAGGCTGCCCGGAGTTCGGGCGCTGGCGGCCCGCCCCATGATGGAGGGGCCGACCGGATTCGTGCATGCATCGGGCCAAGTCCACTGCGTACACACTAACCAGCAAGCGCCATCAACTGCCGTATAGGGCGTGTCTGCGTCAGATATGAACGTTACCGCACGCAAGTGTTCAGGATTGGTTCACCTCTTGTCGATGCGGTAGACGGACAAAGAGATACGGGATGCGTGACGGCATCCTCATGATTCGCAAGACCACACGACACGCTCGTGCGAGGAACGGCCTCTCGGAAGGCGGCTTTTCCTTGCTCGAGGTCCTGATCGGCGCATCGCTGCTAGCGATCGCGCTGCTTGGGCACACGTCGAGCATCTTCTCCGAGCACCGCCTCAGCGCCGAACAGCGTGCGCGCAGCACTGCCATGCTTGCCATGGAGCAGTTCACGGAACGCATGCGCTCCGATGAGGACTTCGCGGGGCTCTTCGAGCGGCTCAACAACCTCCAGGAGCTCTCGCGCCGCACGCCGGCCGCCGCCTACACGTGGCTCCACGAGATGGTCCGCGGCTACTACGAAGAAGACCTCCTCTACACCGCAGACGGCACGTTGGCGATGGACGCGTACGACACGCTCTACGCCTCGTGGAACTACACGCAATCCACCCTGCTCGTCGTGGACGACTTCGAGTCGACCCGCTCGGGCTTCGTGTCCCTGCGCGACGGCCGGCGCGCCTTCGCAGCTCAAACCTACTACGACGACTTTGTGGTCCCCGCCGGCATTCGTGACTTCCATGTAGCCGTCGAGGTGCCGTCGGCGCCGACCGCCGAGGATCCCACACCGGTCCTTCGCGAGGACGTCCCGCTCTCCCGGTTCGGCCTGCCTGCAGACTTGAACGGCGATGGCGTCATCGACGACAAGGCGCACTCCGGCGACTACCGGACGATCCCGGTCATCGTGACCTACCGCTGGACGTCGGCTACGGGTGGCGCGGAGGAACTGCGCCTCTCCACCTGGATCTGGGGGAATCGATGAGCCGCGCACGGACACAGGCCGGATTCACGCTCTACGAGGTTACCGTCGTGATTGCGCTGATGGCACTTGCGGGCACCGCCGTGGCTCAGCTCTTCAAGGGCAACACGGAACTCGTAAACGACACGCGCGCCCTGCAGCGGGCGGAAGCTGCGCATCGTCGCAACCTTGGTGCCCTGACGCGCGTGTTGCGTGGGATCGACATCCAGACGCTGGCGGGATTCGACAGCCAGGGAATGGCCTCGAGTCCCTCCTTTGGCCGTGTGACGGGCGCCGACCTCGACGACTTCACCTACCGCGGCGACGAGAAACTCTCATGGAAGGCCTCCCCCGTCGCCGTGGACGGTGTCGTCAAGCCGGGTGCGGTCTACCTCGTCCGCGACGGCGCGAGCCGCCTTGTCGCGGACCGCATCCCCGCGGGCGGGTTCTTCGTCCGCCAGCAGGGCCAGAGCCTGGTCATCCACCTCACGACGTTCTTCGCAACCGGCGCGGGACGCGTCGTCTCGCGCTCCAGCGAATCCGTCGTTTCCATTCGCAACTGAGTACCCCCCGACAACAACCACCATGCACATCACCCCCCCCCAGCACCGTGCCGACGAGCGAGGCAGCATCCTCATCGTCGTCAGCCTGATCATCCTCTTGCTCGGCGCGCTCTCCTTCGGCTTCCTGCAAGAGGGCCTCGCAGAGAAGGCCTCTGTTGAGCTCCGCATGTCCGACCTTCGTGCGCTTGAGATCGCTGAGAAGGGCGTCATCGAGGCGACGCTCGAGATCTTCGCGCAGAAGGACGGCGGCATCGATGGCATCGGCTTTGTCTCTGGCGACTACGCCGGGGGCGACTTCGAAGTCACGGCCCAACAGGATCCGACACACACGGACCGCTGGACACTGACAGCCGTCGCCACGCATCGCTTCGCCACGCGCCGCATCGAGGTAGGGCTACGCCGCCGCGCAGGCGGCGACTACGTCGAGGGCCTGTTTGCGAAGGATCGCCTGACGTTCAACGGACTGACGCAAACCGACGCCTACGACAGCCGACTCGGCACCTACGCCAGCCAGGCAACCCAGAACGACGGCGGCGGAGCCTTCGCCTTGACCGGCGGCCACGTGGGCAGCAACCGCGATGTCGTCCTGCACGGCTCGAGTGTCACAATCCGCGGCAACGCCATCCCCGGCCCGCTGCATCAAACCAGCATGTCAGGCAACCCGACGGTGCTGGGCGATGTCCTCCCGCGCCGCCAGGAGATCCAGTTGGATCCCGTCCCGCTGAGCGAGTTCCAGGCCGCCCTGGCCTCGAATGCCAACGCCGAGTTGACGCCCCCCCCGCCCGGAACCGGCGGCACCTCCGGCGGTAGCGGAAACGGCAATGGAAACGGCAATGGAAACGGCAACGGCAACGGCAACGGCAATGGAGGTGGCAGCGGAAGCAACGGTGGCGGCGCCAACAGTGCCTACAACCCGACCACCTACGCCCTGAGCGCGAAGGGCCAGGACATCGTGACGCTCACGGGCGGCACCTACATCTTCTCGAGCGTCAGCCTCACCGGCCAGGCCCAGCTCGTCGTCGAAGGCCCGACGAAGATCTACGTGACGGGGGACTTCGACGTGAGCGGCGGCGGGTTCGTGAACCAATCCGGTCGCCCTGCGGACCTACGCGTCTTCGCCCACCCCTACGCGGTGATCCCCGGGCACTCCCCCTCCAGCAGCGCGGTCAAGATCCGCGGCGGAACCTCGGCGAGCATGTCGCTGTACGCGCCCGGCGCCACGCTGTCTGTGCACGGCGGCGACGATGTGTTCGGTGCATTCATCGCCAGCACGATCACGATCGCGGGCAACTCGCGCTTTCACTACGACAAGGCGCTTGGCGACATCCACGAACACAGCAACGCATCCATCGAGCGCCTCTACTGGCGGGACCTCCAAGAGAGGCTGCGCTAACCCCATGCTCTTCACACGAGTCCTCACCACCATAGCCGTCCTTGGCGCGCTCCTGGCCGCGGGCAGCGCACAGGCAAGCGACGACCCCGTGCGCCTCTGGGCGACCAAGCTCGGCGCGCCGGCGACAGCGAGCGCGGTCGACACCGCTCTCGATGACACGGCCGCTGGCGAAGGCGACGCGGTCGCACTCGCACGAGCGCTCGCCGCGAGTCGCGGCGTCGAGGCCGCTCGCGGCCTGGGCACGCTTCTCAAGCGACGCGATGCCAAGGTTCGCATCGAAGCGATGCTCGGGCTTGCGCGTGTCGGCCTCCGCTCGAGTGGTCTGGCCGAGCGGTTGCACAAGCGGCTGGCCGACGCTCACATCAGCAAGCGCGAGCGCTGGGCCGCGGTTGTTGCCCTCGGCGCGGTCGGAGACGGCCGCGACATGGAGGTCTTGCTCGGCTTTGCGTCGCGCGATACCGAGGACCGGGAGCTGCGCGCCGGCGCGTTTCGCGCCCTGGCCGCGATCACCAAGGTTCGTATTCCCTTCGTACACGCCCGCTGGACCTACTGGTGGCGAAAGTACGAAACGCGCGGCGCCGACCGCGTCAAGAAGGCCATCGAGGCCCTGGAGGCCGCGCCGGGTGCGCCCGACGCCATCGCCCACGAGGCCGCCCTCGCGGCGTACGGCTGGGCCGATCTGGCAACCCTCAGTGAGGCGCTGGCACGCTGGCTGGGCGGCTCTGCGAAGGGGCTGGAGGCCGTTGCCTGCCGGCTCGCGTCGTATCACCGCTTGGCGGATCTGGCCCCCGCCATCGTGGCGTTGGGCAACGGACGCGGGGTCAAGACAGCACTCCGGGATGCCTCGGCGAAGGCCGCGAAGCGCCTGGGCGTGGCCGCAGTGGAGCCGGCACGGTAGATTCCTCCCCACGGATGGAGGAATCGACATGGGCTCGCTCAAGTACGCGGCCGCCGGGCTGGCGTTCGCTGCACTGATCTTCGTGGCCACACCACGCGCCGGGGCCGAGGACGATCCCTGCCTCTGCCGCGATCTCATCGTCAAGTGCTCGGTGAACCCGAAGACCGTCGTGATGGGCGACCCCTTCGAGTTCTGCGCCACCGTCACGAGCGTCGGCGCCACGACCCTCGAGAAAGTGCGCCTCACGATCACGGGCTGCCCGAAGGCAACGCCCGAGGCAGGGCAGAAGCTCATCGTGTTCATCCCCACGCTCGCCCAAGGCGAGACCTTCACCCACTGCGTGCGCTTCCGCTGCACGACGGTCGGGGAGTGCCGCCTGACGGCGCATGCCGTGGACTCCACGGGGATTGCCGCAGCGGGCTGTCTCTGCTCTGCCTTCTGCAAGGGCCTTCCTGCACTGCAACTCGAGATGATCGACACGGCGATCGATCGCTCGGCAAAGGGCATCTTCCGGCTGGGCGAGACGTTCATGTACCGCCTCGCGGTCGAGAACGACGTCGGCTCCGCGCTGACGCCCGACCTCGTGATGCAGTTCTCGCTTCCGCCGGAGCTCGAGTTCGTTCGTGGTCGCGCGGATGGCGGCGTCACGATCTCCGGGAGCGGGCAAGCTGCCACGTCCTCGCGCTTCGTCCTGCGCCCGAACCAGAAGCTCATGATGGAGTTCGAGTGCAAGGTGATCAAGGTGCCGCCGCGGAGCCTCGTCCAGGCACGCGCCGCCGTCTCGGCACAACCGAGCGGGCTTGAACTCTCCACGGAAACGGAGTCGACGACGCTGCGTCGTTGAGGCGCCTCCGGCCTCGGGACTTTTGCTCTACAGCTTCCAGGGCCGAATGGTCGATGGGACGGCGTAACAATCCCGCAACAAGACAGAGGCCAGCCTGTGAGCACCCGTGACCGTCGCCGCGCCGAGCGCATCGAAGTAGGCATCCCTGCGCAGATCTACTCTCACCGCGGTTTCTTCAGCGCACGGATCTGCGATCTCAGCCGGACGGGGCTCCGCCTGCGGGTTCGGATCGCCGACATCGACATGGAAGCGACGGATGATCTCCGCGTGGCCGCGGAAGCCATTGCGGCGGCCTTCGCACCCCACTTCGCCCTGGACCTGGACTACGAGAAGTTCGGTCCCTTGCTGCAGCGGGACGTCTCCCTCACCCGCATCGGCCTGCCTCCCGAGGACCCGCTGTTCGTGGAGCTCTGCTGTGCCTTCGACGAGCCGCTTGGCGATCACGAGACCGCCATCCTGCAGATGGAGCTGCCAGAGATCAACGCAGCCGTCGAGGATTGGGTTCCCGATGAGTTCGTCCCCGAAGATTGCAGCGGCATCGTGACCCTGCGCCCGCGCGACGAGTTGATGGATCGCCCTGTGATCCTCCCGCCGGCTGAGCCGGCGCGCGCACCTGCCCCGCCCCCGCCCCGCCATCGCTACCGGGCCCTGGTCACGGGCACCGCGAAGGACGCACCGCCCGCCTTCTTCTGCTACACCGATCTCGTCACGGCCATCGGCGTGCGCGTCTGTGTCCCGCGTCCGACAGACGCCATCGGCATCAGGGAGGCGATGACCCAGCTCATGCGCGTCCACGGGCAGGCGGTCGACGTCCGCATCATTGATGAGAGCGAGGATCTCTGGGCCGGCGGCGCGCGCGTCACGGGCGTTGAGCTCCCTCCCAACCGGCTCGACGTGATGCTGGTCACGCTTGCCTACGACCGGCCGCTCTCGATGAGCGCCCTGCGCCGCATGGGCCTGGTCGTAGCTGCCTAGGCAGCTCTAGGCCGTGTGCCGCGCGTAGCGCAGCGAGAGCTCGCACGCCGGCGAGCGGTCGTAGTAGCGCAGGATCGCGTCCCGCCGCTCGCGCGCGAGCCGGATGTCGGCCGTACCGAGGGAGAACCGCAGTCGCTCCTTGCGCCAGTCCGGCGTGTGGATCGTGAACGCGATCCACCACAGGCGACCGTTCTTCCAGAGGTGATGATCCGGATCGAGGTCCGCCGGCGCCGGGCCGTCGGCAAGCAGCCCCTCGACGGCCTTGCGCGGCAGATAGGTGAAGGTGGGGATCGGTTCGGACGGGTGCGAGCGAGTCATGGATCGTCTCCCTGGGGGGATGGCCATGACATCCACAGCGCGCGAGGACCACGCGGGACACTTCGTTGCTTCGGCCCTTCGGCCTCCGCCACATCACCTGCCCTCGCGGACAGGAAGGCACCTTGGGTTGTCCTTCCCAGGTTGCCGGGCTCCTCATGGGGAAGAGCCGCTCCGGATGTCAGGCCCTACGATAGAGGCTCGGGCGGGTCTCGCAAGGATGGGGTTTGTCATAGCGACGCATGCATCGATTTGGTTGAAACACCACGGCGGTCCCCGTCGTGAGGTGAGTGGATGAGCAATGCCCCGCCCCCCATCTCGATCGAGGATCTGCTGCGCGAGCGCGCATGGATCCGTGGCCTCGCCCGTGCCATCGCTCCGACTGTCGCGGCCGACGTCGAGCAGGAGACCTGGCTGACCGCGCTGCGCCGACCGCCCGGCGAGGGCCCGCGCCTGCGCGGCTGGCTACGCCGCGTGGTCCGCAGCCGGGCCGTCGATGGCGCCCGCTCGAAGCAGCGGCGCGCCTCGCGGGAGGCTGCCGTCCGGCCGCAGGCGACCGCGCCGTCGCCCGACCTCCTCATCGAGCAGGCTGAGGCCCAGGGTGCGGTGGCTCGCGGCGTCGCGACCCTGCCCGAGCCCTACCGCATCGTGGTCTTGCTGCGCTACTTCCAGGGCATGAGTGCGCAGGAGATCGCCGTCCATCTCGACGTTCCCGTCGCCACCGTCCGCACGCGTCTGCACCGGGCCCACGGCCATCTCCGGGAGCGACTCCAGAGCCAGCTCGGCGGGGAGTGGCGGCGCGGCCTGCTGCTGCTTGGCGCTGACCCTGCGTCTCACGTTTGGAGCGCGGCCTCCGCCGCGCTGAAAGGAGGCCTCGTCATGACGGCCACACAGAAGCTCATCGTCGCCTGCGGCATTGCCCTCCTCGCGCTTGGCGGCGGCATGGTCGGCGCCTGGTTCCTCCAGCCCGGCGATGACGGCGCGGAAGCTGATCCGATCAGCGTGCGCAACGTCGACGCGCCCACATCTGCGGAAGCGGCCCCCGTCCTGCGCGGCGTCGCCACGGACGAAACCGACGTCAGAAGCGAGATCGCGAGCCTCCGCGCCGAGGTCTTGGAGCTCAAGACCGCCCTCGAAGCCGCGACCAAGAGCCTGCGCGCGCTCGACCCGAGCCAGATCGACCACCTCACCAAGGCCATGCCTGCGCTCCTCGCCGAGATCATGCGCCAGAACACGACCTACGCCGTCTCGGCCCTGCGCAACTTCACCTCCGCGCATGCCCAGATCCAGGCAACGGGGAAGATCGACCGCGACGGGGATGGCACAGGCGAGTTCGGTGGCTTCATGGAAATGACCGGAGCCATCGAAGGCCGCATGGATCGCAAGATGATGCCGCCCGTGCTCTCTGGCCGCTTCTCGAAGCTCACCGAGCACGGCGAGGCGCAGGCGAAGGGCTACCTGTTCCGCTTCTTCCTGCCGGATCGCACGGGCGCGGGCGTCGGCGAGCCGCAAGAGGGCTACACGCGCGACGGTCCCGTCGACGCCGATCTCGCCGAGACCACCTGGTGCTGCTACGCATGGCCGATCGAACACGGCGTGACGGGCTCACGCACCTTCTTCATGAATCAGGGCGGCGACACGTTCTGGACGGACGATGCGAAGTACTCAGGCTCCGGCAAGGGCCCCGCGGCTGACGCCGCGTTCCGCGGCGCAGGCGCCATCACGGGGCAGGTTGCCGCTGGCGGAATTGGGCGGGATGGAAACACCTGGAAGCGCTGACCTCCGCGCTCCTGACACCGGTAACCGGACACCCGTAGCCGGTTGCGCTGTTTCCGGCGGTTGATTCCGCCACGTTCAGACGAATCGGCTGCTCTGCCCAGGCAGTTGGGATCACACACGGCTCGCGCACCGGCCGAGCGCGTCCGGTCCCTCGTTTGCGCCCTCTCGCGTCACCGGATGTCCCGGTGGATTCTCGAGAGGAGCACACATGAACGACCTTCGACGCAGCGTCTTTGCTTTGGGCCCCGGCCTCTTGCTCACCGCACTCGTATTGCCCTTCCTCCCCAACACCGCGCGGGCCGACGTCGTCCGCCTGCGCACGGGGGAGATCGTGAAGGGACGCCCCATCGCACGCCTCAGCACCGCCGAGTCCCTCGTTGTTGAAGATCTCATCACGGGCAATCTGCGCACCTTCCTCTGGAGCGTCGTGGAGCGCGGCGACCGCGACCGGCTGCTCACACGCTGGCACCGCAAGGAGGAGGCGCTCGCTCCCATCATGGGCCAGCGACTCACGCTGCGCCTGCACGGTGAAGGCAAGCACACAATCCGCGGCCTCCTCGTAGGCGAGAGCGAGACGCATCATCGTCTGCAGCGCGCGGGCACGGTCGTCGACATCGAGAAGAGCCGCGTCATCGACGTCGCCAAGGTGATGCTCGACCCACGGGATGTCTGGAGCCCGGAGCAGCTCGTGGCGAAGTTCAACACACAGCTCGCGAAGGAGCGCAAGGCCGGGGATCTCTCGGTCGAGGAGCACTTTCGCCTGGGCAACTACGCCTACAAGGTCGGGGCCTACGAGCAGGCCGCCAGGCATCTCACCCTCTGCGCGGGCGACGCGAGCTTCGCCTCGGCGGCTGCAGCAAGAGTACGCGTCACGGAGCTGCGTACCCTCCTGGCCGAGCGGGTCGTGATCGCCGCCATGCGAGCCATCCGCACCTCGATCGCCCTGAAGTCGTTCCGGAAGGCCCGCACGGGGCTGGCTGCGCTGGACTCACACGACCTCAAACCAGGCACCCCTCTGGCCACGCGCATCGAAGCGCTCAAGGCCTACTTCGCTGAGAAGCGCCGCGCCGCGTTCACAAAGGCGGCCCGCAGCGACTTCCTTGACTTCGTCTACCGGGTCACGGCGCGGTCCGTCCACGAGCGTTCCACGGACCTCGCGGACGTCCGGGCCTGGGCGCGCAAGAGCCTTGCGGACGACGCGTTCCGCTCGATGGCGAAGGACTGGACGCGGCTGGATGACGTCTCTCCCGAGGAAGCACGCGTGTTCTGGGCAAACCGCAAGCGCTCGGCGTGGTCCTCGGTCAGCTACGGCTCCGGCACGTTCATCGTCGAACCGGCCAAGCAGAGGCCCGCCAAGCGCAAGCCGAAGAAGAGCACCGGAGCCAGCGGGCCGGGCGTCACGGTCCCGAAGCCGCCGACGCCCGATCAGTGGTGGGCCAAGGCCTCCCAGCGCGAGCGCATGGACTGGATCCTGGCGTGGTTCGTTGAGAACTCCGACCTCTTTGACGTCGACCCGACGCCGCTGCGCGCAAACTGCCCCCGCTGCCACGGCAAGGGCACACTGAGCATGCGCACAGCAGACGGCGCCGTCCATCGCTACCTCTGCACGCGCTGCGCAGGCTCGCAGCAAGATCGGCGGGTGAAGTTTCGCTAACCTGCCGGGCGGCGGGTTTCGCCTACGATGCACGCATGGCGAGGGACTGGACCATCCTCTACGTGGCCGACCCCGAGGCGTCGCGGCGCTTCTATCGCCTCGTGTTCGCCGCCGAGCCGACGCTCGACGTACCTGGCATGACGACGTTCCGCCTACCCGGCGGGTCCGAGCTGGGGCTGATGCCCGAGCAGGGGATCAAGGACCTGCTCGGACCGGCATTGCCGGACCCGAGTCCGGGCCGAGGCATCCCGCGGGTGGAGATCTACCTCACCGTCGAAGACGACCCCGCCGACTGGTTCACCCGCGCGCTCGAGGCGGGCGCAACCGAGGTGAGCCCGCTGCTGCCACGCACGTGGGGTGATCGGGCGGCCTACGTCATGGATGCTGACGGCCACGTGCTTGTGTTTGCAGCGCCGCTAGGCGAGTAGCTGCGGCTCCAGGCCAGTACATGCGCCGCTCGGCGAGTAGCCGTGGTTCACTTCATCCAGCGCTTGGCTTCACCGCCCGCCATGACGAGCCCACCGTTCAGCACCGAAAGCAACATGCCGTACGCCGGGTTCACGATCGTCTCCTCGCCCATGTACGGCGCACCCATGTGGGGCGAGGAGTAGCGCAAGCCGAAGCCCGGCTGCCAGGCGTTCAGGAAGCGCCAGCGCCACTGCGGCATGATCTCGGCGAAGGCCTTGGGGTCTGCGACAGCGAGCGCAACGAGGCCAAGCGCCGCGCCGGGCTCGCCGTAGGCATGGCTGTTGAGCATCCAGGGATGGCGCTCGGTCATGATGCCCGTGAGTCCTCTACGCATGTCCTTGCGGTCCTTGCGCAGATGAAGCGCCAACGCCGTCAGACCGCTTCGGCTCCAGAACTGCGCCTTGTCCTTGGCCGACTTGTTGTAGCCCATGCCGCCATGGCCGCCCTTCTTGGGATCCGACCAACTGATCAAGACGTACGGCTCGATGTGCCTCCACACCTTGCTCTTCACCCCGCACCGGATCGCCAGCGCTTCGAACAGCAGCAGGTGCGCGCACGGCGCCATCAACGCCTTCTCGCCGTAGGGCAAGCCCTTCGGGTGGTGGCCGAAGGCGGGCACCTCCCACTTGCTCGCGTGCGTCGTCGAGGGCAGCCACTGAATGGCGTCGTCGATCCAAGCCAGCGCGCGCTTGTCCCCCGACGCGAGGAAGTACTCGCCAAGGAAGATCCCCTGGAACGCAATGGGCCAGAACGAGAAGCCCTTCGCGTCCGCAGCGGTCGGATTGCGCTTCAGCAGGAAGTCCGCCAGCTTGCGGATGGCCTTTCGGTGCTTCTTCTCGCGCGTGCCGAGCAGCGCAAGGCCGGCAAGGCTCGAGTTCACCTCGGCGTTGCCCGGCCAGCTCCCGTTCGGCTTCTGGTTCTCGACGATCCACTTCAGGATGTCGGCCCGCAGGCGCTTGGCCGTCGGGTCTTCGAACGGAAACTGCGCCCCGAAGCCGCTGCTGACATCCAGCTTGAGCTTGAGGACCGTCAGACCCTCGTCGCGCAGCACCGTGAGCGACACGTGCTTCTGGCTGTTGTCCAACGCACGCTCGATGGCCCGCCCGAGAACGGACTCGTGCCCGTGCTCGAACCACGCCACGCCGGCGGCGAGGCTGCCAGGAGCCAGCGCCTTGCCCTCGACCGCCACGACGAGATCCGAGCGCTTCAGGCCCGCCTTCTCCGCCGGGCCGTCCTTGCGGATGCCGAGGATCGAGAACGACGTCGCCATGTGCTCGGTCAGGGCCAAGAAGCCGAGCATGCCCGAGGCGAGCAGGTCCGGGCCGTTCTTGCCGTTCGGCTTGCCGACGAGGCCGCGAGACGGCGCGTCGTGAAACAGGTCGAACCGGAAGTCATCGACGACGACGCGCCCCTTGCCGCTGACCGACATGCTGATCGAGAGCGTCTGCCCGATGAGCCCCGCGAGGCGAGCCGACGGAATCTTCAACCAGACGCGCTGGCGACTACGCGCAGCAGCGACCGTCGTGCCGCCGGGCACCGCGCGCAGCAGCGGGGTCCCCTGCGACCTGGCGAGCGGTCGCGTCTTCCCGGCGACGGTCGCCGAAAGTTCCAGCACGCCCTCCTTCGACCCGCCCCGTCCCACCACATCGACCGACGCGACGGCATACCAGCCTTCGGGCTTCAGCTTCTTCACCGCGGCCGGCGTCGGCACCACGACGTCGTAGATCACCTGCGCGCCAGCACCGAGGGATAGGGCGGCGCCGTAGGGCGGGCCGGCGAGAAAGCGACGCACGCGCGACGCCTTGCCCTCGACCCGAAAGCCGTCGGGCGTTAGCGGTGCGCCGTCCTTGGCGCGCTTCGGCGCATCGAAGCCGCCGTTCTCAACATCTCCCGCGCCTGCGGGCAGCGCGCCGCACGGCAGCAAGAGGAGCGTTAGCAGCAGGAGGGATAGGCGTCGGGTCGGCATCGGCCTAGCGTACCGACCCGCGCGCATCCCAGAGATAGAGCGCAAAGAGCGGCAGCCATAGGAAGTCGTTCGGCAGGTTCACGTAGAGGATCGCTTCCGCAGGCCACGCCCCGCCTGCGACCGACCAGCCCATGCCGATCGGGCCGAGCACCTTGCCGATGAACCCCACGGCGGCGATCCACCAACCGGACTCCGGGCGGCGCGCGACCTGCAGGTAGAGCAGACCGTAGAGGCCGAGCACCATGCCGAGGCACGCGAAGAGCTCGGGATAGCGCAGCGCCTCCATGCCGAGCACCTCGGGCAGCCACTGCGGATGGAGCGCGGTGAGCAGGCCCCAGGCGACGTTGTAGATCGCCGCGGCCGCGAATACCGCTCGGTGGAGCTTGCGACGCTTCACGCCACGCTCCGCAGCTGCCTGACGACGAGGAGGGTCCACACCGGATACCCAAGCAGGGTAAGGCCCGTCGCCGCCTCGATCAGCAGGAGCGGGCCGGTCACGGCTACGACGCAGATCGAGAAGCCTGCGAGCACGACGCCCCACCCAAGCCAACCCACGATGGACTTGAACGGCGGCGCAAGCGCGCGAAGCAACAACACGACGCCGAGCGTGTAGAGGCCGTTCGCCACACACGCCCCACCGAAGAACGCAACCGCCTGCTGGATCTCGAAGTCGAAGAGGGAGTCCGGCACCGCCGCCGAGTCGATCCAGAGGCAGTCGCAGCTGATGTCGACGATCGCCGCCGAGAGTGAGACCCCGAACGCCGACCACGCAGCCGCTCCGCCGATGCGCGAGGCGAGCCCGTGCGTCAACCACGCCATGCTCACGGCCGCGAGTGCCCAGAGGACCCAGGACAAGACCCACGGAGCCGGCGCATCGACGAGGTAGCGGATCCGCTCGTCTACAGGAAATGCCAGCGAGCCCGGCTTGATCCAAGCCGCCATGGCGATCAGCCCCACGCCGTGCAGGAGCGCGTTGATCCAAGCGCGCGTGGCCAGGGCTCGATCGGTGAGTCGTGCAGCCTGCGGCATGGACCCCGAAGGTACGGGCAGCGCGGCCGAATCCTCAACTCGGAGACGGCGTGGGGGCCCAGCCCGGGTGTTGCGTGAAGCGTGCGCCGCTTGGCGACAGATCCGCCCAGGGCGGGGCTCGGCGGGCGACCGCCCGCTTCGTTCGAAGCAACAACCTGCTCTCGGGCTGCACTCGCGCCCGAGGTCGAAGCCGAAGGGCGGATTCGGTGCTGATCCCACCATGGACGCACTTCGGCACAGAGATCGGGTGCGGGGGTGCGCGAGAGCCGCACGATTCAGCCTGTGTTCACGCAACACCCGGGCTAGGCAGGGTGAGCCGGAAGGTGGTCCCGCCTGCGCTCGGCGACTCGACCTCGATGCGCCCGCCATGGGCGGCGGCCGCTTGCGCGGCGAGCGCCAAGCCGAGGCCGGTCCCCGTGCCCGCGCGGGCCGTGTCGATGCGATAGAACCGATCAAACAGCCGCGCGCGCTCCGCGGCAGGAATGCCCTCGCCCTCATCGTGGACGGTGACCTGCACCTCGGCGGCGATAGCTTCCACCCCGACGTGGATCCGTGCCTTCGCCGGACCGTGCCGGATCGCATTGTCGACCAGGTTCGTGAGCGCGCGGCGGAGCGCGGCCTCGTTCCCTTGGATCAGGGTCTCATCCGCTGCGTCGACGACGAGAGACTGCTCGCGCTCGGACGCGAGTACCTCGAGCTGCTCGCACACCGACTGCACCAACGCCGCGAGATCCATCGGCGCCACCGCCAGGACGACGCCGGCATCACCGCGCGAGAGCTCAAGCAGCTCGGAGACCAGGCGGGTCAGCCGCTCGGTCTCCTCCAGCATGCTGCCGATCACCTCCCGCGAGGTCTCGGCATCCTGCGGTTGGCTCACGGCGACCTCCCCCACGGTGCGCAGGGCCGCCAAGGGGGTTCTCAGTTCGTGGGCGGCGTCGGAGGTGAACCGCCGCAGCTGGTCGAAGGAACGCTCGAGCCGTGCGAAGGCCTCGTTGAACACGGAGGCCAAGTGGTCGAGTTCATCCCCCGCCTCCCCGACCGGCAGCCGCTCCGAGAGACGCTCGGCGCCGATGTCCTTGGCGCGCGCCGTCATGAGGGCGACGGGCCTCAATGCCCGGTGGGCGAGGAACTGGCCGGCAATCCAGGCCAACCAGACGACCGGCAGCAGGCAGAGCGCGAGCAGGATGAGCAGGGTGCGAAGCTCTTCCTGCATCGGCGCCAGCGAGCGCCCCACGCGGATGGTGTAGGTCTCCCCAGCGACCTCGCAGTCCGCCATGTGCTGCCGGAAGGGCCCTGCGCCTTCGCGCAGCTTCGGCGGCCAGCTGATGTGCCCCTCCCCGCTCGGGTGCAGGATCTCGGCGTAGGTGTCCTCGCCCACGGCGTCGTGATGCCCGATGCGCTCGTGGTCCTTCCAGCTCAGGCTTCCGTCGACCGCGACCTCGAAGGCATGCTCGGCGCGCTCGAAGTCGTCGTGCAGGCGCGCGTCGAGTTGGTCGAGCAGCGCGGAGCGCGTGAAGCCGTAGACCACGCCCGCGTAGACCAACACCGTCAGGGCGACGGCAGCCGCGAAGCCCAGCGCCAGGCGTCCGTGGATGGTGCGCGGTCCCCAGCTCATGCCACGGGCCCAGCGCCCATGCGAAAGCCAACACCTCGAACCGTCTCGATCAGTCGCGCCTCGGGGTCGGTATCGACCTTCTTGCGCAGCCGTGCCATGTGCACGTCGATCACGTTGTCAATCGGCGTGGCCCGCGCGGTCTCCTCCCAGACATCCCGCGCGAGCATCTCGCGCGACACGATCCGTCCGGCGTTCTGCATGAAGTAGCGCAGCAGGTCGAACTCGCGCAGCGTGAGTTCGACCGGCTCCCCCGCAACCGTAACGCGGCGCGTCTGCACATCGAGCTCAAGCGGCCCGACCTGCAGCTGGCTCGCGCCCTCCGCTGGCGCGCGCCTGAGCAAGGCGCGCACACGGGCTTCGAACTCCGGAAACGCGAACGGCTTCACGAGGTAGTCGTCCGCACCCGCATCGAGCCCCTGCACGCGGTCTTCGATCGAGTCCTTGGCCGTGAGCAGGAGCACCGGCGTCGTCCGCCCTTCGGCGCGGATCGCCCGAAGGATCTCGATGCCGCTGCGACCCGGAAGCATCCAATCCAGGACGACGAGATCGCAAGGCTCGGAGACAAGGCGGAAGAATCCGTCCTCACCGGTGTTCGCCACGGCGACCTCGTAGCCCGCCGCACCCAAGCCCTCGCCCACGGCCTTGGCAATCTTCGGCTCGTCTTCAATCACCAGGATGCGCACGCTGTGGCGGACCTCCCTGAACTCCCGGATGCTCAGCGCCCGGCGGGCGCTGACTTCACGACCTTCTTCTGCGCTCGCAAGAGGCGTCGGATCCGCGTCTCGCAAGCGGCCTCGAACTTCTTCCGCGACCACGGCGGACCGGCCCAGTCGATGCGACCTTCGGCGTCGAGCAGCACCACGATGGGGTACGGGCCCGCCGGTAGGTCGAGGGACGCATAGTACGTGCCTTCGGGATCCAGCAGGACCGGGTAGGCGAGCTTCTTGCCTTCGATCCAGGTCGAGGTCTTGTCGACGCCGCGGGTCTTCGCGCTCTGGATGGCGATGATCTGGAGACCGGAGGCTGCGAACTGCTTGTGCCACCTGACCAGGTGGGGCGTGAGGCCGTATCACGTGTCTCACCCGGGATCGGAGACGGCGATCAACACGGGCGAGCCCCTCATCCCCTCCAGCGTCGGCGGTCTATCGGCAAAGAACCAGATCCCCTCCGGGACCGCAAGCGGCGGCATGTGCGTGACGCGCGGATGGGCATCCACGGCGACCTGTGCGGGATCCTCCGCAACCGCGACGGAGGCGAGGATCTCCCCAGCTTCCCGGGCCTGCGTCACGCGGCGCAGGCGCTCCTCATGCACGACGAGCGACACGAAGCGCGTCTCGCCATCCACGGTGGTCGGCTCGATGGATACGGCCGTGCCGGGCCAGCGCTTGTCCTCATGCTGCGGCCCGCGCGAGCTGGTGATCGCAGCCAAGACCGAGCGCTTGCCCCCGCGAACCAGCGCATCCAGGCGCCGCGCCTGCGCGAGCGCCTCCGGCTGGACGAGGAACCGCCGACGCGGCGTCCAGCAGTCGTCATAGACCTGACCGGTCCACTCCTCGAACGCGCTCGCTTCGCCCTCGGCCGAGCGCAGCAGGATCCGGGCAACGAGCTTGCCGCGTGTATCCAACGCGAAGGCCGCGCGCAGAACGACGCCCTTCTTCAGCTCCGAGCGTGCCGCGGCCGTGTAGAGATCGACTGGGCTCTTGAGCACGGCCTGCGCGAGCTTCGACGTCGTGAGCTTGGGCTTGGGGTCTTCCTCCGCCGCGGCAGGCGACACGGCTCCGAGCAGAAGCGAAAGTACGAGCAGGCCGTGGCAGATCGTCGAGCGCATGAGCGGGTCTCCCGAGCCACGTGGGCTTCACCCCGTAGTACGTCTCACAAGAGCCCTCGCCGCCTGACGTGTTCCTGACGTCTTTGTCAGGTGTCGCGCCGCGGGGATGCCTCAACCACCAGGACACCGCCGCCAGGGGTTTGGTTCGCGCGCGCAAGCCTCCCGCTCAGTCGATCCGCGTGAGGCGGCCGCGGGAGAACGTCAACTGTCGCTGTTCCTTGCGCCCATCGACAGCCCAATACAGCCAGGTCTCTGCACCACTCTCCAGAATGGAGACCTCGTCCGGCGTTCCGAACCAGGCAAGTGCACGCTTCTGGCTCAAGAACATCCAGCGCCGCCGCGTCTCCTCGTCCTCGTCCCAGTCGTCAATGGGCGCGAGGCGCTTCTTCTCCGCCGGCGGCAGCAGCCTCCCGCCCGGGTCGGCCGGATTGAGGTTCCCGCGCAGATCCTCGCGCACGGGCTGTGCCGGCTGAGGCTGCGCCGGTGCAGGCTCGGCGATGGTCTTGAGGCCAGGCGCATCCGATCCAACCGTCCGTGCGTGACGCGTCTCCGCAAGGATCTCGGCCAGCAAGCCCTCGATGCGCTCCAGCGCCGCAACGCGCTCGCCACCCCCGACATTTCCCGGCGCGGCATCTCCCACGGAGCGGCTGCCGGGGCCGTTCGCGAGGAAGTAGCCCAGAGCCAACGACCCAACCAGGAACAACGCGGCAAGCAGCGGCTTCGGCATTCAGACCTCCGGGCCTAAGGATACAGCCCCGCGCAGCACAGCCGGCCCTGCCTGGCGCGCCGACCGGCCCTGTAGACTTCCTCCATGCGTCGGCTCGTACTCGTGGCTGGACTCCTTGCGCTCGCGGCGGGGCTCTGGCTGCTGCTGGCGGACGAAGAGCACACGACCACGCCGCCGGACGGAGAGAACGTGTCGCTCCCCCAGGGCCCGGACGTCGACGCAGCCCTCCGCGAGGTGAGCGACGCTCCCGGCCTGCGTGGACTCGGTCGTCCGGTCGCCGCCCCCAGCGCCATGGACGTGCTTCCGAAGGACGCGGGGTCGTCCGTGCAAGGACGCGTGATCGATGAGCACGGCGACGGCGTGGCGGGCGCCACCGTCGCCCTCATCTCGAGGGTCACTCTCAGCGGGATGTTCGGCGCCACGCCCATGGAGTTCAAGAGCAACGAGGTCCTCACGGCCCGCGATGGATCCTTCGAGTTGATCGCGAACGAGGGAACCCTCGTCCGCGCGCAAGATGGCGCCGAATGGTCCCGCTCTGTGGCAGTCGAGACAGGCAAGTCCCCGGGGCCGATCACGCTACGCGTCATCCGGCGCCCGGCCATCGCAGGCATCGTATTCGGCGTCGGCGGCAAACCGGCTGCCGGCACCGCTCTCCAGATCGCCTGGACCAACGCCGCAAAGCAACGACGCACGCTCAATACCAAATCGGCAGGCGATGGCACCTTCGCGGCGCGCGTCCCACCGGGCGTCCATCACGTCGACGTCTTGTGTGGCTTGCTTGAAGGCGGGAAGCACCCAGCGAACGCACCCATGGGCAGCGCTATGAAGGGCGTCACGCTGCCCCACACGGATCTCGTCTTCCATCTGCGACCGCCCGCGTTCATTCGTGGCGCCACGCTCGCGGCTGACGGAACGCCTCTCGCGCACATCCACATCGTGGCCCTCGCGGAGTTCGACTCGCCGCTACCAGCCCCGCGACTCCAGATTCACAGCGACAAGTCCGGGAACTTCATCTTCGGACCCCTGCGGCCGGAGACGGCCTGGCGCCTGGTCGCCGTCGCTCGCGGCAGCACCCACACCTACACGGAGCAGGTCGTCGATGCCGGCGAGGAGGACGTCACCTTCCACCTCACGGCGCCCAGCGTCCTGGCTGGCCGACTCACCGGCGGCGACTGCACTGGCTTTTCCGTGCAGTGGTCGATTGCCGAGGGGCCGGAGGGTGCCCGCGGCGGCACGAGCAGCGTCGACGCCAATGGCACCTTCCGCATTACGGGTCTGCCGTCAGGGCCCGTCCACCTCTACGCGCGAAAGATCGGCGCTGAGCACTACGGGATGCTCAGGGGCGCGCTGCCCGGCCCCACCGTCCACGAGGTCGCGCTCACCGAGGGGCTCGTCGTCGATGGCGCGTGCAAGGGCTACAGCGGCCGCGTGATCTTCCACCAAGGCCCGCTGCAGCATGAGTGCCGCGCCGAGAACGGGCGCTTCAGCATGCGCGGCCTCCCGCCAGGCGCCTGGGCGCTACGCCGCGTCGCCCGCAGCGAGGGCAAGGGCTACGCCATGGAGTGGGAGACCGGCGAGCCCACCGAGGTCGTCGCGGGCGACCGCCACGTCACGCTGCGCTAGCTCGGGCGCGGCTCCGGTGGCATGGCCTTGCTCCCGGCCCTCTCCCCTGTCATGGTCAAGCGTTCACGGAGACCACGGCGCGAGACGTTGCGCCGAGGCATCCGCTGGCATCCGTCGGACCTCATGCGCATTCGGCTCCTACTCTTGGCCGTGATCTCTCTCGCTCTCTCGTGGGGCCCGAGGCCACTCTGCGCCGAGGAGATCGTGGACACGGCAGAAGACGGCACGGTGCTCCTGCGCTACGAGGTCGACGAGCAGGGCCGCAAGGACGGAGCGTACGCCCGGTTTCACCCGAACGGCCGACCGGCCGTGAAAGCGACCTACGCAGCAGGTCAGCGCCATGGCCTCGAGCGCACGTGGGACGCGAGTGGCGTCCTGCGCAGCGCGCACACGTTCAAGCACGGCGTGCTGCATGGCGCTCACAAGACGTATGACGAGCAGGGACACCAGCAAGTCCAGCAGGCGTATGCGGGCGGCCACCTCCACGGTGCCTACAAGAGCTACCACCCAAACCGCCGCCTGAAGGTCGTCACCCGCTATCGAAACGGAAAGCTCCACGGCAAGTACCACGAGCGCACCCCGGCGGGTGCGACCCGCCTGCTCACGACCTATCACGAGGGTCGGCTCCATGGCACCTACGAGGTCCTCGCGGGCAAGGAACGCATCACGAAGCAAGTCTGGGAACGCGGCGTGCCGGTGGACGTAGACGGCGTCGTGCCCTTCCCGCGCACGAAGCGGGCCATCCGAGCAGAGCTGGCCCGCATCCTGAAGGGAGCGGGTGCACCGCCGAGCGCCGCCCTGGAGGCCGACCGGGAGCTCGCGCTGCGGCAGTTGAAGGCGTACCGGTTCCTCGCCGGCGTGCCCTACAAGGACATCAGGCTCGATGCGACATGCAATGCACACGCGCAGGCGGGCTCGGCAGTGTGCGCGGCCCTCGGCAAGATCACCCACGAACCGCCGAACCCTGGCTGGCCGGCGGCGCGCTTCGGCCCTGCTGCGATTGGCGCGAAGAACTCCAACCTGCATCGCGGGCAGCGTGGAGCCTGCACATCCGTGCGCGGGTACATGGACGACTCCGACCCCACGAACATCGATCGTCTGGGGCACCGCTGCTGGTGCCTGAACCCGGCCATGCTCAAGACGGGGTTCGGCATCGTCAAGCGGTTCACTGCGATGTGGGCCACGGACGACAGCAGGCCCAAGGTGCCCGACTACCCGTTCGTGAGCCTGCCACCACCGGGCCACGTTCCCGGGCCCTGGCTTGGCGCCCGCTGGGCCTGGAGCATCGGGCTCAACCCGACTCACTTCGACGCGCCCCTCGAAGACAAGGTCCGCGCCGTCGTCGAACCCGTGGGAGAGGACTTCCTCCCATCCGGCGATGCCCTGCAGATCGACTTCGCCAACGTCCAACAGAAGAGCGTTGGCTTCCCCTACCTCGTGATCTTCCGGCCCGCAGGGCTCTCGCTCGCGGCGGCCTCCCGCTATCGCGTGTCCGTCACGGGACTCACGCACAAGGGAAAGCCCAAGGCCCTGCGCTACTTCGTTGCGTTCTTCGACGTGCCCTACGAGTCACCGAAGCTGCCGAAGGCGGCTCGCGGTCGCTGACCCCGAGCGAGCAGCCGCCCAGACATCAGAGCCCGGCACTTCCCTACGCAATCGGCTGTCCGGCACTGCCGAACCTCGAGCATCTCTCCCGGGCTCGACATCCCCCATCACAGCGCGCGACGTCAATCGTCCCAGAGGAGGGCGTACTCGGCGACCCGCCCGTCAGCGTCGAACCGAATCCCCAACCACCGATACATGATCCAACCAGACGGACCCACCGGATAGGTCTCATCCCACGACCCCTCGGAAGGATCAGGGGAGAGATGCACGCGTCGATTCGACGTGCCCAGCAGGGCATGCACCTGGTCACGCGACCTTCCGTCGAGCCGTCGCGAGGCGATGAGGTCATGCACCATCATGCGGCGCAGCGGGGCTTGGCCTGGAGCCGCCACAGACTCGCCGCGCCAGAGCTCAGAATCGAACACCCGCCACTGCGCATACGAAACGAGCTGGTCACCAACGATCACGACGAGGAAGAGCGCAAGGGCGAACCACACGGCGAGGGCAATGGCATGGAACGCCCTCCACGCCGGCAACCTCGACTTGCCGCGTCGAAGAAGGAGCACGCCAAGGGGTAGCCACACTGGTGCGCCCACGATCACGATGCGAAGCGGCGCCACCCAGGCGGGGCGCGGACTCCCCGCGAAGGCGAGCCAAAGAATGTGCTGCAGCGCGAGTGCCGCTAGGACGAAGCCGGCTGCTCCCACGATGGCCAGCACGAGAAACCAGTCACTTTGCTGCTTCGCTTCCGTGCCCATCGCACACGAGTCTAGTCGAGGGGTGACGCGCCGGACCGTGCACCTTCACGCCACCAGCGCACAGCGATTCGGAGTACTCCCGACACGGCACCGCGAGCACTCGCTCAGCGCGTGTCCCGAATCCGGCTTCGGATCTCCGCGATCAGATGCCGCCGGAACGAGACCCAGGGAGGGATGCGGAAGGCCTGCTCTCCTTTCACGTCGCGGATCACGATGTAGAAGGCTGACGGCTCTGTCGCCGCGGCGACGGGTAGGCCGATCCCACGATCTCCTATCCACAGCCGGTCGGGCTCCTCGGACGGACCAGGCCCCATCTCCTCGCTACCGATCCGGCCCAGTTCCTCCCACGGCCGAAACCACGAGCCACGGAGCGTGCGTTGGTGGAGTCCGTCCCTGCGCACACTGAAACGCGTCCACGAGCTTGGGAATCCGAACGCCAACGCGCCAACCACCAGCAGCCAACTCCCTCCGACAAGGAGCCACTCGCGCGGGTCCGGCCCCGACGATGTGGCCAAGAGGAGAAGGCACGGCGGCACCACGACGATCGCGAGCGCGACGAGCGCCATGCCCCACCAGAACCGATTGGGCCCGTAGTGGAGGACGCCGCCTGCCGCCTTGGGTCCGCGCCTGTCGCTTCGCATGACCTGAGCCTACCGGCGCTCTCTCGGTCACGCTGCGCAGAGCCGGGGCTCGGTGCGCCGAACCAACACGGCCGCGCAACTCAGTTGGCTATCGCGCGCAGGCACCCGAGGCCTGGGTGCCTCGACAACAGCCCCTGCGGGCTACTTCGTGAGTTACCAGGTGGCACGCTCAGCGGGGGCAGGTCGGTCGCTCAAAGCCGGTTCGCCCAACCGCGCAAGGGAGGAAGTGGCGGAGAGACAGGGATTCGAACCCTGGGTACCCGTGAAGGTACACCGGTTTTCGAAGCCGGTGATCACCGCTGACTAAGACGCCACAAGTGCATGTCATGACATCACTTGTGTCCGTCAAGTCAACGTGAGATACGACCACTACCCCCCTGGCGTCCCCTCAGCGAGTGCGTGCCCCCTACCGGGCCGGTCCGCCACAGGCCGGCCATCTGAGCCTGACTCTCTCGATGACCTGCCCCACCAAGAGTTGGACCAGCATCCGGGGGCCAGGTCCTCGGTGACCTGACATGGCCGGAGGTTCGGCGCTGCTCGCCCGAATGCAAGTCAGGGACCAGGAGTCGCGTGAGGATGGCCGCGTGTCCGGAACTCGTCGCGATGTTGCAGAATGCCGTGACGCGGAGCACGGCTGGGATCAACGCCATCGCCAGGCTGGTGGTGAAGAGTCGGACTCACGCTCGGCCCCTCCGACTTGCGTATTCACGGCCATGGCGGCCCGGGGCTTGCCCGCCGCGACCGCAACCGCGCCTGGCTCGCCGGACCATAAATGGGATAGTTGTCCCAAACTAAGTGGGCCATGTGTCCCAACTGGTGTAGTATCCGCGCGGCAATGGAAACCCGAGACTGGAGCACGTCATGCGCCTCACTCTGTTCGGCCCCATCTTCATCTTCTCGATTCTGGTCTCACTCACCGGTTGCGGTGGCGGTGGAGCCGCTGGCGGCTCCCTGCCGTTGGGCGGGAAGGTAGGCGGCGTGGTTGAGCAGGTGGACGACGCGACATCTGGCCTTGCCGGCGTTCAGTTGGAGATGCTGGAGACCGGCGAGGTCGTGACAACAACCGGATCCGGCGCCTTCCAGTTCACCAACGCCTCCCCCTCGTCCTTCACACTCATGTTGGCCGGTCCTCCGACCGGCTTTCAGAAGATGGTCGCAACCAACGACGCAGCGTCGTCCGAGGCAGACGAAGGGGACATCGAAGACGGTGACGAGAGCACCGAGGATCGGGTCGTCATCCATCGTGTCCAGGACGGCGAGCGCCTGCACGTGCGCCTGCGGATTCGCGACGGACTGTTCGAACAGGTCGAGGTGTCTCGGTCCGAGCACGACGAGCGCGAGGTCGAGATTCAAATGGACCGTGCGGCGTCGAGTGACGATCTCGACATCGAGGGAAAGCTGGAACTTGAAGTGCGGGACGACCGGAGTGGTATCGAAGTCGAGGTCGAGCATGCGGCACCTGATCGCGATCTCGAACTCGTAGCCATCGCGCCGGACGGGACTGAGGAGTCGCTTGGGATCCTGACCGTGGGCCTCGATGGCGAAACGGAGTGGGAGGTCGAGACATCGGATGGCGGCATTCTTCCGTTCGGCGTTGACTCTGTCGAGGCGCTCGAAGGCTACGAGGTTGAGGTACGCGACGCTACGGACGGGACCGCACTACTCCGGGCGACCCTGCCCGAGGTGCCCCTGTCCGTGCCCGACGCGCCGTCCGACGACGCTGATGATGACGATGGCCACGACGACGACGATAGCGACGACGACGATAGCGACGACGATGATGACGGTGGCGACAGTGACGACGATGGCGAAAGCCGTCTACGAGGGCGCAGCCCGCTCGTTGCCGTGGTCGCTGGTCTCAAGGGGCACATCGAAATCCGCAGCCGGGAGCAAGGAACGAACGAACGCCTGGAGATCGAGGGCGAGCACCTCTCGCCAGACGCAGCGGTCGAGTTCTTCGTGGAGGACGGCCTCGGCGCGGACACGTTCACTTCGATCGGGGCGCGCTCCGCGGACATGGAGGGCGAGGCGGAACTTGAGCTCGAAACGGGCGATGGCGATGCGCTGCCGAACGGCGCAGCGACGGTCGCGGAACTCGTAGGCTTGAAGGTCGAGGTCCGGGACGCGGCGACCGGCGATCTACTGTTGTCGGGGACCATTCCCGCGCTCGCCTCGGATCGGTAAGGGTGCCCCAGCGATGAGCGCCCCTCGTCCCCTCGCCGCGGCCCTGAGGCGACTTCTCCGCCCTCTCGTGCAGCTCATGATCCGGAACGGACTCGCCTACGGGACGCTTGCCGAGATCGCCAAGCGTGAGTATCTGCACGTCGCCGCGGAGGAGGAGCGCCTTGCGGGGCGCAAGCAGACGATCTCGCGAATGGCAATCCTCACGGGGCTCTCGCGCAAGGATGTTGCCCGTTCACTCAAGGCACCCGATGAGCCCGAGGTGGAGACCGCTGCGAACTACAACCGAGCGGCGCGCGTTGTCACTGGCTGGGTTCGCGACAGCCGCTTCATCGACACCAACGGCGATCCAAAGCCGCTTCCGTTCGATGGCGAGGCGGAGAGCTTTCGCGCGTTGGTCAAGTCCTTCAGCGGTGACGTTCCTCCGCGAGCGATCCTGGATGAGTTGGAACGGGTCGGGGCCGTCAAACGCGACGAGCGTGGCGCCGTGTGTCTGACCGCGCGCGGCTACCTGCCGCGCTCCGGCGAGGCCGAGAAACTACAGATTTTGGGCACCGACGTCGCAGGGCTGGTATCCACGATTCGACACAACCTCGATCATGACGGTGAGCAGTTGTTCTTCCAACGCAAGGTGTTCTACAACAACTTGACCAAGAGCTCCGTGCCCCAACTTCGCAAGCTGACCTCGGCGCATGCACAGAAACTCCTGGAGATGCTCGACCGCTGGATGGCAGAGCACGACCTGGATAACAACCCCGAACTCGAGGATGAGGGCGGCTGCAGAGCGGGCGTCGGCATCTACTACTTTGAAGAATCGGAGACAGAATGAAACTCGTTGGCTGGTTTCGCATAATGTGTGCAGTCGCGTCCATTCTTGCCCTCGCGTCCTGCGGCGGAGGCAGCTCCGCTGCCAGCGGCGGGATCGGCGGCACGGGCAAGCCCGTGATCAAGGTTGGCGCCGTGACTGCGACCGGTGGCCTGACCGTTGGTGGGCAGTCCTTCTCGACGCTCAAGACGACAGTGACCATCGGCGGCGCTCCTGCCGTCATCGGGGATGTCAAGGTGGGCATGGTCGCGCTAGTTCGCGGTACAGATGACAGTGGCGCCTTCAGCGCGGACGACGTGTCCATCGAGGAAGCCGTCAAGGGTATCCTCGAGGCGAAGATCGACGCGAACACAGTCGTCGTGCAGGGACAGACGATTCAGATCGACGACGCCACCGTCTTCGGGCTCGGGATCAGCCCCGCCTCTGAGGCCGGCCTATCCGTCGGAGATCCGCTCGAAGTGTACGGCTTTGTCCGTAGCGCGGGGGTCGTCCTCGCGCGGCGTATCGAGCGAGAGGCTGGTCTATCTGAGTTTCGACTTCTCGGATTTGCAACCGCAGTCAACACCGGCGCGCAGACATTCATGATCGGCACGCAGGTCATCGACTACTCAAGTGCCGACACCAGCGATCTTTCGGGTGC
>JAJDEM010000402.1 GCA_029259795.1 Planctomycetota bacterium
GGCCCGGCAACCGGGCCGCTGCCATCAGGTCCCGCGTAGTTGGAGTCCATCCCTCCGCGGGCTCACGAATCGCCCGCTGTGGATCGTTCTTCTGTGTCTCTTCCCGGAGGGTCGTACGTCCGCGAGACGTCGAGCGCTAGCCGAGTCGCGCCAGCACGCCCTTCGAGTCACCCAGGCGCGGCGTCGCGGCGCCGGCGCGCTCGAGCATGGCGAGGTAGAGGTTGTTGAGCGGCGTCCAGCGCGGGTAGACGAGGTGGCGGCCGGTCTTGACCGTCCCGCCACCCGAGCCCGCGAGCAGAATCGGCAGATTGTCGTGGTTGTGGCGGTTGCCGTCGCCGATGCCGCTGCCGATCATGATCATCGAGTTGTCGAGCAACGAGCGCTCACCCTCCTTGACGGCCTTCAGCTTGGTGAGCAGGTACGCGTACTGCTCCATGTGGAAGCGGTTGATCTTGCGGATCTTCTCGAGCTTCGCCTTGTTGTTGCCGTGATGCGACAGGCCGTGGTGGCGCTCGTACACCCCCACCTGCGGATACCGCAGCGCACTGCCGCCATTGCCGAGCATGAAGGTCGACACGCGGGTTGTGTCTGTCTGGAACGCAAGGACCAGCAGGTCCATGAAGATTCGGATGTCCTCGCGAAGAACCTTCTCCCGGGCCCGCGAGCGTGACTTCGGAACCGGGTAGGCCGCAGCCGGTCCGCTGCCATCTTGCTGCATGCGCTCGGTCTTCTCGATGCGTTGCTCGATCTCGCGCACGCCGGTGAGGTACTCCTCGAGCTTGGCGCGGTCCGTGACGCCCAGCCGCTTGCGGAGGTCCTTCGCGTCGCGGCCCACAAAGTCGAGGATGCTCTTGCGGCGCCGGATGCGCTGCTTGCGTGCCGCCTCGGACTCGCCCGGCTTCCCGCCCCGGAACAGGCGCTCGAAAATCTGGCGCGGGTCGATCTCCTTGGCGTTGGGCGTACGCTCCGACCGCCAGCTGATGTTGTTGGTGTAGGCACAGCTGTAGCCGGAGTCGCAGTTTCCGGCCTGCCCGCCCGGCTGGACGCCCATCTCGAGCGAGGCAAAGCGGGTGACGTTGCCGACCTTCTGCGCCGCCACCTGGTCGACGGACATACCGACGCGGATGTTGGCTCCCCGGGTCTTGACGGGGTGGGCGCCGGTGAGGAACACCGCCGCGCTCCGCGCATGGTCGCCGGGCCCATCGCCGTGCGCCCGCGCTTGATCTTGCGCAAGCCCCGAGAGGACGAGCAGCTCGTTTCTGTGCTCCGCCAGCGGCTCCAGGATCCACGGCAGCTTGTAGTCCTTGCCCTCGCTGCTCGGCGTCCAGTCCTTCATGTGCGCGCCATTGGGGAAGAACAGGAAGGCCATGCGCGTGGGGGCGCCGCTCTTCTCGTCTTCGGCCTGCAAGCTGTGCGGCCCCGGCAGGACCGCGCCGGTCATGACATCGAGCCACGGAAGGGCAAGGGCGGCGCCGACCCCGCGAAGAACGGTGCGGCGATGAAGAAGCGTTCGGCGGGAGTCGAGGCGGCGGCTCATGGTGAGTCTCCGAGGGTACGGCGCATCGTAAAGGCATCGGTAGCCACGACGGCGTGGATGAAGGCAGAGAAGCGCAGGCGGCGCTCCTGGGCCTGCTGAACGATCTGCAAGACCGCAGGCCGGTCGTACGGCTCGAGGCCGCGCCCGAGCGCATACGTAAGGAGTTTCTCGGCGAAGCAGCGGGGATAGCCCGGATCGCCGCGCAGGATGTGACGCAGCTCGCCCACCCCCGAGAAGGAGCGACCGCCGGGCAAGACCCCCGAGGCGTCCATGACGGCCATCCCGTCGCGGGTGCGCCAGGCGCCGATGGCGTCGTAGTTCTCGAAGCCGTAGCCGAGGTTGTCCATGGCATCGTGGCAGACGGCGCACGCCGGATCGGCACGGTGCAGCGCAAGGCGCTCGCGCACGGAGAGCTTGAGCAGCTCGGGAGCCTGGTCCTCGAGCGTGCCGACCCCCGGCGGCGGCGGCGGCGGCGCTGCGCCAAGGAGGGCCTCGAGCACCCACTTGCCGCGCAGGACCGGCGATGTGCGCTTGGAGTAGCTCGTCAGCGTCAGGATCGAGGCGTGGCCAAGCAGACCGCCCCGCTGCTGCCCCTTCAACTCCACCCGCCGGAACTTTGGCCCGCGAACACCGGGAATCCGGTAGTGCTGGGCCAGCGTCTCGTTGAGGTAGGTGAAGGGCGCGTCGATCAGGTCGAGGATGCTGCGGTCCTCGCGGATGATCGCCTCGACGAACAGTTCCGTCTCCTGGCGCATCGCGTCCCGCAGCTTCTCGTTGAACGTCTTCAGCGTGCGTGTATCAGGCGTCGCCGTCTCGAGCCGCCGTAGCTCCAGCCACTGCGCTGCGAAGCTCGTCACGAGAGCACGGGCGCGATCGTCGGCCAGCATGCGCGTGACGTGCTCGTGCAGGCTGTCGCGCAGCGTGCCGGCATCGGCCGCCGCGCCGAGTGCCTCGTCCGGACAGGAACTCCAGAGGAAGTAGCTGAGCCGCGACGCCAGCTCGTGGTCGGTCAGGGTCCGGTTGCCCTCGACCGTGCTGCTGTCGAGTTCCCAGCGGAACAGAAACTGCGGTGCCACGAGCATGGCCTGCACCGCCGCCTGGATTCCGCCCTCAAACGGCTCGCCCGCGGCGAGCGCTTCAAGAACGAAGCCTACGTAGCGCTGCAACTCCAGCGGCGTCGCCGGCCTGCGGAAGAAGCGCCGCAGCAACGGACCAAGGATCGCCTCCGCGCACGCGTTCTCCTGCCCCGGCTTCGGCAGACACGTGAGAATCTCCGTGTTGACCGGCGGGAGCGGCTCGAGGCCCTCAGCCAAAGGACCCTCGACCTCGAACCAGTTGACGAAGAGGTTGCGGTCGCGCTGGCTGCGATCCTTGGCCTTCGGGTTGTAGTAGTCGTTGGGGAAGCCGACGGCGACCTGCCTGCTGCCGGCGAGGATGCGCACGCGCACGCTCTTGTCGACCTCGACCCCGCTGGCCTCCTCGATGGACGGCGTCGCGACCACGCGCTGGCCGACACGAAACTGCACCATCGCCTTCTCGGGTCCGGCCTGCTGCGCCGTGACCCGGGCCCGCAGGATGTAGAAGCCCGTGCGCGGGAACTCGAGCTGGGTATAGACCTCGCTGACCGAAGAGAGCGAGACCCGATCCCCCGTCGCGCGCGCCGTTCCGGTGCGCTCGATGGCCTCCGCCTCATAGCGCCGGACGGCAGGGATGTTCGGGTCGATCACCTGCACGGCCTCGGCGGCGATGGTCTCGGCCGCGTCGAGGTACTTCTCGAACAAGATGGGCGGCATCGAGAGGACGTCGCCGATGTGATCGAAGCCATACCCGACCTCGTCAGACGGAAAAGTCCGCGTGGCGTCGTAGTCCACGCCGAGCAGGTCCCGGACGGTGTTCTGGTACTCGTAGCGGTTGAGTCGGCGGGCCGTCACGCGACCGGGGTTCGGCGGTGCGACTCGCCAGGCCTCGGCGATCGAGTCCTTGAACCAAGCCACGAACGCGTCGCGTTGCTCGGCGTCAGGGGCCGGCTCCCCCGCCGGCGGCATGGCTCCGCTGAGCACATGGTGGGCAAGACGCTCGTAGCGCGAGGTGCCCGCGCGGAGCGTCTCGAACGCCGGCGCCTCGTCGCTCTCTGCCTGGGCCTCCAGGGAGAAGCCCCCCTCCGGCTCTGCGCCGCCGTGACAGCTGACGCAGAAGTCCGTCAGGATCGGTCGCACGTGCGCTCGGTAGGCCAGCGTCGCCTCGCTCGGGCCGGCCGGCTCCGGCGGAGCGGTGTCACCGCACGCTGCCAGGCCCACGGCCGCCGCCACGCCCAGCGACAAGGCTGCCATGGCCGAGAGCAACCGCAGTAGGAAGGTGAATCGCATCGGGCTAGGCAACCAGGGTACGGGGGGGATCATGCCGAGCAGACGTTCCTGCTCTGCCCCCTTTACCGCCGCAGCGGATGGCGGTTTCGGGAGCCCGGACCGGGACTAGAATCACCGGCCATGCCTGACACCGAACCGCTCGCCCTCCGAGTCCACGAACTCACCAAGACCTACGGCGAGTTCACCGCCGTGAATCAACTGAGCTTTGACTGCGCCCCGGGCGAGATCCTGGGCATCGTCGGACCCAACGGCGCGGGCAAGACCACCACGATGCGCTGCATCACGGGCATCCTCGGCTGCACGTCCGGCAGCGTGGCGGTCGCAGGCGCCGATCTCTTGACCGCGCCGCTCGAGGCCAAGCGCGCCACGGCGTTCATCCCCGACACGCCGAACCCGTTCGACCTTCTCACGGTCACCGAGCACCTCTACTTCACGGCCCTGGCCTACGAGCTCCCGGACGCCAGCGAGCGCTTCGAGCCGCTGCTCGCCGAGTTCGAGTTGACCGAGAAGAAGGACGAGCTCGCCAGCAGTCTCTCGCGCGGCATGCGCCAGAAGCTCGCGATCGCCTGTGCGTTCCTGCGCGACCCCCGCCTCATCCTCTTCGACGAGCCGCTGACAGGGCTCGACCCCAAGGCCATTCGGATGATGCGCTCCTCGATCCGCCGGCGCGCGGACGCGGGCTCCGCGATCATCATCTCGTCGCACCTGCTGGACCTTGTGGAGCGGCTCTGTGATCGCGTGCTTGTCTTGCACCGCGGCACGACCTTGGCGCTCGGCACCATGGATGAGATCCGCGCGGCCGCGACCGGCGGCA
>JAJDEM010000403.1 GCA_029259795.1 Planctomycetota bacterium
CCCCCCGGCCCCAACCCCCGCAGCTCCGCCCACCGCCAGCACACCCACGACGGCGGCACGCACCAGAGAGCGTTCCGCGAGGGCCTGCTGAAGGGCGTCAACGAGTTCGCCGGCAAGAACTACGCAGGCCCGGACGTGCGCGACGGCCTCATCGGCGCCGTCGCCATCAAGATGCAGGACCCGGTCTTCGAGAGCCAGACGAAGAACAAGCTCGGCTCGACGGATGTCCGCTCCTGGATCGTCCAGGAGGTGCGCGAGCACGTCGTCCGTTGGCTGCACGAGAACACCGACGGCGCCGAGCGCCTCGTCAAGAAGGTCAAGGCGAACGAGAAGGTCCGCAAGGAGCTCTCCGCGGTCAAGAAGGCCGCCCGCGACCGCGCCAAGAAGGTCGCGATTCGCATTCCGAAGCTGATCGACTGCAAGGTCCACTACTCCGACGGCCCGCCCCGCGGCCGCAAGAAGGACCGTCGCGAGGAGACGACGGTCTTCCTCACCGAGGGTGACTCGGCGGGCGGCGCCATGGTGCAGTCGCGCGACGTCTCCACCCAGGCGATCTTCTGCCTGCGCGGCAAGCCACTCAACTGCCATGGCCTCAAGCGCGACACCGTCTACAAGAACGAAGAGCTCTACAACATCATGCAGGCCCTCGGCATCGAGGACGATCTCGAGGGGCTACGCTACAACCGTGTCGTGCTCGCAACCGATGCCGATGTGGACGGCATGCACATCCGCAACCTCCTGCTCACGTACTTCCTGCACTACTTCGAAGAGCTCCTGCTGCGCGGCCACCTCTACATCCTCGAGACGCCCCTCTTTCGCGTACGCGACAAGAAGCAGACCATCTACTGCTACAGCGAAGCCGAGCGCGACGAAGCGCTGGAGGTGATCGCCAAGCCGGAGGTCACCCGCTTCAAGGGTCTCGGCGAGATCAACCCGAAGGAGTTTGATCGCTTCATCGGGGAGGACATGCGGCTGAAGCAGGTCACCGTGCCCGACAAGGGCACCGTCCAGAAGACGCTCGAGTTCTACATGGGCCGCAACACGCCCCAGCGCCGCAAGTTCATCGTGGACGAGCTGATCTCGGAGGCGACGTGGTAGGCCCGGGCGACGAGCAGCCGTCCCTCTTCGGTGACGACGACCCCAACACGGGCGCGGAGGGCGGCGAGGGCGCCAAGCGTGGCGAGAGTCCCAAGGGCGGAGGGGGCCCCAAACGCGGCGGCGAGGCAGGCAGCGCCATCGACGTCCAGCCGCTGATGCGGCAGAACTTCCTCGAGTACGCCAGCTACGTCGTTGTGGACCGGGCCATCCCCCACCTCAACGACGGCTTCAAGCCCGTCCAGCGACGCATCCTCGCCACGCTCGCCAACATGCACGACGGCCGCTTCCACAAGGTGGCCAACGTCATCGGCGACACGATGAAGCTCCACCCCCACGGCGACGCCTCGATCGGGGACGCGCTCGTGGTCCTCGCCAACAAGGACTTCTTCATCGAGAAGCAGGGGAACTTCGGCAACCTCATCACGGGGCACCGCGCCGCCGCAGCCCGCTACATCGAGTGTCGCCTCACGCCGCTGGCCCGGGAGACGCTGTTCTTCCCCGAGCTGACGGACACCCAGCCGAGCTACGACGGGCGACGCGACGAGCCCGTCACCCTGCCCGCGAAGCTTCCGGTCGTCCTCCTGCTGGGCGTCGAGGGCATCGCGGTCGGCATGTCGACCCGCGTCCTCCCGCACAACTTCAACGAACTCCTCGAAGCCCAGATCAAGCTGCTGAAGAAGGAGCCCATCGAGCTCTTTCCGGACTTCCCGCAGGGCGGCCTGGTCGACGTCTCGGAGTACGACGACGGCCGCGGCCGCGTAAAGGTGCGCGCCAAGATCGAGGCGGCGGGGCCGAAGAAGGTCGTGATCCGCGAGATCCCCTACGGCACCACGACCGAGTCGTTGATCACGTCGATCGAGACAGCCACCCAGAAGGGCAAGCTCAAGATCGGCGGCATCCAGGACTTCACGACGGACACGGTGGAGATCCAGGTCGACCTGCCGCGGGGCGTGACGGCCGAGGAAACCGTGCCGCAGCTGTTCGCCTACACGGACTGCGAGGTCTCCATCACCTCCGCACTGACGGTGATCCGCAACCGCCACCCGGCCGACCTCAGCGTGACCGAGGTACTCACCTACTGCACCAAGCGGCTCAAGGCACAGCTCAAGGCCGAGCTCGAGCTCGAGCTGGGCAAGCTCGAGGACAAGAAGCACTGGCTGACCCTCGAGCAGATCTTCATCGAGAAGAAGGTCTGGAAGCTGCTGGAGGCCGCCAAGACCGATGAGGCCGTGCGCGCCAGTGTGTGGGATGGGATGCACGAGCACGAGGCGCTCTTCGTCCGCGCGATGACCGAGGATGATGTGGAGCGTCTGCTGAAGATCCACATCCGGCGCATCTCCGCCTACGACATCGAGCGCTTCCGCCAGCAGATGGCCGACATCGAGTCCTCGATCAAGCGTGCGACCAGCAAGCTTCGCAACCTCACGAAGACCGCGATCGGCTACCTCGAGGATCTACTCGACAAGTACGGCGCCTCCTGGCCGCGGCGCACCGACATCACCACCTTCAAGAGTGTCGACAAGTAGGCCGTCGCCCGCCAGAACATCAAGATCACCTTCGACCCCGAGTCGGGCTACCTCGGCTCGCAGGTGAAGTCGGGTCCGCGCAGCTTCACCATGAGCGAGTACGACCGGCTGCTGGCCGTCTCGGATGACGGCACGTACCGCATCATGGGCCCGGAGGACAAGGTCCTGCTCCCCGGCAAGGTGCTCCACCTCGAGCCGTTCGATCCGGAGAAGGGCGAGTCCTTCACCGTGGTCTACAAGGACCGCGACCGAATCACCTTCGGCAAGAAGATCCACATCCACAAGTTCATCAAAGGCCGCGAGTACCGGCTCATCAAGGGACCCGGCGGCAAGGTCGCACTGCTTCTGCAGGATGACGAGCCGGGGGAAGTGCACCTGACCTTCGTTCGCGTACCGCGCCAGCGCGTCAACGAAGGCACCTTCGACCTCTCGATCCTCACACCGACGAGTCCGAGCGCCCTGGGGCGTCGCTTGGCCTCCAAACCGGTCACCAAGATCAAGCGTATCCGCTCGTAGTTGCAAAGCGCCGACCTTCGTACACTCGACGCATGACAACCATCCGACGCGTAGGCGTGGACGACGCCGACGAAGCGCGCGAGCTGACGCGGCTGTTCGCAGACCCTGAAGCGGGGCCCGGTGATCTAGCCGCCTGGCTTGCGGCCAAGTCCAACGTCATGATCGGCGCCTGGGAAGACCAGCAGCCCGTGGGCATGGTCTACGGCTACTTCCTGCCCCGCCCCGACGACCAGCCCGACATGCTGCTGCTCTACAGCATCGATGTGGCGCCTGACGCTCGCCGCCAAGGGATCGGACGCGCGCTGCTCGACGCCTTCCGCCGCGAAGCGCCCGCAGGCGTGTGGCTGATCACCAACGAATCCAACACCGCGGCCATGGCACTCTATGGCTCGGCGGACGCCGTCCGCCCCCACAAGGACGATGCCATGCTCCGCTTCAAGCCTCTCGCGTAGGATCGACGCATGATCCTCGACGACCTCTCCCAGGGCATTGGTGGCACGCCGCTGCTGCGCCTGAGCCGCTTCCTGCCGGATGTTTCCGCAACCGTCCTGGCCAAGCTGGAGCTGTTCAACCCCTACTCGATCAAGGACCGCGCCGTGCTCTTCATGGTGCGCGCCGCCGAAGCCGACGGTCGCTTGCGCCCAGGGGGCGCCATCGTTGAAGCGACCTCGGGCAACACGGGGATGGCGCTCGCGATGATCGCGGCATCGCGTGGCTACACCTGCACGCTGGTCATGAGCGAGATTCAGAGCCTGGAACGCCGCCAGGTCCTCGTAGCCCTGGGCGCCACGCTGATCCTCACGCCCAAGGAGGGCGGTACGAAAGCCGCGCGCGAACGAGCCAAGGCCATCGCGTCGGAGACCGGCGCGCTCTACCTCGGCCAACACGACAATCCCGCCAATCCGAAAGCGCACGAGGAGACCACGGGGCCCGAACTCTGGGAGCAGACAGGCGGCGCGATCGACGCCCTCGTGGCCGGGCTCGGAACGGGCGGCACACTCGTGGGCTGTGCGCGGGCGATCAAGCCCCGCAAGGCGTCGTTCACGACCATTGGCGTCGAGCCGGAGAACGCCCCGTTCATCAGCGAGGGCCGCTTTGCCCCCCATCGCATCATGGGGACCGCGCCGGGGTTCGTTCCCGGGGTGCTCGACCGCAGCCTGATCGACCGCATCGAGCTTGTCTCCGAGGACGACGCCTTCGCCGCCTGCCGCGAGCTGGCCAAGCAGGAGGGCATCCTCGTCGGCATCTCCTCGGGTGCCGTGGCTGTCGTGCTCCGCCGCATGGCGAACGATCCTGCGTGGGCCGGCAAGACCCTCGTGGGCGTGTTCTGCGACACGGGCCAGCGCTACCTGAGCGTGGACGGCCTCTTTCAGACCCGCTAGCTCCGGCGCGCAGGCCTCAGCTCATGGTTGTTGCAACAGCTACTCTCCCGTAGGGTCGGTCGGGATCCCAGGAGAACGCCGTGGCACGCGCACGACAGACACGCTCGACCGATGACTCCGCCCTCGCAAAGGAACTCAAGCAGGGCAAGCCGTTCGAGTCCCTCGAGGTCGAGGCCTACCTCAACCTGGTCCGCACGAACGATCTGCTCGAAGGCAACGTCGCCCGCTACCTCAAGCAGCACGGCGTATCCGCGCCCCAGTACAACGTCCTGCGCATCCTGCGCGGCGCCGGGCCCAAGGGACTCCCCTCCCTCGCCGTGGCCGAGCGCATGGTCACTCGCGTTCCGGACATCACCCGCTTGTTGGATCGCCTCGCCGACAAGGGCTGGGTTACGCGGACCCGCTCGCCCGCCGATGGTCGCGTCGTGCTCACCCGCATCGTGGCGAAGGGCCGCCGGTTGCTGAGTCGTCTTGATGAGCCCTTGGTCACCTTCCATCGTGAGCAGTTCGGTCACTTCAAGCGCAAGGAACTCACGCAGCTCATCGTGCTGCTGGAGAAGGCGCGGCTGGCCTGAGCCTGTCCGATCGGCCGAGCCGCCCGCTCCTCGCAGTGCCTCAAGCAACTCGCGCGGCCGGATCCGGCACGCCACGGCTAGACTCTGCCGCATGAAGCGCGCCTTGGTCCCCCTCCTACTCCTTGGCGCTGGGATCCTCACGCTGCTGATCGTGGCCCAGCAGGATGGCCCGACACGCACGGCGGCCACCTTCGTTCCAGCCGAGTCCTGCGCCCGCTGCCACGCGGAGCAACACGGCGACTGGCAGGGCTCCCACCACGACCTGGCGATGGACCACGCCACGCCGACCAGCGTGCTCGGGGACTTTGCCGACACGAGCTTCACGCAGCAGGGCGAGACCAGTCGATTCTTCCGCAAGGGCGATCGCTTCTACGTCAACACCAAGGGGCCGGACGGTGCGCTCCATGACTACGAGATTCTCTACACGATCGGGTGGGAGCCGCTCCAGCAGTACCTGATCGACACGGGTGACGGCCGGCTGCAATGCCTGCAGATCAGCTGGGACACCGCGGCGAAGCGCTGGTTCCACATCCAAGACGAGCGCATCGGGCACACGGACGTCCTGCACTGGACGGGCCTGCAGTTCAACGCGAACACCATGTGCATCGAATGCCATGTCACCGGCTACGACCGGGGCTACACGCCCGAGAGCGGCGCGTTCGCCTCCACGTGGCATGGCATCGATGTGGGCTGCCAGGCCTGCCATGGTCCGGGCTCTGGCCACGTAGCCTGGGCCGAGGGCGGCGAACCGGCCGACGCGACCAAGGGTCTGGAGGTGGTGTTCAAGGGTGCGGACGCCGCGGTGCAAGTCGAGCACTGCGCCCGCTGCCACGCGCGCCGGGTCCACACGAGCAGCCGCTACGCCCACGGCGATCCGCTGTTGGACCACTTCGCGGCGCGTCTGCTCACAGCCCCCCTCTATCACGCCGACGGCCAGATCAAGGACGAGGTCTACGTCTACGGATCGTTTCTCCAAGCCAAGAAGCACGCCCAAGGCGTGCGCTGCTCGGACTGCCACGACCCCCACACCGCCCGCCTGAAGTTCGAGGGCAACGCGCTCTGCTTGCAGTGCCACCAGAAGGAGACGCCGGAGCGCTTCGCGACGCTTCGCAAGGCCGCCTACGACACGCCCGCTCACCACTTCCACAAGACCGGCACGCCGGGCTCGCACTGCGTCGACTGCCACATGCCTGCCAAGACCTACATGCAGGTCGATCCGCGCCACGACCACAGCTTCCGCGTACCGCGACCTGACCTCACGCTCGAGATCGGCACGCCCAACGCGTGCAACGGCTGCCATACCGAGCGTTCCCCGCAGTGGGCGCTCAAGGAGATCGCCGAGCGGTTCCCGGACTTCGTCCGGGGACGCGTCGCGGGCGGGCACTGGGGCAAGGCGTTTGCGGGCGCGCGGGCGGGCGACCCCCAGGCCTTCAAAGCGCTCGCCAAGCTCGCGACGGCGATGACCGAGCCCACGATCGTACGCGCCACGGCGGTCCACTACCTCCAGCGCTACGCGCCGGCGGACGCCGTACGCGCCATCGCCCCGGCCCTGATCGACGCCGATGGTCTGGTGCGTGCGACGGCGGCCGCCGCGATCGGTGCGCTGGTCCCGGCCGGGGCCCCTGCCGGCCTGCAGCAGCAGACCGTTCACGTCTTGGGCCCGCTGCTACGGGATCCGCTGCGCGCCGTGCGCATGGAGGTGGCCCGCGCGCTCGCCGGAGCCCCCGAGCCCCACCTGGACGCGGCGGACAAGCGCCACTTTGACCGAGCCCTCGGCGAGTGGATCGAGCGCCAAGAGGCCGACGGGGGCCGCCCCGAGGCGCAGCTGAACCTCGGTGCACTCTACGAGACGCGCCAGCAGGCGCGGGAGGCCGAAGCCGCCTACCGGCGCGCCCTCACGCTGGATCCTCACTTCGCGCCCGCACGCTTCAACCTCGCCACGCTGCTCAACCGCAGCGGCCGCAATGCGGAAGCCGAGCAACTTCTCACAGCCATCGTGACGCGCAACGCGGCCAACGGCGATGCCTGGTATTCGCTCGGTCTCTTGCGCTCGGAGCGCAAGAACGCCAAGGGCGCTGCGGAAGCGCTTGCGCACGCCGCCCGCCTCCTCCCTACGCGCGGCCGCGTGCACTACAACTACGCCCTCGCCTTGCAGGCGGTGGGCGACAGCGACGTGAGTCTGGTAGAGATGGCGACGGCCCACCGACTCGCGCCACGCGACGTGCGGATCCTCGAGGCACTGGTCATGATGCAGGTCGCCCGCGAGGCGTGGGCGTCGGCAAGGGTCAGCGCCGAGGCCCTGATCGAGCTGCGCCCCGATCACGCAGGAACCCAGGAAGCCTTGCGTCAGATTCGCGCGAAGCTCCGGCGCTGATCCCGGCGGCGCGCTGCGCCTGCGCGCACGGGATCAGCCGGTCGGTACCAGCAGCTTGTTGATGATCCGCTCGAGGTCGCTCGGCGAGAGGCGGCTGCCTCCCTCCCGCGGTGAGCCGCCAATCGTGTTGCTGCCCCCCCAGCCGTTCTCGCTCTCAAGGAGCCCCTCGGCCTCGTTGAGGGCGTTGTAGATGGCGTCGATGGGAAAGCGGACGTAGGGCGACATCTTGCCGAGCGTGTAGGTCCAGGTCGCGTCGCCGTTGTCGCGAATGGCCACGTAGGCGCGCACACCCGCCGAGAAGAGCGCCGTGCGGGCGTGGGGCCCCTGCTCGACGATGAGCTTCCAGCCGAGGCCGCCGCCGACCTCTTCATAGCGCGTGTCCAGATCGATCATCTGGCCCTCGCCGCGCACATAGGCGTCGATGCGCTCGCCGACCTGATGAACGATCGATCCCATACCGGACGCATCCATGGTCGGCAATAGGCCCGCCGCACGTGCATCGAAGTACGGCTCGAAGATCCAGGCCTGCTCCCGCATCGGATGGCTGTCGGACTGCACCGGATAGGCGCCCCCCGTGCAGTCGAGGATGTCCTCGCCGATGAGCAATCGGGCCAGCGGCTGGTGGATCTTCATGCCCTCGCACTGCTCGTGGTTGCGCAGCACCCAGACGGCCAGGCACGTATCCTGATCCGGGTCGTTGATGAAGATGTTGGCCGTGGGCTCGCCATCGACCTCGAACGCATCGAACAAGCCCATCGTCACCGCCATGAGCACCTGCATGCAGGTGCTACGGGTACTCAAGCGATCGACGCGTGCGTGATGATCGAAGTTGGCGTGGGGTCCCTCGGCCGAGAAGTCGGGCGGGCCGTTGACGTAGCCGTCCAAAGCGATCGAGAACGGCGGCGCCTCCGCGCAGAACGCCTCCCATGAGCGTGTGACGCGCGGTTCGACGAAAAGTTCCATCATGCGATCGGCAGACTACCAGGGCGGGGCCGCTATCGTGGGGCCCCTCTCCGTCGAGGCCCGCATGCAATCAGCCATCACCATCCGCCGTGGGACCCCAGCCGACGCACTCCAGATCGCGGCCTTCCAAGAGGCCATGGCGCTCGAAACCGAGGAGCGGACACTCGACCACGAGACGATTCTCGCGGGGGTCCACGGCCTGCTCGAGCGACCGGCCCACGGGTTCTATCTCGTCGCCGAGCGAGACGGCGAGACCGCCGGCAGCCTGATGGTCACGCCCGAGTGGAGCGACTGGCGCGGTGGCTTCTTCTGGTGGGTGCAGAGCGTCTTCATCGCCAAGGCGCATCGGCGGGCCGGGGTCTATCGCGCGCTCTACCAGCACGTGCAATGCGAGGCGGCAAAGAACGGCTCCGTGATCGGCATCCGCCTCTACGTCGAACGCGAGAACGAAGCCGCCCGCGCGGTCTATCGCACGCTGGGCATGCAGGAGACCCGCTACCGGCTCTATGAGTCCCCGGTCGTGCCGCCGTCCTGAGCCGACCGGCTGCGGGCCTGGCACAGCCCCAGCGCGACCGCCTCGGAGGACACGGGACACGGCCCACCCAAGCCCTGTAGACTCCGGACCGCTAGGGGTGCGACAGCCGTCGCTGAGATCAAACCCTCCGAACCTGCCCCGGCTCGAACCGGCGAAGGGAAGCCACCATGACCAGCCACCAGAAAGACACGATCCCCACCTCCTCCGACGGGATCACACGCAAGCCCTTTCCCGGCTCTCGCAAGATCTACGTGCCCGGGGTGATCCACCCCGACGTGCGCGTGCCGATGCGCGAGATCTCGCTCAGCCCGACGCAAGCCGGTGGACCGACGGGCGACGGCGACGAGACGGCCAACGAACCCTGCGTGGTCTACGACTGCTCGGGCCCCTTCACCGACCCGGACATCGACATCGACGTGCGCAAGGGTCTCGCGCCGCTGCGCGATGCCTGGATCCGCGCCCGTGGCGACGTCGAGGAGACCGAAGGCGCGTCATCGGACGACGCGCAGGAGCGCGCGGGTGACGCGTCGCTCGACGCCATCCGCTTCCCCATCCAGCGCAAGCCGCTGCGCGCCAAGGCCGGAGCACGCGTCACGCAGATGCACTACGCCCGACGCGGCGAGATCACGCCGGAGATGGAGTTCATCGCCATCCGCGAGAACCAGCGCCGCGAGCAGATGGGCGCCGAGCTGGCCAAGCAGCATCCCGGCGACTCCATGGGTGCGAGCATCCCCGAACAGATCACGGCCGAGTTCGTCCGCGACGAGGTCGCGCGCGGCCGGGCCATCATCCCCTGCAACATCAACCACCCCGAGTCCGAGCCGATGATCATCGGCCGCAACTTCCTGGTGAAGATCAACGCCAACATCGGCAACTCGGCAGTCACCTCCTCCATCGAAGCCGAG
>JAJDEM010000404.1 GCA_029259795.1 Planctomycetota bacterium
TGCGGTCCTTGAGGTAGATCTTCGTCAGATCCTTCAGGACGGTCTTGTGCATGTGCATCCCGTACCACTTGAGGATGCGCAGGCGCTTGTCCATGTCCTTGAGGGCGAAGTCCTTCGTGAAGCGCTCCTTCGCCGTCTTCACGACGGCGTCCTCATGGGGCAGGACCTTCTCCTTCTTGGCCTTCTTCTCCTTCGCGGTGGCGGGCGCCGCCACGACGGGGACCGAGATCAGCAGAGCGAGCAGGACGAGGAGCAGTGAGCGCATGGAAGGCCTCCGAAGGCGAAACGCGGCGTCACCAGCATAGCCGAGGGCTCTGATCACAGGCCAGCGATCACGCCGGGACTCACGCGGAGCGGCGGGCCTCGCCGTGCCAGAGGGCGCTGAAGACGCGCCGCAGCCAGTTGGGGCGGCTGGAGCGTGTCGAAAGCCCCGGGCAGGGCACGTGCTCGAGCAAGTCAGCGGCCACGCGCTCGGCACTCACCGCATCGGCCTCGGCGGCGTAGCTGAGGACCATGCGATGGCGCAGGATGGAGGGCACCAAGGCGCGCACGTCCTCGACCCCGGGGACGCTGCGGCCATTGAGCAGCGCGCGCGCGCGGGCGGCATTGATGAGCGCCTGGGCGGCCCGCGGGCCCGCCCCCCACTCGACGTACTCCCGCACGCTGCCGGGCGCGTTGGCCGCCGTCGGACGGGAGGCCTGGGTGAGCTCGACCGCGTAGCGCACCAGCGCCGGCGGAACTTCGATCGCGGCCATCGCGTCGGCCAGCTCGATGAAGCGCTCGCGCGTGACGACCGGCTCGAGGGGATCCTGCTGACCGCGCGCGGTGAGGCGCGCGATGCGCGCCTCCTCGTCGTAGGACGGGTAGTCCAAGTGGATCTTGAAGAGGAAGCGATCGAGCTGCGCCATCGGCAGCGGGTAGGTCCCCTCCTGCTCGATGGGGTTCTGCGTGGCCAGGACGATGAACGGATCCTCGAGCTCGCGGCAGACACCCAGGCTCGTCACCTGACGTTCTTCCATCGCCTCCATCAACGCGGCCTGCGTCTTGGGCGGCGCGCGGTTGATCTCGTCGGCGAGGACGAGGTTGGCAAACACCGGCCCCTTGGCGAACTTGAACGTGCGCTCGCCGGTGTCGGCGTCGGGCACGAGGTACTCACTGCCGGTGATGTCCGAGGGCATCAGGTCCGGCGTGAACTGGATGCGCGAGAACTTCATGTCGAGCAGCTCGGCCATCGTCGAGAGAAGCAAGGTCTTGGCCAGACCGGGCACCCCCTCGAGCAAGGCGTGGCTGCGCGTGAGCAGGGTGATCAGCACCTGCTCCACGACGTCGTCGAGACCGATGATCCGGCGTGCGGTCTGCGCGCGGAGTTGCTCCCCGATCGAGGAGACGGTCGCGGCCAGGGCGCGGCTCTCATCCAGGGTCGGGGTGGCGGTGCGGCTCACGGGCGAGGAGTGTACCTGCCCGCGGGGCCCTGGGAGACGAGGAGGTCCAGCGGAAGCCTCAGGGGAGCCTCGCCACGCAGGCGGCGGCAACCGCGGCGGGGTCGAGGGTCTCCATGCAGGGCAGCCCGATCGGGCAGACCTTCAGGTGGCAGGCGAGGCAGTCGAGGTCCTCCCTGCGAACCACCGTGGCCTCGCTGTGGGCACTCCAGCGGGGATCGGTGGGCCCCATCCAGACCACCGTGGGCACACCCAGCGCCTCGGCCATGTGGCGCGGGCCGGTGTCCGTCGTCGCCAGCAGGGCAAGGCGCGCGAGCAACGCCTTGAGCTCCCCGAGGTCGGGGACATCGTCTTGGACGCCGAGGTAGGGCCCCGTCAGCGCCGCGCCGACCGCCGCCGCCAGGGCTTCCTCCCCGGGGCCGCAGAGGACCACCGGGAAGACCGCCCGCTCGGTGCGCAGCGCCTCGATGGCCGCTGCGATTCGAGCCGGCGGATAGATCTTCGTCGCACCGAAGGCCGCGCCCGGATTGACCCCGAGCAGCAGGGCGCAGTCGGGCACCTCGCGCAGGCGATGGGCCGCGCGCTCCTCGTCGAACGGCTCGACGCGCAGTTCGGTCCCCCCGCCATCGGCCGTAGCCCCGAAGGGCGCGACGAGATCGAGGTAGTGCTCGACCATGCTGCGCGGCGCGAGCTTGCCGTCGTCGGTCTTGGGGAGCGCGACCACTTCGGTGAGCAGGGTGCGGCGCGCGTGCAGGTCGCTGCCGACGCGGCGCGGGATGCGCGCCCGCCGGACCGCCAACGCCGAGGAGAGCGAGTTGGGCAAGAGGAGCGCAGCATCGGCATCGAGCGCTCGCAGGATCCGACCGGCTTTGAACGGCGCGCTGCGTCCCTTGCCGTCGCGATCCCCCGCCGGCATCACGCCATCGCGATACGGCAAGCCTGCGAGCACCGACTGCGCGGCCGGTCCGCCGGCCCAGGTGATCCGGCTGTCGGGCAGCGCAGCGCGCAGGGCCCGCAAGGCCGGAACCGCCATCACGGCATCCCCCAGGGGATTCGGCAGCCGGACCACGAGATGGCGCGGCGCCGGCTGACCGGACGGCAGCTGAGCTGACGCAGACTGGCTCGCTGCGCTCATGCGAGCAGGGCCTCGACTTGCTCGACCACCCTGGGCGCCCAGGCCTCCACCGACCAGCGCGCGCGCACGTCCTCGCGTCCCGCCGCACCCATCGCGCGGCGCCGATCGGGCTCGGTCAGGAGCTGCAGGATGCCCTCGAGGAACGACTCCCGATCCTTGGCGAGGAAGCCGGTCTCGCCGTGCACGACCTGATCGGCCTGCACCCCCACCGCGCTCGCGACGACCGGTCGGCCCAGCGCGAGGACCTGCAGGATCTTGAGCCCGCACTTGCCACGTGCCCAGGGATCGTCGGGCAGCGGCGCCAGGCCAAAGTGGGTGTCGCGCAGTGCCGCCTCCCAGGTGTCGAGTCCCCAGGGCACGAGCTCGACGGGGATCCCCGGCGGAAAGACCGGTTCCTTGTCGGCGATGACGCGCAGGCGGAAGTGATGCCCCGAGGCGACCAGGGCCGAGAGCACGAGCGCGCGCTGCTCGAGGTAGGGCAAGGTCGCCTGCGATCCGATCCAGCCGATGATGGACATGTCGGCGGCCGGCTCCGGCTCGGGCGGGCCCGCAGGCACGCATACGGTCGTGGGCAGCACGACGGCCTCCTGCCCCTCCTCGCGTGCCAAGGCCGCGAGGAAGTCGTTGCCGGCAAAGACCCGATCCGCATGCTGGAGAATCGCGCGGAAGCGCCGCCCGCGGGTGCGCGAGCGCGTCGCCCCGCGCCGGCTGTCGCGATAGGGCAGCGCGTCGTCGAAGTCGAACGCGAGGCGCCGGGCTCGGTGCCGGAGGCGCTTGGCGTCGAAGGCGCTGGGCAAGCGCGAGCTGAGGATCACGCCATCGGCCTGACTCGCGCGCCGCAGCGCGGCCCGCCGCCGGGCCAGGCCCTTCGGCCACGCCACGATCTCGAGCGCGATGCCGGCTGCGGCGAGGTGGGGCTCGTAGGCCTTCCAGCGATGGCGTACGACGGGACCCGCCGGGTCCGACGAGATCACAGCGAGCAGGCGGGTAGCAACCACGCGCAGACTCTACCCCTGCCGGGGGAGGGTCGCGGACGCACGGGCCCGGCAGATGTCGAGGATGCGATCCAGACGCGTGGACTCCCGGTTCTTCAGGGCCAGATAGCGCGCGTCGTCGCGGGTGAATGCGCGCATCTCGTCGTCCGCCAACACGCGCATCGCCACCGCCAGCGCCTCGGCGTTGCCCGGCTCCTCGAGGACGATCCCCCCGCGCCGGCCCATGATCTCGCGCACCCCGTTGCAGGGTGTCGTGATCACCGGCAGGCCCATGGCGAGGGCCTCGAGGCAGACGAGGGAGCAGGGGTCGTACCAGGTCGGGTGCACGAGCAGGTCCGCGGCGGCGTAGAGCGGCCGCGGATCGGCCAGCGCCGCCACGGCGTGCAGGCGGTCGGCAACGCCCAGGGCGCGGGCCAGCGCGCGCACGCGCCGGGGAATCACCCCCCCAGCCACGACGAGGACGACGGGGCGGGCCTGCTCGGTCACGGCGGGCTCGGCCAACGCGCGGACCGCGGTCTCGACACCCTTGAGGAGGGGATGGTGGGCGACGAGCAGACCGACGAGCGGCGCCTCGAGCCCCCACGAGGCGCGCAGCGCGGCACCGGCCTCCGCGTGGGCCTCCGGCTCGAAGTGATCGGCGTCGACGCCGTTGACCACCGTCGTGATGCGCGAAGCACACGCGGGGTAGCGCGCCTTGATGCGGCCGGCGATCCAGTCCGAGACCGCGATGACCTGGGGCCCCTCGCGCGCACCGAGCAGCGCCTGCTCCGCACGCAGGAAGAACGCATGCTTGCGGCTGAAGGCCCGCGCGATGCGTGTGCCGAGGCTCGCGCCGCCGATCGCGAGGTCCTTGCGCTCGCGCGCAAGGTCCACGAGGCCGCCGTGGGGCAGGTAGACGTCGCAGGCCAGGGCATGCCGAATGGCGAAGACGACGTCGCAGCCCGCGGCGCGCAGCATCTGCTCGCCCTGCGTCGCAAAGGCCTCGTCGCGCTCGGGGCGGCCGCCCTTGGCCGGCACATGCAGCGTCTCCACGCCGTCCGGCGCGGTGCCGGAGAGCGTCGCGATGGCGGCCTCGTCCCCCTGCGCCACGCAGCGCCTCACGAGGGCTACGGTGTGGGCCTCGGCGCCCCCCGGCGTGCCGTCCAGGCGATCGAGCAGGACGCCGAGTTTCATCCGGCGCTTCCGGGTCGGGTGGCGGCGCCGGGTCGGGCGGCGGCGCCGGGCCGAGCGGCGGCGCCCACCGGCGTCGCCGGGGCGTGGCGCTGGATGCGTGCCATCTTGCGGCGGATGCGCCGCGCCAGCCCCGGGAACACCCCTCGGCGCGGGATCTTGCGGTAGCGCATGTAGCGGAGCAGGAAGCGCGCCATCTGGTGCTCCGAGGTGGAGCCCTTGGGCACCGACGAGAAGATCGCGGCCAGGTCCTTCACGACGCGCGGACCGAGCACGCGGCGGTGCTTGCGCACCCGCTCGAGGTCGATGATCGCCAGGCGTACGTCCGCCCCGTGAGCCTCGGCGAAGACATGGCAGAGGTAGAGATCCCGATGGCAGAGCCGCGCCTCGTGGAGGTTGGCCACGGCGTCGGCAAGCACGGCGAATACGCGGCGGATCTCGCGCTGCGTCAACGCGCCCTCGCGCAGGAGATCGTCGAACGGACGCGCCGGCGCCAGGTCCAACGTGCCCACGACGGTGCCAAGGTCCGGGTCCGTGCCGCGAAACACCACCTCGGCCGTAGGCACCCGTGCCTCCCGCGCCTTGGTGATGCCCGCGAGTTCCCGCGAATCGATGCGTCGCTTCTCGCGCTTGACGAAGACGCGCATGCCGCCAGCGTCCAGAATGTGGTTGGAGCGATCCTTCAGCTCGCGGACGCAGGTGCTCTTCGCCAGCACATCGTCCAAGGTGCGTACCCCGTCACCCGCCAGTCGTTCCCGGATCTCCTGCGTTGCGAGCAAGGCGGTCATGCGTTCTCCCCGAGGTTGCGGTAGGTCCCACGATGCTCCAACTTCCGCACCTGTTTGGCAATGGCCTTCAGGTAAGGCCGCGCCCCGCCCTCCGGGCCGGTCAGCGTGCCGCCGAGGTAGCCGCGGAGGATGGCGAGTCGAAAGCGTTCGGTGGTGTAGGGCCGCAGTGAGAGGGCCAGCGCCGCCAGCCCACGCGCCGCCGCCTTGGCATCGACGCGGCCGCTGCGCTCGAGCCGCATCAGGTCGATGAAGGTAATCGACGCAGCGCCACCGGCGGGCGAGCCGTCGACCAACAGATGCCAGGCCTGCAAGTCGGGGAAGACAAACCGCGCAGTGTGCAATGCGCGTACGGCCTGGCCGATGCCGCGCGCGACATCCTGGCGCGCGAGCGGCCCAAGGGAGGCAAGCTGGTCGCGCAGCCAGTGGTCGAGGCGCAGCCCCGGCGCCTCGCGCGTGACCAAGGCGCTTGCGTCGCCTTCGGCCACATGGCCAACGGCAGCGAGCCACGGCTCGGGGGCGCGCAGCCCCACACGACGCAGCGCGAGGATGTTGCCCAGCTCCACCGTAGGCTCGCGCTTCTTCGAGCGCGGGCGGCAGACCTTCACGTAGACGGGCGTGCCGGCCACCTCGAGCCGCCGGACCCAGCGCTTGGCCGTGCCCTCGACCATGACGCCCTCGTCCGTGGTGACCAGCCGCTCGAGATCGAGCCAGCCCGACGTACGCAGCGGAGCCGACGCGCGATCCAAGACCGTGAAGCTGGCATTCCCCTCGGTGAACTCACGCACGCGCTCGACGCCTGCCCCTGCCGCTGCCGCTGCGCGGGCCGCCAAGCGGGTGGCCGACTGGGCCTTCGGTGCGCCGACGAAGGCCATCTCGATGCCCAGGCGCTCATTCGTCGCGCGCTCGGGCAGGCTGGCTTCGGCGTAGTCCGCACCCTTGGCATGCACGGCCGGTCGCACGAGCTCGAGCAGGCGGTCGACCGTCGCGTCACCGAACACGACGACATGGTCAACGCAGCCAAGGGCTGCAACCAGCGCGGCCCGCTCGCTCGCGCGCACGACCGGTCGACCCGGCCGCCGCAGGCGGCGCACGGAGGCATCGTCGTTCACGCCCACGACCAACACATCCCCCAGGGCGGCGGCCGCCTCGAGCATCGAGAGGTGTCCACCATGCAGAAGATCAAACGCCCCGTTGGTGAAGACGACTCGCTGGTCGGCGGCCCGGGCCTTGGCCAAGGCAGCAGCCAGCGCTTGATCGTCCAACACGCTCATGCGGGGGTCGGCTCCGGATACGCCGCCCCGGGCGCGTCGGGCAGCGGCTGCCCCTCGGCCCGCAGGATGAACAGCACCGCCTCGCGGAAGTCGCGGGCGACGAAGTCCGCGTCGTAGGGTCCGACGACGGGCAGCGGCCACTTGTCGCGCCCGCCCGCCAGCAGGATGCCGCGTGTACCGGCGCGCTTGCCCGCGACCACATCGCGCTCGCCATCCCCGATCGACCAGGAGGTCGCGAGCTCGAGCCCATGCTCCTCGGCCGCCCGCAACCACATGCCGGGGAGTGGCTTGCGCTCGGGATGGTCGGTGTTGAACGGCGGCGTGTTCCCCTCGGGGTGGTACGGGCAGAAGTACGCCGCGTGGAGCTCGACGCCGTGGACGGCAAGTTCCTCGACGACCCGGGCCGCAACCTTGTCGTAATCGGCCACGGTGTAGCGACCTCGGGAGATCCCGCTCTGGTTGGTCACGATGACGAAGACGAAGCCGGCCCGGGCGAGCGCCCGGAGGCCGTCCGCGACGCCGGGGAGCAAAACGACGCCCTCGGGATCGGCCAGGTAGCCCGGGTCGTGGATCAAGGTGCCGTCGCGGTCGAGGAAGATCGCGCGGCGCGGGGCGGGGGGCTCGTTCATGTCGCTTCGGATTCTACGCGGCGAGGCCGTGCTACCTTCCACGAAGCCATGCCTACGCTGACCACAACACGGCTTCTGCTGCTCGCGCTCCTGGCGTTCTTCCTCCTCCCGGCCCCGAGCGGGCTCGCCAAGGGCGGAGAGAAGAAGCTCAAGCCGATGAAGGTGAAGAACGAGGACTACCCCCCGGCGTTCCGGGCCCAGGTCAACCGGGCTGTGGACAAGGGCGTCGAGTACCTCATGGGGCAGCAGGCGGTCGATGGCAGCTGGCCCGCCACCAAGGCGATGCTCGATCACCGCATGGGGCACACCGCCCTCATGACCCTCGCGTGCCTCAAGGGCGGGATCACCGTGCGCGACCCGCAGATCCGCAAGGCCATCGGCTGGCTGCGGCCGCAGAAGATGACGAAGGTCTACGACGTCGGCGTGCTTCTCATGGCACTGCACGCGCTCTACTCCCCCACGGACGAGAAGCAGCTTGTCGAGGTCGACAAGTACGGCAACCGCAAGATCAAGGATCCGTGCCTCAGCAGCATGAGCAAGGCCGACCGCGCCTGGATGCAGCGGGCGGTGGACTTCCTGCTCAAGCACCAGTCCGGCGGCCACTGGCGCTACCCCGAGAAGGGCGTCGACCTCAGCAACACGCAGTACGCACTGCTCGGCCTGTGGGCGGCGAGCCGCTGCGGGTTCAAGATTCCCAGCAAGGTCTGGCAGGACTCACTCGAGTGGCTCATGAAGAGCCAGGAGCGCCAAGGGCGCTCGGTACGGCTGCTCGTCAACGAGGTCCGCGGGAAGTACCGCGTGGCCTGGACCGAAGGGGCTCGCGCGCGGGGCTTCCGCTACATCCCCGGGACGGCCAAGCCGGTCACCGGTGCCATGACGACAGCGGGCATGGCCAGCATGGCCATCTGTCAGGACGAGCTCTGGGGCTCCCGGCAGTTCACGCCGAAGCTCCGCGCGGCCTCGCGCCGCGCCATCCGCGATTCCCTCGCCTGGATGCAGGACAACTTCGACGTCGGCCGCAACCCCGGCGAGCCGGGCGGCGGCTGGCACTACTACTACCTCTACGGCATGGAGCGCGCGGGGATCCTGGCGCGCTTCCGGTTCATGGGCAAGCACGACTGGTACTACGAGGGCGCCCAGTACCTCTGCCAGGCGCAGCGCTCGGACGGCCCCTGGTTCCAGCAAGACGACCCCCAGATCGACACGGCGTTTGCGATCCTGTTCCTCAAGCGCTCCACGACCCGCACCCGCAACCCGGCAATCACGGGCGGGGGGTAGTCGCCACCGGGCCAAGCACGGAACGCCGCCGCGGACTACAATGCCGCCATGCGCTTCCGTCCCCTCCTCGTCGTCTTGCTCCTGCTTCTCTTGCCCGTCAACTTCGCGCGTGCGGGCGATCCCTGGGCTGATGAGCCCGCCTACAAGGCGCTCGTCAAGTACGAGCTGCAGACGCTGCATGCCCTGATGACGGAAGCCATCGAGAAGGACTACCGCCGCCAAGCGTGGTACTGCGCCGACCGGATCTTGCAGGTCGATCCCGCAGACAGCGCCGCCGCCGACCTCCTCGACAAGTGGAGCCCGGACGAGCTGCAAGAGGGCAAGCCGCCGAAGAAGGGCTACCTCCGCAAGCGCGAAGGGGTACTCCGCAAACTCGGCGACGACTACTTCCA
>JAJDEM010000405.1 GCA_029259795.1 Planctomycetota bacterium
CTCAGCCGCGTGCTGCCCGATCCCAGTACCCGCTACATCCGCTACTCCGACGCGATCATCGACAACGTCGATGGCGTAGCGCCCAACGACTTCGCGCACTTCGTGAAGCTCATCGACACCTCGAAGAACGAGCTCATCAAGGTCGAGTTCGAGGGCGTCAACACCGCGCCGCTGATCCTCGACATGAAGAAGATCCGCAAGGTGCATCCCGAGATCCTCAAGAAGAACGAGATCGCCGAAGACCGCTACGTCGCGCCGAAGGAGGCGAAGTAACATGCTGCGCTTGCTCTCCCGTCGGGTCCTGACCCGCAGAGTCCTGACCCGCAGAGGGCTCGCCGCGGTCGTGATGGCTGCCCTGGTGCTGCTCTCTGCCCCGCCGCTGCAGGCGAAGGACGACGACCTTGCACCCAAGCTCCGGGGCGCCCTTGTGCGCCTCCACGTGACCAGCCAGAGCTATGAGACCAGTGCGCCCTGGAAGCTCGGCCGCGACTACACGCGGACCGCGCGCGGGGTCGTTGTGGGCCCCGGGCAGATCCTCTGCAAGTCGAGCACGGTCTCGAGCCAGCGCATGATCGAGATCGGCCTCGCCAACAGCGCGCGCCGCTACCCGGGCAAGCTGCTGCACGTCGATCGCGACATCGGCTTGGCCCTGGTCGGCTACGACGATGAGCATCTCAAGAAGTCGCTCGCGCCCCTGCCCCTCGGCGAGCCCGTCAAGCTCGATGATGAGTTTGAGATCCACCAGCTGGGCCGGGACAACATCCCGGAGCGCTACAACGCGCGCGTGATCCGGGCGAGCGCGAGCAGCTCGGGTCTGGACCTGTTGCTGAAGACGACTTGCTCAGACAGCGGCGACGGTCAGGTGGCGTTGAAGGACGGCAAGGTCGTGGGCCTCCTCACCAGCACGTACGGCTCCCGCCAGCAAGGGACGATCCTTTCGATCGAGACCCTGCGCCAGTACCTCGACGACTTCAACAGCAAGGCCTACCGCGGGCGGCCCGGCCCCGGCTTCTGGACGCATCAGCTGCTCCGCGAGGATCTCCGCACGTACTACGGGCTGGCCGAGAACCAGCACGGCATCGCCGTGAGCCGTACCGGCCCCGGTCGCACGGGGGACGGCGTCCTCGAGCCGGGCGATGTGATCCTCGGACTCGACGGCTACGACCTCGATGACGAAGGCAAGTTCGTCCACGAGCTCCACGGTCGACTGAGCTCCAGCTACCTCACCAGCGGTCGACGCCACGCGGGCGACCGCATCAAGGCGAAGATCCTGCGCAAGGGCGTGGAGACCGAGGTCGAGTTCGAGCTCAAGGGCGAGAAGCCCGACGAGAAGCGTGTTCCACTCGGTTGGGGCGGCGCCCGGCCGCAGTTCATGATGGTCGGCGGCCTCGTGCTGCTCGAGCTGACGTCGAACTCCGGCGTGTCGCGCTCTTCGGGCGGCGTGTTGCTGCGCCGCTTCCGGGAGCGTGCCCACTGGGACCCGCCCGGCAAGCGCCGGCGCGTGATCTACGTGGATCGCATCCTGCAGGACAAGTCGAACAAGGGCTTCGAGAGAATCCGGCACCAGCCGATCAAGACCATCAACGGCATCGAGATCCTGGACTTCAAGAGCGTCCCGAAGGCGCTCGCGACCCCTGAGGGGGCCTACCACGTGTTCCGCTTCGACGGACTCGAGTCCGACCTCGTGATCCCCGCCGACGAGCTCGAGGCGATCAACAAGCGCATCGCCGAGAAGTACAAGGTCACGCGGTTGCGCTTCCTCCGGGGCGACGACGACTAGGCTGCGGCCGCCTCCGGCCACGCTCGACCTCGACCGCGACCTCGACCTGACCGCGGCCGTGGCAGACGTTGGTCTGCAAAGGCCACCCCGGCTGTTTGGGCCTCGTTCGCATCGAAACGCCCAAGGGCGCCTCGCGCTTCTCAAGATGAGTCACTGGCGTTGCGGCGGCCCTGCCTGCTCCCGTAACCTAGTTCGGCTTGGAGATGGGGATCTCGGGGTTGCGCATGGGTTTCGGGAGTCGACTGCTTGTCTGTGTGGGGCTGCTGCTTGCAACCCTGGTGATGCGCCCAGCCCCTGCCGAGTCCGGCGGCATGACCGTCTGCCTCGTCCCGGTCAACTGGACCGAAACGGAGACCGTCAAGGACGCCGACGGCAACGACGCCACCAAGACGGTGGCGAAGTCAGGCGTCAAGGCCGGCCTCAATCTGACGGTGCTCTTCGTAGGCCCTGAGTCGGTCGGGAAGCCCTTCCCCGCGTCGATGATGAAGCTCTACGAGCCGATCTTCGTGAAGGTCGCGCGAGTCCTCTACGACGCGACCGAAGGCGACGTCTACATACGCTCGATCGAGTTCACCAATGTGATCAGCCGCGAGTCCGAGGCGGACCTCGTGTTTCGTGCGTTCGAGGACACCCAGACCGGTGGCGCGGTGGCGCTGCCCAATGGCTGGACGACCAAGAGCGCAGGAGCGCACGTCCGCCTCGTCTTGGAACAGCACATCTGCGACGCGGACAATGAGGCCGCCACCTTCGAGGCCCTCCGCCGTGCGTTCCGGTCCTTGAACGGCGACTGCACCACAGCCGCGAATGACGACGAGCGTGCGGAGTGCGAGGTCGGCGCCAGGCTCGCGGATCTCTGCGACTGCGGGCACCGCGCTCCGTTTGG
>JAJDEM010000406.1 GCA_029259795.1 Planctomycetota bacterium
GAGGTCGGCCAGTTGGCGCGCCGCTGGTACTGAAACCCGTGCACGATGCGGCCGTGGCGCAGCGTCCAGTCATGCCAGCGGCTGTCCACCGAGTACTCCTTGATCGCGAGCGATCCGTAGAAGTTCCGGTCTTGCGTGATCACCCGCGACAGGGGGCGGCGCATGATCCAACCACAGGCCCCAACCATGGCGACGAGGCCCAGGCAGCCGACGATCGCGGCGGCCACCCATGCGTTGAGGCGCGGGCTCCCCCACCACGACGCAAAGGAGCGCCGCGCGAGGTGGCGGCGCAGCTCGACAAGCACGAGCAGAGCCGCGGCGGGCACCCATAGCCAGCCCCGGGCGGAGTCGAACCACTCCTTGGTCGAAGCGCGGAGCGCCTCGCTCGGATCCTTGGGGAGCCAGCGCTGATGGTCGAGCATCCCGTTCGCCACGTACATCACGGCGAGCAGCGTCAGGCAGGTCCCCGCGATCTGTGCCACGGCGCGCCAGGACACAGTCGACGCCGGCTGCGCCTGCGCTCGTAGCGCCCGCCCAGCATTGCGAAACACCGCGGCCAAGACGACGGCGTAGACCGCCGCAAGCAGGATCGGGTACTCGAAGAAGTCGGTGAAGACGTTCGGCGCCACGAGAGCGACGAGCAAGCCCCCGCACGCGCCGCCGAATGAAACGACGAGGAAGAAGAAGGTCAGCTGCTGCGGGGCGGGCTTGCTGCGCGCGAGCTCGCCGTGGCAGCACATGCAGCCGACGAACAATGCGATGCCGTAGGCCAGGATCTGCTCGGCGATGTCTGCCTTCACGCCGGTGTTGAGCAGCGAGTACGCGCACCAGAGAGAGAGTGGCAGCAAGGTGAGAAAGACCGGTCGCGCATACCAACGCGCGTGATCGAACGTCAGGATGAAGCTGAGCAGGTAGATGGCCAGCGGCGCAACCCAGAGAAACGGCACCACGGCGATGTCCAAGCACATCTGGTTGGTCGTCGCGAGCAACAAGGCCGAGCCCGCCGCGGAGAGCAGGAACCAGAGTGGGACCTCCCTCCACAAGCTGCGCGACGCCGGCACCGCAGCCGGGATCGCCTCCGGCGCGGCGTTGCCTGCAGCGAGCGCGTCGTCCGCAGGGTCGGCGAGGGCCGACTCGTCGGGCAGGCCCGCGGGGGGAACCGGCTCGGGCGTCGGCGGCTCGCCACCGACGGGCTCCGCCACCGCTCCCTTGTAGAGGGTCCACGCGCAGGCCGCGGTAACCCAGACGAAGAGGCCAAAGCCCAGCGACCAGAGGAACGTCTGCTCGCGCAGCGTCCACTCACGCTCGACGTAGATCGGGTAGGTCACCAGCGCGAGTAGCGAGCCGACATTGCTCAACGCATAGAGCCGGTAGGGCGAGCGACCCGGGTGCAGGCGCGCAAACCACCCCTGCAAGAGCGGACCGGTCGAGGAGAGCAGCAGGTAGGGCACGCCGACACTCAGCGCCAGCACGAGCAGGATGCCCCCCACCGGCGCGTCCCCCCCCTCGGGCTTCAGGGCTTCGGACGGCGTGATGGGTAGGGCCAGCAGGGCCAGCAGCAGCAGCGCGCCATGCAGCAGCGCCTGACGCTTCGGGGTCAGCCGACTGACCAGGAGGTGCGCGTAGGCATACCCCCCCAGGAGCAGCACCTGGAAGAACAGCATGCACGTCGTCCACACGCCCGGCGTCGAGCCGAACCACGGCAAGATGAACTTGCCGATGACCGGCTGCACCTGAAACAGCAGGAACGCGCTCAGGAAGACCGTGGCGCAGTAGAGGAGGATCCGGCCCATGGCGCGCCACTCTACGCCCTGCAGGCGGCTCCGGCCCGCACCATTCCCCTCCGCCTGCGAGCCGGGAAATGGACCCTCCGGGAGGGCCGGACGACTACGGGATCCGAAGGAAGACCTGCGTCCAGTACGGCCCGTTGACACCGCCGGTCTTCACGGCGATCCCGATGTGCGTGAACGTGGGCTCCAGCAGGTTCGCGCAGTGGGGTGCGGACAGCATCCAGCTGATGGCCCCGCACATGACGTCTTGGGCTGTCGCCTGACCGCGCGCGACATTCTCGCCCCACGCCGAGCGCGCCCCTGGCGCGATGCCGCCCGCGCTGAGCCGCTCGTCGAGGCAGTCGGTCGGTGCAGCACACGCCCCGGGGCCGTCGTGTGTGATGTCCCCGACGGCCTCCTGGTGAACGGAGTGCGCCATGGCGACATCGGAGGCGGCGGGATGCCAGCGCAAGGCTGTCAGTCCGCGGCCCATCCGCTCGGCGTTGACCTGGGCGAACACTTCCTCGACGAGCGCGATCTCAGCCGCCGTCATCGTGCCTTGCGGGCCGGGAGGGGTCGAGCCCACGACCCCCGCGGCGCCCGCCGCCTGACAGCCACACCCCGCAGGCACCGGCGCAGGGCTCGACCCGCCCCCGCAGGCCAGGTTCGGTACCAGGGCGAGCAGCAGGATCGCGAGGCCATGCAACGCGCTGCGTAGTCTGTCCATCGGAACTCCCGGGACACGCGGCCAAGCCATCATGGGCCGACCTCCCAGACGGCGCATGGCGAAAGTCGCAACCCTGGATGCGCGCTGGTCGTCCCGGACGAGTCAGGCGGTGCCACCGGCCTCTCAGGGACGCGCGGCCACGAGCGCGCGCAAGGCGAGCGACGTCGCGATCAGTGGATCATCTTCCTTCATGCTGGTGGCCGGATTCGCGAAGTGGCCGTCCGAGGCCTGCGCGGCAGCCAGGGCCTGCACCAGCTCCGTCCGCCAGTCGTGGCCGGCGGGCGCGCTCGACACGGCACAGCGTGCGAAGACCTCGGCGCTTGCGGCGCGGTAGTAGAACACCGTCGCCGCAGCCCAGCCGCTCTCGACCAGTACGACAGGACCCGGCGTGCGATCGACTCGGTGCGCCGCCGCGAGGATGCGCGCCACACTCTGCACCTTGGGATCGTTGGTCGGAACGCCAAGCGCAAGCAGGGCCAGGACGCCGTCGGCGTTCGTCGTGCCGTAGGGCTCGAAGCCACCCTCCGCGCGCGGGCCCGCCTTGTTCTTGTCGGTGATGACGGGCGTGAAGAAGAAACCGAGCGTCGTCGCCGGATCGCTTCCACGCACACGCACACGCTCGAGGAAATGTCGCGCGGCCCGCCGGCTTGCGCGCACGACGGCGCGTCGCGGATTGAGCGGCGCCAGCGCTTCGAGCACGTGGCGCGTCATCGAGAGATCGACATGCCCAGCCAGGGGCGGTCGGCGCACCTCGCCGCCCATGCCCCAGGCGCCGTAGGACGGGTCGCTCGGCGTCCAGCCGTTCGCGTCCCCGAGCTGCTGATCGAGAAGCCAGAGTGCCATGCGCTCGCGCAGCGCGGCGTCTTGTGGCGTGGGCCCTATCGCGCGCAGCGCCAGCGCCGTTGCGTAGCAGGGATAGTCCGCGAGGTCTTCGTCCGCGAGTCCGAGCGCCCCCGCGGGCGTGATGCGGCTGCGCAAGAACGCGAGGGCGCGCTCGACCGCACCGGCGGGGCGACGGATGAGCGTCGTCGGAGCCTCGAGCAGCGCGTGGAGGACCAGGGGCGTGAGCGACTGACCGGACGCAAGCAGGCCGTAGGTCTCGCTATGCCAGCCACCGTCCGCCGCCTGCTGGGACCAGAGCCACTCGGCAGCGCGCGCGATGCTGCGCTCCCGTTGCGAGCGCTCCGTGGGAGGGTTCCCGCACGACGCCAGCAGCGCCAACCCAAGGAGCAGAAGGCCGGTCCGCACGCTACTTCGTACGGCGCGGCACCTGGCGCTCGGCCGTGAGGGTCATCACGGCCAGCCCGGTGACGGCGGTGCGCCCGGTGATGCAATGGTGCCCGGACCACGAGCCGTCGCGGTTCTGGATCTTCTCGAGGCGCGAGCCCGTCCTCGCGATCCAGGAGGCCGCCTCCCGGGTGCCGAGCCGAGCGAAGGCGAGCGCGATGTTCGCGTAAGAGATGAACTCCTCGCCGCCGACGGAGCCGAAGCCCTTCATGACGCGCGGTTCACTCACCTTGGTCTGGATCTGCTTGATCTCCTGGGCGTAGCGCTTGCGCTGTGCCGGCGTCCGAGAGAGCTGCTCGATGCCTTGCGACAGGCTGTAGAGCACGATGCCGGCACCGCCCACGCTGATCGGCGCCAAGTCGGTACGCGACGGCCCGCCGCTCGGCGTTACCACCGGCGGCCGGCCACGCCGGCGGCGCGTCGGCGGCGGCGCGGGACGCGCCTTGCGCGCTTGCTCCTTGAGCTGACGGACGGTGAAGCGCTCCGCACGGTCGAGAACTTCGGCGCGCACGGGCAAGCCGCGCTGCTGCGCAAGCGCCAGTGCCTGCGAGGCGTAGGCCGTGCTGTGGATCGGCGCCCAACCGGCATCACCGTTCCAGCTGCCGTCCTTGCCTTGGCCGGCTTGGATCTTGCCGATGACCGTGAGCAGTGCGGCGTGGACCCGAGCGTTGCGCCGCTTGTCGGGCATGCTCCCGTCGACCTCGAGCAGCACGCGGGCGGCGAGGTATGTATCGGCGTAGCGTCCGATCTTCCCCTGGATCTGGGTGCCCTCCCTGCGCGTGATCGCGGGGCCGCTCTTCGGCCCGGCTTCCATCTCACGGAGCAGGTACGAAACACCCCGCAGAAGCGGGCCCTGGAAGGTGCCGCGCGCGGGGCGACTGCCTGTGGCCAGGATGGCGAGCAGTGCGAAGGAGGTGTTGCCGACATCGCTCTTCTGCCAGTCCTTCATCTGGACGCTCGGCTTCTTCTTCTGCAGCGCGCCCTCCTGGCTCCAGCCGCCGTCGGCGTTCTGCGAGATGATGAGCCACTTGATGCCCTTCTGGGCCGCCGCGGGAAGCGGCACATGGGCCCAGCCGGCGACCCTCGTCGGTGCCGCGGAGGTCGACTCGAGCTTGGGCTTCACGGGTCCCTTCGGCTTGACCGGTACCTCGGGCTTCGCAGGCACCTTCGGCGGCGCGCCCTCCTCGGCACGGACCGAGGGGACGAGCCAGCCGCTGCCCCCCAGGAGACAAACCGCAAGGAGGGCCGGCAGGGCGAGGCTCCGTCGACGTCGGGGCGTGTGCAGCATGGAAACCTCCAGGGGCAGCCGGCAAGGCCTCGCTCTAGGAACGCGAGGGAGGTCCTCCCGCCTCGCGCCCGGCGCCATCCTACGGCAGGCGCCCGGGACCAACGACCCCCGAGGCGGCTTAGGAACCCCGCAAGGTCGTCGCAGAACCAGACGCACCGCTCCCGCAGGCGGCGGGTTCCAAGGGCCGTGCGAGCAAGCGGGCCGCCCCGCGCGCGTTCGCGACCTACCCCCCAACTCCCAACACACCCCCCCGGAGCCTCCCATGAAGCCCACTCTCTCCCTCCTCTGCGCGCTGTTGCTCGGCGTCGCGTTCGCCCTCCCCGCCCACGCCGGCGAGACGGACGGCGAAGGCCGCAAGGGCAAAGGCAAGCGCAAGCACGCCGGCAAGCTGTTCAAGAAGTTCGACAAGGACAAGAGCGGCTCGCTCACAAGCGACGAAGTGCCGGCCAAGGCCTGGACCCGTCTCGTCAAGGCCGACGCGGACGGCGACGGCGCCGTGACCAAGGCCGAGATCGCTGCCAAGCGCAAGTCGTGCGGCGGCAAGAAGGGCGAGCGCAAGGGCCGTCGCAAGGGTCGCAAGGGCGGCAAGGGCGGCGCCGACGGCGACGCGTAGCCCCGCGACCTGCCCCCATGCACCCGTGTCCCCCAAGGCGCACGCGACTCTGTCGCGTGCGCCGTTTTCGTAGCGCGAACGCTACTTGGGCCGCTCGACCCACAAGCCGCGGAACGGGTGCAACCCCTGCACGTTGTGAACGCGCGGTCCGGGCGGCGTCGTGGGCTCCGCCTGCGTCCGAAAGCCGCGCACCCACGGCTGCACCAGGTCGCCGGTCTGATACCAATACAAGGGCGCGCACGGCGTGCCTTCGATCAGAAGGACCCGCTCCGCCTCGGCGAGGTGGCCCAGCCGCTTGGCCATGTCCGGCTCCGCGCGTGCCTTGGCGAGCAGCCCGTCGAAGGCTGCGTTCGACCACTGGCCCACATTGCCGGGATCGTCGGACTCGAAGAGTGCGAGGAAACTCAGCGGATCGGCGTAGTCGCCGATCCAGCCCATGCGCGCGACGGCGTAGTCTCCGGTGCGTCGCGCCTCGAGGTAGCGAGGCCAGGTCTCCCGGCGCAGCGAAACACGCAGTCCCAGCTTCTCCCGCCACGCGGCGGCTACGAACTCGGCGACGGCTCGATGCTGCTGATGCGCGTTGAACAGCAAGACGATTTCCGGCAGGCCCTTGCCCGCCGCATGGCCCGCGCTTGCCAACAACGCGCGCGCACGCTCCGGTGCGAACGGCAGCCCGGCCGACGGTCCGCCGTAGCCCGGTAGCGCAGCCGGTACGAGGGTCTCCGCCGGACGCCCGAAGCCGCGGAGCACCTTCCCCAGGAGGGCCTCACGGTCAATGGCCTGCGCCAGGGCGCGCCGGACCCGCGGATCGGTGAGGCCGGGGTGCTCACACTGGAAGAGGTAGTAGTAGACCGTCTGGGACTCGCACAGCCGGAAGGTGTCGGCCTTGCGCAAGGCGCGCACCATCTCGAACGGCCAGGACTGCGACCAGTCGAGCGCTCCCTCGACGAACTGCTGCAGACCGGCCTTTGGATCCTTGACCGTCATGACATCGATGCGCGCCTGCCGAATGGCCCCGGCGTTCCAATACTTCGGGTTCGCCTCCAGCCGCACGCCCGGCGTGCGCGACGCGCGGAACTCGACCGGCTTGTAGGGACCATTCACGACGACATCGGAAGCCTCCCACCACCGCGTCTTCCTCGCCGCCTTGGTTGGGCGGGTCGTCGGCGGGCGCGGTGGCGCGGCGTACACCTCCGGCGGCACCGGCGCTGCGCACGGCATGGCGAGGAACTGCAGCAGGAACGGCTCGGGCTCTTCGAGCTCGATGCGCAAGACACGCTCGCTGACGGGGATGATGCCGCGCGTCACGCCGAACGCCGTCTTGGCCGCGGAGGCGCTCTGCCGCAAGCGCTGCGCCGCTGCCGTCAGGCTCGTGGCCAGCGTCTCGAGATCACGTGCCGACCACTGCGCGCGTCGGCCCAGCCATGCTTCGCGCGCCAGCGGCTCAGTCGCCGTCGCGAGGGCATCCGGCAGCGCGGAGGACCAGGGCCACGCACGCCAGGTCGCGCGATCCACCCCCTTCGGGTGGGCCGTAGCAAACGCCCGCAGGTGCTGCACGAACGAGCGGTCGTGCAGGGTGCGGGCGATGGCCTCGGCGGCATGGCCATGGGCGTTGTAGGCACGCACGCCCGCGATGCTGTGAAGGATGAACGCCCAAGCGGAGTCCAGGGCGGGGTGCAGGCTGCGCCGGAAACTCCGGGCAAAGTCGGTCGCCGTGACCGGGCGGCCATCGCTCCAGCGCGCCTCCTCGCGGAGGGTGAATGTCCAGTGAAGCCGGTCCGCGGAGACCGTCCACGAGGCGGCGACCCCGGGTGCCGGCCGCAGCGTCTCGGGGTCGATGAACGTGAGCCCCTCGAAGCACGCCTCTGCGACCTGGAGCTCCATGGAGCCGGTCGCCTCGTGCGGGTCGAGGGTACGGACCCGACCGTCGATGCCGATGCGGAGCGGGGCCTCCTCCGCAGCGCTGCACGGCCGCCCAAGGGCGACAACGGCGAGCAGCAGGGCGGCAATCCGCATCGACATCGCAACGGTCCTCCCCGGGTTCGCGTGGCGACCCGGAACGCTATACTCCGCGCCCATGAGCACGACGTTCTTCTGGAAGAGTACCTGAAGCTCCTGCCGTGAGCCGCGAGCGCTGGTCCAGCAGCTCGCGCCCGACGCCGTGGAGCGCAACTTCGCAAAGCTCCCGCTGACCCGCAAGGAAGTGGAGTTGATCCTCAAGGCCGCGCCTTCGATCGAGGCCGTCATGAACACGCGCCACAAGATCGTGAAGGCCAACGGCTGGAAGGATCGCAGCCCCACCCAGAAGGCGTTCGTGGCCGCGGCCGTCGAGGAGAACAAGCTGCTTCGCCGCCCCATCCTCGTCGCCCATGGCAAGGTCGTCGTGGGCCGCGACCTCGACGGGATTCGCGCGCTGCTCGAGGGCTAGCGATCGGCGGGCGCAGGTTCAGGGCTCGGCCGGCCAGTACGGATTCTGCGCTGGGTGCCACTCCTGAGTGCTAAACTCCGGCGCAACCGCTATCTGCCCCCCACTGCCTTGGATGCTCCCCTTCATGACCACCGCCGTCGGCCACGAGAAGATCAACAAGACCAACGCGATCTTCCTCCTGGTGGCCCACCTCGCCGCTGTCGGCTCCGTCGTCTGGATGGCCACCGGCCACTTCAGCTGGTGGACGCTGGGCCTCGCCATCCTCTACTTCGAGCTCTGCAGCATCTCGATCACCGCGGGCTACCACCGGCTCTTCTCGCATCGCGCCTACAAGGCCAAGAGCTGGTGGCGCGCGCTTCTGTTGATCTTCGGCGCAGCAAGCGTCCAGAACTCGGCCCTCGCGTGGTCCAAGGATCACCGCCGCCACCACACCTTTGTCGACACCGACAAGGATCCCTACAACGCGAAGCGCGGCTTCTGGTGGTCACACATTGCGTGGGTCTACCACGAGGCCGACGAGTACGACGACGGACCCCGTGTCACGGACCTGGAGAACGATCCGCTCGTGATGTGGCAGCACAGGAACTACGTGCTCATCGCCATCGTCTCGACGGTGGTCGTTCCGGGGCTCCTCGGGCTGCTCTGGGGCGACCCGCTCGGGGCCATCCTGGCCGTCGGCTTCTTGCGGCTGGTCGTCCAGTGGCACTCGACCTTCACGATCAACTCCCTCGCGCACATCGTCGGCACCCAGCCGTACTCGACGCGCAACACCTCACGCGACTCGGGGTTGATCGCCCTGGTCTCCTGGGGTGAGGGCTATCACAACTTCCACCACCGCTTCCAGGCCGACTATCGCAACGGTGTGCGCTGGTGGCAGTTCGATCCGACGAAGTGGATGCTCTGGACGCTCCAGAAGGTCGGCGTCACGTTCGACCTGCGGCGCACGCCGCGGGAGACGATCCTCAAGGCGCTCGCCAACCCGCGCACCTTCGACGATGACGCCCCCGCGAGCACGCCGCCTGACGACATGACCCCAGGCGATGCGGCCTCGAGCGACGCGGCCTCCGGCCCCGTTGCGGTAGCCGCAGGTTCGTAGCCTAGCCCCGCGCACGCGGTCGGCTCCCACGCGGTAGGCCCCCCACAGAAGACCCGCTCGCAGAAGGCACGGCCTGCGCGGGCTCCATCCCCGCATACGATTCAGCGATGGGTTCCTGTCGGCATCTGAGGCTCTGTCCCCTCCTGCTCGCGAGCGGACTGCTTCTCGGCGCACTCCTGGGCGGCGGCCCCGCTGTGAGCGACGCGGCCGAGCCCAAAGACAAGGCCAAGGTCCAGAAGGCGTTCAACGACCTCTATCCCGTCACGTTTCGCGCGGCGGTGAACGCCGCCCTCGAGAAGGGCTGTCGCTGGCTGCTCGCCTCCCAGCGGGGCGATGGATCCTTCAACTTCTTCACACACCACCGCGCCTACCCGCTGGGGTCCTCGGCGCTGGCGACGCTGACGCTGCTCAAGTGCGGCATCCCGCGGGACCATCCGAAGATCGTCAAGGCGTTCGCCTACTTGCGGAAGCTCCCCCTCCGCCGCGTCTACTCGGCGAGCGTGCTGCTCATGGCACTCGATGCGAAGTACGCCCCGGCCCGCGATCCGTTCGCCGTCGAAAACATCGACCGCTATGGCCTGCGCGTGGGCAAGGACCCCTGCCGCCAAGAGATCACCCCAGACGACCTCGCCTGGATGAAGGAGGCGGTTGCCTTCCTGCTGGAACATCAGCGGGCCAATGGCACCTGGCGCTATCCCGACGGCGGCTTCGATCTCTCGAACACCCAGTTCGCCCTGCTCGGACTGCACGCCGCGACGCGCTGCGGTGCCAAGGTGAAGCAGGCGGTCTGGCTCGACGCCTTGCGCTTCTGCCTCGACTTCCAGGAGAAGGAAGGCGAGGCCGTCATGTACAAGGCGAACGAAGTGCGCGGGCGCTATCGCTTCGAGTGGACCGAGCGAGCCCTCTCGCGCGGCTTCCGGTACGGGCTGAACTCCGCGCGTCCCACGGCCTCGATGACCACCGCCGGCCTCACGTGCTTGGTCGTCTGCCAGAACCGCCTGTGGCGCACGCGCGGCTTCAGCGGTCAGCTGCGCGCCGACACCCGCCGCGGTGTTCGCGATGCCATGGCTTGGCTGCAGCAGAACTTCAGCCCGTCGAGCAACCCCGCTGGCGACAGCGCCTGGACGTTCTACTACCTCTACGGCCTCGAGCGCGCGGGCGTCCTGGGTCGCTACCGCTTCCTCGGCACCCACGATTGGTACAAGGAAGGCGCGGAGTTCCTGCTCACCCGGCAGCACGGCGCCGGCTACTGGATCACCCACCACCACTGGGAGGGCAGCTGCTTCGCGCTGCTCTTCCTCAAGCGTGCCACCTCCCGGATGCGCGCTCCCGTCTTCACCCCGCGCGGCGGCGAAGACGGCCAGATGCCGGGCACAGACGCGCGGCCAGACGTCCGCCCTGCGCCGACCGACATCGACCCCAAGACGAAGACCCAGCGCGCCGTGGCAGTTGCTCGGGCCATCCGCGCGCTGGAGGGGCGCGACATCGACGCCGCCTTCCTGGGCGCGAAGCGCCTGGGTCGGCTGGGTCTGCTGCGCGCCGAAGCCCCCCTCCTCAAGGCACTCCGGGTCCACGGCGACCCCGACGTGCGGACCGCCGCCGCCCAGGCGCTGGGCCGGCTGCGCTCGGCCGGCGCCGTCCCCGCCCTGCTCCAGGCGCTGACCGACCAGGACGTCATGGTGCGCTACGCCGCCGAGACCTCCTTGCGCCAGGTCACGCGCTTCAAGCCGAAGGCCACGCTGCGCGGGGCGACGGGCCACGCGGATCGCGTCCGCCTGCAGAAGGTCTGGCGGACCTGGTGGGGCGATAACGAGGAAGCAACCCGCGCACGCCTGAAGCAGCCCAAGGGTGTGTAGCGGACACCCACGGAACATGGCGGCGCAGGGAGGCGTCCACTCCCGCGAGGGACCCCGATGAACTACGCCAAGACCATCTTCCACGCCAACGCCTCCACGACCTGCCCCATGGGCACGCGCTACGCGGCACCGGTCCTTGGTCGAGCCGTCGCATGGATGCCGGCGTCGAGCATCCGTCCCACGCTTCGAGAGCTACGCGTTTGTCGCGATGGGGTTGCGGGCGCCACGTACGCCCAGCGCCCGGGCGCCTAGCACCCCGCGCGCCCGACGAGCCGGTCGGCTCATCACACCCTCTCCGAGAGCCCCCTCCCCGAGAACGCCCTGACCGGCAGCCTCTCAACGTGTGAGCCGAGCCCGCCGTCGGCCGCACTCGCCTACGCCGGCCTCCGGCGTCAGCGCTGGGCAGCAGCACCGGGTTTCGAGCGTCCGATGCTGCCCGTCTTCCGCTACACCTCTCTTTCCCCGGATCCGCCATGAGTTCCCCTCGTCCCGACATTCCTGAAGTCAACAGCGCGAAGACGATCCGTCGGCTGGTCGGACGCTTCCGTCCTGTCTGGATCGGCGCGGGCATCGTGTTCGCCCTACTGATGATTCGAAGTGCCGTGGAGATCGTCTACCCACGGCTCATCGCCAAGAACATCGACGCCCTCGTCGAGCGTTACGGCAGTGGCGGCGAGCTGCCCGATCACTACATCCTGCTGCTGTGGGCGTTGGTTGGCGTCATCGCGCTACGAGCAGCGGCCTGGTACGCCTCCGGCGTCATGGCCGCTCGCGTGGGCATGGCCGCAGAGAACCAGCTCCGCTCCGATCTCTTCCACCGGCTGATGCGCTTGCGCTTCACCTACCACGACGCGAATCGCAGCGGCGCCACGATCGTGCGCGCGCTCCGCGACATGGAGAAGACCCGCCACTTCTACCGGGAGGTCTGGTTCGGCTACCTCGAGATCGGCCTATTGCTCGTCGCCGTCGGCGCGGCGAGCTTCGCGTCGCACTGGAGCTACGGACTCGTCGTCCTGCTCACCTTCGGTCCGGGAATCCTCGGTTCGCTCGTCATCGGCGGCCGCGTCGCTGCGCTCGACCGCACGGTGAGCGAGGACTACGACGATGTGACCTCCGCACTACAGGAGAACGTCGCGGGCGCTCGCGTCGTGCGCGCGTTCGGACGCGAAGGCCAGGAGGTCAAGCGCTTCGGCAGCCGCATGGACGCCCTGCGCGGCAGCTGGCTCGACCTCGAGCGCTACTGGACCGGCACGCTGGTCATCCTGCACCACATGTTCGGCCTTGCCGCCCCGGCGGTCCTGGCCGTCGGTGTCTGGCGGATCAGCCAGGGCGCTGGCGGCGTGGGTGAGGTGACGGCCGTGCTGCTCTACTGCCGCACGGTGAGCCACCGCCTGCGGCCCCTGACACGTATGGTGATTCTCGGCCAACAGGCAACCGCCAGCGCCAGCCGCGTGTTCGAGGTGCTCGACGAGACCGATCTCATCACTGCCTCGGCCGTCCCCGCGACGCTACCGGCCGCGGTGCCGGGAGCCAGCGGCGCCCTCTCGATCCAGGACGTGCACTTCGCCCACGGCGAGGAGCACCCCGTACTGAAGGGCGTTTCCCTGGAGTTGCCCGCGGGCTCCTCGCTCGGGCTGATCGGTCCCACCGGTGCCGGCAAGAGCACGCTGGTGCAGCTGCTTCCGCGGTTCTACGACCCCGACGAGGGCTGCATCACGCTGGATGGCATCGACATCCGCGACTTGAATCACCACGCGCTGCGCTCGGCCATCGGCGTGGTGTTCCAGGAGGCGTTCCTGTTCTCGGGAACCGTTGCCGAGAACATCGCCTACGGCCGGCCGGGGATCTCCCAGGCGGAGATCGAGCGCTGCGTCGAGCTCGCTGCGGCTGGGGACTTCGTACGCGGGCTGCCCGAGGGCTTCGACACCATGGTCGGCGAACGCGGCGTGAGCCTCTCCGGAGGCCAGCGCCAGCGCCTGACGATCGCGCGGGCCCTGGCCATGAACCCACGCGTCCTCGTCTTCGATGACGCGACGGCCAGCGTCGACGCCGTCACCGAGAAGCGTCTGTTCGACGGCATCCGTGCTGCCAGCGAGGGCCGCACCACGCTGGTGATCAGCCAGCGGGTGACGTCCGTGCGCTGGTGTGACCGCATCGCCGTCCTCGACGACGGCGTCGTCACCGCGGTCGGAACCCACGAGGAACTCCTCGCCCAGAGCCCGCTCTACCGGGAGATCTTCAGCCACCAGCAGCTCACGGGAGCCGCACTATGAATCACGAAATCGCCATCGAGGAGGAGTTCGCCCGTGCGTCGCTCAAGCGCGCCACGTGGGGTCGTCTCTTCGCCTACTTCAAGCCACACCGCAAGGCCCTCTTCATCGCGCTCTCGCTGGAGGCGACATGGGTCTTGAGCATGTTGCTCGAGCCGCACCTCATCAAGCTTGCGCTGAACGGTCCGCTCCCGGCGGGCCACGTCAGCGAGACGCTCGTGCTGCTCGGATGGATCGTGCTCAACATCCTCGGGCGGGCCGCGTTGACCCGGTTCGAGCTGCGGATCTCCACGCGGGTCGGCGTGAACGTCCAGGATGCCATCCGGCGCGATGTGTTCGATCACGTCCAGCGCCTGAGCATGCGCTACTTCGACCGCACCAAGCAGGGGCGGATCATCGCGCGGGCCGATCGCGACGTGGACACCCTCGAGCACCTGATCTTCTGGGGCCCCATCCTCTGCACGATGATGCTGCTGAGCCTCTCCCTGGGCACGATCTGGCTGTTCGCCGTCAACCCGAGCCTGGCGGTCTGGGTCATTGCGGCCTTGCCCTTCGTCTGGATCACGACGCGGATCTTCCACGCCATCGGGTTCCCGGCCTACCGGCGGGTGCGCGAGGCGAGTTCAAACATCGCGTCCCACGTAGCCGAGAGCATCACGGGCGTGCGCGTCGTGCAGGCGTTCAACGCGGAGGCGCGCGCCGACCAGGAGCTGACGGCGCGCAATGGGATCTACCGGGCGGCGGTCATGCGCGGCGCGAAGATCGCCTCGGCGTACATCCCCAGCCTGACCGTGAGCTTCCATGGCGTCACGGTCCTGCTGCTCCTCTTCGGCGGCCATGCGGTCCTCGAGGGCTCGATGCAGGTCGGGGATCTGGTGCAGTTCGTCCTGCTGCTCGGGTTCGTCCTCGGCCCCATCGAGGGGCTCGGCGGGCTCTACAACGAGTGCCTCGTCGCGGGCGCCGCCGCCGAGCGGATCTTCCTCCTCCTCGACACCGAGCCGGAGGTGCAGGACCGGGGCGACGCGGTGGATCCGGGACGCCTGCGCGGGGAGATCGAGTTCGATGATGTGTCTTTCTCCTACGACCCCGAGGGCAAGGAAGGCCGTCAGCTCGAGCACGTGAGCTTCCGCGTGGCGCCGGGCGAGACCGTCGCCTTGGTAGGCCACACGGGTGCGGGCAAGACATCGGTGATCAACCTCTTGGCGCGCTTCTACGAGGCGCAGGAAGGCGAGGTTCGCATCGACGGGATCGACGTCCGTCGCTTGACGCTCGACGCGCTGCACCGGCAGACTGGCATCGTGCTGCAGTCGAACTTCCTGTTCGGCGGGAGCGTGCTGGAGAACCTGAGGTTCGTGCACCCGGGCCTGACCGAGGAGGAGGCCATTGCCGGGTTCGAGGCCCTGGGCTGCACCCCGGTGTTGGCACAGTTCACCGACGGCGTCCTCACCGACGTCGGAGAGCGCGGCGCCAACCTGTCCGAGGGCGAGCGACAGATCGTGTGCTTCGTGCGCGCGCTGCTCTCCGAGCCGGCGCTCCTGATCCTGGACGAGGCAACGAGCGCCGTCGATACCCGCACCGAGGCGCTGATCCTCAGGGCGCTGGAAGTCCTGTCGTCGCGGCAGACGACCGTCGTCATCGCACACCGCCTCTCCACCATCAAGCATGCGGACCGCATCCTGGTCATGGCGGACGGGCGCGTCGTCGAGGAAGGCACGCATGTCTCGTTGCTCGCCGACGGAGGCACATACGCCGCGCTCTACGCGGAGTACGGGGCGGACTAGGGCCTGTCTGAAAAGCCCACCTGCTGCGCCGGTGTGTTCGCAGACGCACCCTCGGCACGACCGACGGGGCGCGAGCAGCCGCGCCTGCAGGGGGATGCGCTGGAGACAGGCCCTAGAACAGGATGTCGAAGCCCAGGCCCTGCGGGGCCAGCGCCTCGTCGCTCACGTCGACGCGTTCGACATGGGCGCGGGGCGGTCCCCGCCGGAGCCATTGCTCGAGTCGCCCCACGGCCTCGCGGGAACCCTGCGCGCTCAGCTCCACCCCGCCACCGAGGAGGTTGCGGACCCAACCCGAGATGCCGAGGGCCTGCGCCTCGCGCTGGGTGGACGCGCGGAACCAGACCCCTTGGACCCGGCCCGAGACGCGACAGTGGATGCGGCGGCGATCGTCTCCCATGCGGGAGAAGCGTAGCGCCGCCAGGGGACAAGGGTCCCCGGCGAGTAAGGGCTCGGGCTGGCGCTACTGCTCGGTCTTGGCGGCCTTCTTGATGGCCGACTTCACGCAGCTGGGGCAGCAGACTTCCTTGCTGTCCACATAGCCCTTGTCGCAGGCCTCGCACCAGACGGATTCGCCGGCCTTGCCAGCCTTGCACACGCAAGCCTTCGCCGCGGCGGTCTTGGCCGCTGCAGCCTTGCAGTCACAGGACTCGCCGCACTCGCCGTCAGCGCACTTCGCGTCAGGGTCCTGCTTGCAGCATGCGGCGCCGTCCGCAGCGGGGGCATCCGTCAGGGCCGGGGTGCCCTCCACGACGGCCGGCTTGCTCTCTGTGTCGCCGGCGACCGGCGTTGCGGGGGCGTCGTCGCAGCCGACGAGCGTGAAGACGAGGCACAGGGCGAAGAGCGGAAGTAGATAGCGGCGCATGGCGGACTCCTTGATGGGCTCAGGCATGAGATGCCCTCTACATCATACGGGGCCGGTGCGCAGCCCGCGCCTATTGGGAAAAACGACCACTCGGCGGCAGCGTGCGCTGGAGGCCCTTGCGCGTCGGCGGCCCCTCGGCGGGCGTCGGTTCACGTGGCGGCAGCGCCGGCGGTCCGCCGGCGCCGGGCTTCGTAGACCGCAGTCCCGGAGGCGCGGCCCGAGGTGCCGTGGCCTGCGCGGCCGGCAGCGGCGGCGGTGCCGCAGGGGCAGCGAGCGGATCGTCCAGGTCCGGTTCGGCGCCGAGCGCCTCCGGCGCGGGCGACGGGGCGGCCACGGGCGGCAGGGTCTCGCTCGCCGGCCCGGCGGCAGAGGCTGCCGGGCCTCCGCCCCACCCTTCGGTGGAGAGCGCCAGACCGCCGGGGGCACCCCAGCTCTTGTCGGGACCCCGACGTCCCGCGCCGAGCCCCACGACCCGCGCGAGGACGAGCAGGAGGATGAGGCCTGCGAGCCCCACGCCGCCGTAGAGCAGCGCTTGGCGGAAGAACACCGCTGCGGGCGCGACTTCGAGCGAGCCGCGGACAGCCGCCCACGTTGCGTCGGTCGGGTAGGCGGCCTGATTGCGAACCATCAAGACGACGACCAGGATGTAGTCATCGGCCACGAGGAGCAGCGCGCGCGTGGCCGGCTCCTCAAGGCCCAGAAGACCCTCGGCGCCAGGGTGGCTCATGGCGAGTGCTTCATGGTCGGCGATCTCGATCGGCCGGAGCTCGACCTTGCCGTCGGCCACGAGGCCGTCGAACTGGGGCTTCGAGAGGAAGATGCGATCGAGCATGTACCGGTGGCGTGCGCGTGAGCCGCCAAGAGCGCCCCCCTCGCGCTCGATGCGCGTGACGAGCAACAAAGCGTCGGGCTCGAGGAGCGAACCCGCGGTGTAGACCGACCGTGTGGCCGCGGACGCTCGCGCAATCCGTGCGGTGAGGTCCATGCCATGGACCGGGCTGATGCTCATGTCGGCGGCCGAGAGCTTCTCGAACCCTGCGGGAACCCGTACCGAGAACCCCTTGCCGGCGCACACATCCTCGGCCTGGGCCGTGTTGGCGACCAACAAAACAGCAAGCCCGAGCATGAAGTACAGGCGGCGCACGCTCATTCTCCGTAGACAGATCACAGCTAGGACCCATCGACTGGCTCGGGATGGCGCTTAAGGGGAAATGGCGCGGCACTTGATGAGGCGCTAACGATGGACCCGGCTGTGGAGGAACCAGCGCGCCGCCCGCCCCCCACGCTCCCCGTAGAGCCGCAACAACTCGCCGCAGGTGGTTCGAACTTCGGCGTAGTGGCGCCGAAGGTAGACGTCGCCGGTGGTGTAGGGGCCCGCGCTCGTCGTGCGCCAGGTGCGCAGTACCTCGGCGATCTCGTAGCTCTGCCCCCGCCACGCAAAGCGCCGGGGCCAGGCCGGCTCGCCGGGGGCTGTGCCCTCGCAGTCGAACGACGCGGGATCGGGATCCACGGCCTCGCTGATGAACTCGCGTGATCCCGACTTCGGCGGCATGGCCGCGCCGCTACTCCGAGAACAATGCAGCAGGCTTCTTCTTGTGCTTTTTCCAGAGCGCGAGCCAGGCGTCAGGCGTTGTCTCCTGACGCGACGTCAGCGTGTTGCACGCAGCGATGAGGGGCGCACCGAGCGCCTTCCAGCGCTTCTCGGCCTCGACGCCCATCGGCGCAGCCTTCGGCGGCTGGAACCGCGAGATGAGCTTGACGAGGGACTCGAGGATCTCGATGCGCTTCTTCGAGGCCTTGTACTTGCCGAGGGCCGCAATCGCCAGGGCTCCGGCGCCGTAGTCCTTGCTCTTCTCGGCGAGATCGGAGAGCGGCCCGATCGCGCTCTCGGGCGTGAGGGCTCCGATGGCTCCCAAGACGGACTTGCCACGCGCGGTGGCCTCCTTCTTGTCCTTCGGGCCGGGCATGTACTTCTTGAGTTGCTTGTACGCACCCTTCGCATCGTTCAGCGCCGTGAGGGCCGCGATGGCCGGATCGCTCAACATGTCCAAGCCCTTGGCCTTGATCAACGCCCCGGCCTCCTTCTGGAGCTTGCCGCGCGCGGGCTTGCTCTCGATGCTGTTGTGCACCCCCGGCAGGGCCTTGAGGCTTGCCTCGAGGGCCGAGACGTCTTTCGCCTTGCGCGCGGTCGCCATGTCGGCGGCGAGCTTCTTTGCGGCCTCCACATCGGCCTTGTCGTCGGCCGCGGAGGCCAATTTCGGGGCGCTGGACGCCGCAAGCAAGAGGGCCAGCAGGAATCCCAAGGACTGTCGTGCCATCGGACAACCTCCATCGTGATTGAACCATCCCAGCCTACGCGGGGCTCTGCGTACAATCGACGGTCGACCGGAGTTCCCGCATGCCTGCCCGTCCCCCCCTCCTCGCCTCGCCCGCCCGCCGGCTCCTGATTGGCCTCGCGGCCCTGGTCGTGGGCCTTGCCCTGGCCCGCTCGGCGGCTCGCGCCGAGACGCTGGACGGCCCCGCCTGGCGTACGGCCCACAAGGGCGCACGCAAGCTCATGAAGGTGCCGGGACAGCGCTTTCCCCAGCAGACGCTCAGCCGCACCCTGGCGGAAGACGACAGTGCCCGCGCCGCCGAGCTGATGGTGCGCTGGACCGTGGCGAGCCTGAAGCTACAGCAGGGCGTGCTGACGAGGGAACGGGACGAGCGGAAGATCAAGCTCGAGAAGCTCCGCAAGATCCTGCTCAAGGCCTATCCGAAGATGCCGCCCACGCGGCTGGAGGACAAGAACAACTGGGACATCGTCAAGAACGCCCACGACCTGGCGGTGCGCAACTACGAGGACGAGACCGGCGTGCGCTACACGCTGGGTCAGGGCCTGGGTGCGGTGCGCGATCCCGCGGCCGTCGCTTGGTTGCTCGAGGACGGCCTCCCGACGCTCCAGAAGGCCAAGGGCTCGGAGTCGGTTCAGGTCGCTCTCGCGCGCGGACTCGCCGAGCAGCCCAAGGCACAGGTGCTGCCGACCCTGCTCGCCATGGCCTCGGACGCCTCGCGCGTGAAGCTGCAACTGGTTGCACTGCACTGGTTCGGCCAGCACAAGCACCCCGAGGGCTTCGCCCCTCTCGTCGCCGCGCTCAAGGCCAAGCCGGTCGCCGTACGGCGCCTGGCCGTTCACGGCCTCAAGCAGCTCGACGACCCGCGCGCCGTGGAGCCCTTGATCCAGTCGATGAGCAAGGCCGATGGCCTGCTCAACGCCGAGATCGATGACGTCCTGCATTGGTTCACCAGCAAGTCGTTCGAAGGCTCGGCCCCTGTGTGGAAGCGCTGGTGGAAGGCCGAAGGGGCGGCGTGGCTCGCGAGTGCCCCGACCGAGCGTCACACCCGCCGCCGGGAGGACCTGCCGGGCGGCACGCGTGTGCGCTTCTACGGCATTCCGACGGAGTCCAAGCACGTCGTGTTCGTCCTCGATCGCTCGGGCTCGATGAAGGCCAAGGCCAGCGACGCGGCCATCGCACGCAAGAAGGCCAAGCCCAAGGGCCCGATCACCGGAGACGGCGGCAAGCGGGGCAAGGGCAAAGGCGCCGAGGAAGCGCTGGCCGGCGAGACCCGCATGGAGCTCGCGAAGAACCAACTGAAACGCAGCATCGGGCAGCTGGATCGCAAGGTGAAGTTCGGCGTCCTCTTCTACAGCAACGATGTGAAGGTCTGGAAGCCGGCGCCGGAACTCGTCCCGGCCGTGGCCGCGCAGAAGAAGGCGGCGGTCACGTGGTTTGAGGGGCTCGGCCCCGAGGGTCCCACCCTGATGTTTCCCGCGCTGATGAAGGCGCTCGCCTACGCCGACACGATCGGTGAGGACACGAAGAAGCCACGCACCGGGGCCAATACGATCTTCCTCCTGTCCGATGGCTCCCCCACGACGGCCGACGGCAAGGTACTCCCGGCCGACGAGCTGGAGGCGGCGATGGAAGCGTTCCTCGAAGCCAACAAGCTCTACCGCTGCATCGTCCACACGATCGGCATCGGCCCCGGGCACAACAGTGCGATCCTGCGCCGCATCGCCGCCGCGACCGGCGGCCAATACAAGGCTGCCGGCACCCGCTGAGCGTTTCGGCGAAGCGGGGCTGAACCGGCTGACGTTTGCTGCGTTCTCCCTGCGACGCCCCATAGCATCGGGGCCGCTGCGGCCAAACGGGAGGAAGCCAGGCGTGGGTAGACGAGTGATGTTCTGGGCTGCGCTCGCCTTGGGTGCCGCTGGGCTGTGTTGGCCGCTAGCCGCCGAGGCCGACGAGGTGCCGGTGGAGGACTCGGGAATCGAGGTGCTGCCGCCGGTCGTGATTCGCGCCCCGCGCGTAGACGGAGGACCGACGGACGCCCCCGCCGCAGGGAGCAACGCCGCGCTGCGCCGGGAGGCCTTGAGCTTCGATGTTCCGGCGGCCGTGAGCGTGCTGGAAGGCGACGACCTCACCCGGCGACGTCTGGTGCGAACCGTGCCCGACGCGCTGCGGCGCCTGCCCGGCGTGCTCGTCCAGAAGACGGCACCCAACCAGGGCTCGCCCTTCATTCGCGGCTTCACGGGCTACCAGAACCTGCTGCTCATCGACGGGGTGCGCCTCAACCACTCCGCCTTCCGCGCGGGGCCCAACCAGTACTGGGGCACGGTCGACCCCTACACCATGGGACGGCTCGAGGTCGTGCGCGGCCCGCACTCCGTGCTCTACGGCAGTGACGCGATCGGCGGCACGGTGAACGTCGCGACCCGGCGCCGGGAGCGCTTTCTCCCCGGCGTCCACACAAACACCCGCCTCTACGGTCGCGCCGCCAGCGCCGAGGCCAGGGGCGGCGCCCGCCTCGAGTTCGAGGGCAACCAGAACAACCTCGGCTGGCTCGGCGGCGTGACGCTGCGCCGCTTTGGCGACATCCAGAGTGCCAGCGGCCCGCTACCGGGCACCGGCGGCATCGAGGAGATCGCGGGGGACCTGCGCCTTGATCGCAGGATCGGTCGGCACTGGAACGTCACGCTGGCCGGACAGCACTTCAAACAGACCAATGCCCCGCGCACCGAGACGACGATCTTCTCGGTGCCGTTTCGGGGCACGACCGTGGGATCGGAGCTGCGCCGGGATCAGGATCAAGAGCGCACGCTCGTCTACGGTCGCGTGAGCTACGACGGCGGCGGCCGCGTCGAGCGCGGGGCGCTGACGCTCAGCTGGCAGCGGCATGACGAGGAACGCGACCGGCTCCGCACCGGCGATCGCCAGGACCTGCAGGGGTTCACGCTCAACCAGCTCGGCATCAACGCGCAGTTCGAATCCTGCACGCGCATCGGTCGCCTGACCTACGGCGCGGAGTGGTATCACGACGAGGTCGACAGCTTCCGGCGCAACTTCGTTGCCGGTGTGGAAGGTGGCCCGACGATCCAAGGCGCGATCGGCGACGATGCGCGCTACGACCTCGTGGGCGTCTACCTCGAGGACCACATCCACTGGCGGCGCTGGGACTTCTTCCTCGGCGCCCGCTTCACCTACGCGCGCGCCGAAGCCAACCGGGTGGACAACCCTTCGGTCGCAGGCTCCGATCCGACAACCCCGGGCAACGTCATTCGCGTCGCCAACGACTGGACCAGCCTCGTGGGTAGCCTCAAGGCGCGCTACGCCGTCTCACGCAAGGTCAGTGTCTACGGCAGCGTCTCGCAGGGCTTTCGCGCCCCGTCTTTGCATGACCTGACTTCGTTGGATGCGACCAGCGTCGTGGAGTCCCCCGCCCCGGGGCTCGAGCCCGAGAAGACCGTCGCGTTCGAGCTGGGCGCGAAGACCGAGCAGCGCCGCTTCTCCGGCGAGGCGGCCGTCTGGTACACGCGCATCGACGACGCGATCATCCGCTCCCCCACGGGCGCCCTCATCGGCGGCACCCCCGAGGTGCGCAAGGACAACATCGGCGACGGCTACGCCTACGGGTTCGAGTTGGCCGGCGCGCTGCGCGTGCGGCGCTCGTGGACCGTGTTCGGCAACCTCGGCTGGATGGACAGCCGCGTGAAGGAGCTGGGCGCGGGCGGGTCGCTCGTCGACTCCCATCTCAGCCGCCAGAACCCGCTCCACAGCACCCTTGGCCTGCGCTTGGAGCCCGAGTGCTCCCGCGGCTGGCTCCAAGCCGAGTGGGAGTACGCGGGCAAGGCCGACCAGCTCTCCTTGCGCGATCAAGGCGATACGCGGCGCATTCCGCCGGGCGGCACGCCGGCGTGGAGCGTCGTGAACCTGCGCGGCGGGTACAGGCTCGGCTCAAAGAGCAGCCTGACGCTCGCGGTCGAGAACCTGTTCGACGCCAACTACCGCACCCACGGTTCGGGGCAGAACGAGCCGGGCATCAACGTCGTGCTCGGCTTCGTCTTCGACTGGTAGCCAGCCCCTCCCGAAACCGCCTCGACAGCGTGCGGTACGGGGCGGTGGGAGGCGCCATGCGACATCACCACCGACTCGTCGGATTGCTACTGGCACTCCTCCTCGCGGCGCCCGCGCGGGCGGAGGAGCCGGCGGTCGTGGCGAAGGGCAAGCGCCTGCTCGGTATGCACGTCAGCAGTGCTGCCGATGGCGACTTCGGACGCGCCTACGGCCACGCCACGTCGATCGGCATCGACGCCGTGGGGCTCGCCGTCGCCTGGGACGAGATCGAGGCGCAGCCGGGCGTGTTCAAGAGCCGCTGGCTGCCCATCGCCAACGGTTTCTACGGGCCTCGCACGATGCGCGTCTCGCTGGTCCTGAAGGTCCTCGACACCACCCAGGTACGGCTCCCGAAGGACCTCAGGGGCAAGGCGTACGACGATCCCGTCGTCATCGCACGCTTCCAGACCTTCCTCACCTGGGTCCTCGGCCAGGTGAAGGATCTACGCTTGACCAGCCTGTCGCTAGGCAACGAGGTCGGCGGGGTACTGGGCGCCGACCCCAAGGCCTGGGCTGCCTACACGCGCCTCTTCGAAGCCGGCCGGACGCACATCCGCACGACCCACCCCAAGCTGCCCATCGGCTGCACCCTCACCTACGGCAGCCTCACGGGAGGCACCCGCACCTGGGCCAGCCGCCTGAACCTCCAAGCCGATGTGATCCTCCTCACCTACTACCCGCTCCGCGCGGGGTTCAGGCTCCAACCCCTCAAGCACCTCGACGAGGCCTTCCGCACCGCAACGACCCTCTATCCGAACAAGCCGATCCACTTCGGTGAGATTGGCTGCCCGTCGGGCACGGTGATGGGCAGCTCCCTCGCCCACCAGGACAAATTCATCACGCGCTTGTTCACGCTGTGGGACCGCTACCGCGCACGCGTGCCCCTAGTGAGCTACTGCTGGCTGACCGACACGTCGGCTGCGGCGATCGAAAGGTACAAGAAGTACTACCGGAGCAGCGACCCGCGCTTCGTCGACTACCTCGCCACGCTGGGCCTGCGGACCCACGCAAAGGGCGGCACCGACAAGCCAGCCTTCAAGACGCTGCGCGCAGCCGCCAAGGCGCGCGGCTTCTAGAGCCTCCGCGGCTCCCACCCTGCGCGTTAGTCGCGGTGGCCGACGTAGAGGTAGTGCCAGCTGCCCTTGGTCTTCCGGGCCTTTACGCGAATGGACTCCGCGCGGAAGCCCGCGACGCGCATCGCGCGCGGAAAGGACGGCGCGTTGTAGGCCGACCAGATCACGAGTGTGCCCCCCTTGCGCAGCAGGCTGCGCAGCCGGGGCAGGCCCTTGCGGCTGTAGAGCCGGACGTTGCCTTCGGCCGTGAACGAATCCGGCCCGTGATCGACGTCAAGGAGCATCGCGTCGAACGGCTCAGGGCTGCTGAGGACGTAGTCGACGAGGTCCCCGACCGCGAGCTCGGTGCGCTTGTCTTCGAGCGGTCGGTCGGCGAGATCGGCCAGCGGGCCGCGGTTCCACTCGATGAGCGTCGGGGAGATCTCCGAGACGATCACCCTGCCCGTCGGGCCAAGCTGCTCGAGCGCGGCGCGCGCTGTGTAGCCCATGCCGAGCCCTCCGATGAGGACGCGTGCGTCGGCCTTCTCCTTCAGCCCCTTGCAGCCGAGCACAGCCATGTGCTCCTCGGAGTAGTGCGCCATGTTGCTCATGAGCGGCATGCCGTCCGCCCGCACCATGAAGAAGCCGGCCTCCTCACGCAGCGTGAGCTCCTCCCCGGAGGGCAGGATGGCCTTGTCGATGAGTCGGCTCTTGCGCATGGGCGCCCAGCCTACCGGGGCACGGATCGCCCGGCGCGAGATGCGGCACTACACTTCTCCCATGAGGTTCCTGGTCGCACTTCTATCGCTCCTCGCACTCGCCGCCTGCGGTGACGCGTCGGCGACCCGGCAAGGCCCGCTCAGACTCGCGACGACGACCAGCACCCACAATGCGGGCCTGCTGGAGCACCTCCTGCCGCTCTTCACGGCCGACACGGGCATCGAGGTCGACGTGCTCCCTGTCGGCACGGGCAAGGCTCTGCGGCTGGGTGAGGCGGGCGACGTCGATGTGGTCCTCGTGCATGCGCGCGTCCGCGAGGATGCGTTCCTGGCCGCCGGCTACGCCAGCGAGCGGCGCGACGTGATGTGGAACGACTTCGTCATCCTTGGCTCCGCCGCTGACCCAGCCGGCATCCGGGGCAGCGAGACCGCAAGCGAAGCGCTCGCGCGCATCCACAAGGCCCAAGCCAAGTTCGTCTCACGCGGCGACGACTCGGGCACCCACATCCGCGAGCTCGCGCTGTGGGCGGCCGCTGGCGTGAACCCGCACGACCATCCGAAGAGCTACTTCGAAGCCGGCGCCGGCATGGGCGGCTGCCTCACCCGGGCCGACGAGCTGCGGGCCTACCTCCTCTGCGACCGCGGCACGTGGCTCGCCTACCGTCGGACGCTGGCTCTGGAGATCCTGACCGAGGGGGATCCCGCGCTGCGCAATCCGTACGGTGTGCTTGTCGTCAACGTTGCGCGCCATCCGCATGTCCGCGCCGAGGACGCCACGCGCTTCGCCGCGTGGTTGACCTCCGCGCAAGGGCAGAAGGCCATCGGAGCCTTCCGGCTCGACGGCCGCGCGTTGTTCCACCCCGTCGACGCCAAACCCCAGGGGAACGACTAGTGGACTTCCTCGCCGAGGGCGCCCGGGACGCGTTCCACCTCCTCCTCAGCGGCGACGCCGAGGTCTATCACGCGATCTTCGTCAGCCTGCTCTGCTCCGTCACCGCCGTCGGCCTCGCCGCACTCGTCGGGATTCCCTACGGCACATGGCTTGGGCTCGAGCGGCGCGTGCTGGGCTCCGTCCAGGTGCTCCTGCTGCGGCTGGGCATGTTCATTCCGACGGTGGTCCTGGGCCTGCTCGTCTACGCCTTCCTGTCCCGGCGGGGTCTGTTCGGGAGCATGGACCTCATCTACACCAAGCAGGCCATCGTGATCGGCGAGTTCCTGCTCGCGTTGCCCATCCTGGGCACCTTCGCGCACGCCGCCGCGCAGGAGCGCGGCCCGCGGGTCGCCGAGACCGTCCGCACGCTCGGCGCCGGCCGCTGGCAGGTGCTACGCGCCGTCATCAGCGAGAACCGGCTCGTGCTCATGGGCGCAGGGCTCGCGGCGTTCGCTCGCTGCCTGACGGAGCTCGGCATCAGCATCAACGTCGGGGGCACGTTCCGGATGAAGACCGAGACCCTGCCCACGAAGATCGCGACCGAGCTCTCCGGCGGCGACTTCGCGCGCGCCGTGGCCTGCGGGGTGGTGTTGATGCTGGTCGCCATGGTGCCCGGCTTCATCGCCTTCGGCATGACCCGGGGGAAGCGCTCATGATCTGTGTGCGCGATCTCACCGTGCGCTATGGCAAGACCACGGCGCTCACGCTCGCGGCCCTGGACCTGGCCCCCGGCGCGCGCCTGGGCATCGAAGGCGAGAACGGCTGCGGCAAGAGCACGCTGCTCCGCGTACTCGCCGGGCTCCTGCCCCCCACGACCGGCACGGTGACGGGCCTGCTGCGTCCGGGGGAGGCGGTGCTCGTGCACCAGCGCCCGTACTTCCTGCGCGGGAGCGCCCGCGAGAACGTGCGCTACGCGCTGCGGCTGGCCAAGCGCAACCCCGCCGAGGCCGACGCCCTGCTCGACGGGCTTGGCGCCGCAGGCTTCGCGGAGCGTCCCGCCGCGGTGCTCTCCGGCGGGGAGCGGCGGCGCGTGGCCGTCGCCCGCGCGCTTGCCGTGCGTCCGAAGCTGCTGCTCCTCGATGAACCCTTCGCGGCCCTCGATGAAGCCGGACTCGCTGCCGTCACAGCAGAGCTGGCGCGATTCGAAGGCACGCTGGTGATCGCGGCGCCGGAGCTGCCCGCGTGTGGTCTGGAGGCGTCCCACCACCTGCTCGCCCCGTGGGCTGCGGGCGCGGCCCCTGCTCAGGCGCCAAACTGACGCAGGTGATGGTCGAGGTGCTTCCACTGGAGCACGCCCCAATCACTCGGCGACATGGCGCCGAAGAACGGATGTTCCGGGGGGAGGCCTTCCGGACCTCGATCCACGTAGCTCTGCAGCAGGCTGATCAGGTGTGTGCGCTCCTTGTCGAACTCGCGGCTGTCCGTCACCTTGAAGATCGGTGCCGTGGGCATGTTGTGGGCGAACGGCTTGTCCTTGAGAACGGAGCGCCGGGCCATCCGACCGAACAGGAAGCCGATGAGGCCGCGCTTCATCGCTCGCTCGCCGACGGCAAGCTCCACCGCGACCTTGCAGTGCGCGAGCATCTGCCCGGCGTCCATCTTGCCCCACTCGGGTCCGTTGGAGGGCTCGAGTGCCGCAAGGCGCTCGAGGAGCGAAGGGAGCGTCTGTGCGTTGAGTTCCTGATTCATGTGCGCAAGCCTACCCACAGGCGCAGGGCAGCCAACGCCCTGCGCTACTCCGTAACCACGGCCACGGCGCCGACCACCGCAAAGAAGAGCAGGAGCAGGACGAAGGCCCAGCGCATGAAGGCACCGCGCTGCCCCCAGCGATTCATCAAGGTCACCCGGATCCCATCGAGGAACACGCCGGCGTAGAGCACGATGGCCAGCCAGCCCGAGATCTTCTTCGGCGGGCCGGCACGGACCAGGAGGATCGCCATGAAGATGCCGAAGAGCCCGAGCAGGATGCACAGCAGCACCTTCGCCACCGGGCTCGTCCAGACCGTGGCCTTCCTCTGGCGCGGTTGCTCAGCGTAGAGATCGTCCGTGGCTTCGAGGGCTGTCTCGTCGTCCATCCCGCGCTCTCCGACGGGCCTACTCGATCCCGTAGTCCTTCATCTTCTCCCATAGGTTCTTGCGGGAGATCCCCAGCACCTTCGCGGCATTGGCGCGATGGCCCTCGGTGGCTTGCAGCACCCGGCGGATGTGGCCTTCTTCGCCTTCGCGGACGACTTCGCGCAGGGTGACCAACGGGCCGCTGGCACTGTCCTGACCGCCGCCCTTGCGACGACGACGGAGCGCGCCCTCCAGCAGGAGATCGCGCGAGAGCACGCTGTTCGAACCCGCCAGCGCGATGGCGCGCTCCACGGCGTTCTCGAGCTCGCGCACGTTGCCGGGCCAGCGGTAGGTGCAGAGCTCGGCCATGACCTCGCTCGGCACGGTGTACTCGACCTCGCCCCCGAAACGCTTCAGGAAGTGCTCTGCCAGGAGCGGGATGTCCTCGACCCGCTCGCGCAGCGGGGGCAGGTCCACGGGCACGACATTGAGGCGATAGAACAGGTCCTCCCGGAACTCCCCGTCCTCGACGGCCTCGGCCAGATCGACCTTGGTCGCCGCGACGACGCGGACGTCGACCTGAATGGCCTCCTGGCTGCCGAGGGGCTCGACCTCCCCCTCTTGCACGACGCGCAGCAGCTTGACCTGGGTCTCGAGCGGCATGTCGTCGATGTCGTCAAGGAAGAGCGTGCCCTCATGCGCGCGCTCGAAGCGACCGGGCTTGCGCTCCTTGGCGTCGGTGAAGGCGCCGCGCTCGTGGCCGAAGATCTCGTCCTCGAGCAGGGTGCTGGGGATCGCCGCACAGGCCAGCGGTACGAAGGGCTTGTTGGCCCGCCGGGAGATGTCGTGGATCGCGCGTGCGACCCGCTCCTTGCCGGTCCCGGACTCGCCGGTGATCAAGATCCGGGCGTCGCCTGCGGCCACCGTACGGATGCGGTCCAGGACACGCATCATCGCGGGACTGCGGCCGATGATCTGGCCGAGCCCCTTCTCCCGGCCGAGCTCCTCGCGGAGTTCCTCGTTCTCGGTGCGCAGCCGGCGCAGCTCTACGACCTTGCGCAGCTTCTCGAGGATCTCGTCGTTGTTGAAGGGCTTCAGGACGTAGTCGAAGGCGCCCTTGCGCATGGCGTCCACGGCAGAGTCGATGGTGCCGTAGCCCGTGATGATGATGACCTCCGCCGCCGTCTCGGAGCCCTTGATGAACTCCAGCAGCTCCAGGCCCCCGATGCCGGGCATGTTGAGGTCGGTGACCACGGCATCGAACTGGCCGCTCTTGTAGAGGCTCCGCGCCTCATTGCCGTCGGCGGCGGTCTCGACGTCGTAGCCGGCCCGGCGCAGATCGTCCGCCAGGGTGATTGCGATGGCGCGCTCGTCGTCCGCCAGGAGTACCCGAACTGCCAAGCCGTCCCTCCGCCGGCCCCCTACGAGCCGGATCAGGGCGGGATTGTAGCGCCCTCGCCGCCGGACCGGGCGAGTTGCGTTCCACTCAAGTCCCCCTCCGAGCCGATGATGGAGGAATCGGAGGATCGTTTCCTGGATCGCGCAGCCAACCCGCCCCCGCCCCCCCGCAGGCCCGGCCAACGGCCGACGGTCCTGCTGGTGATGCGTCCGGGGCCGGGCCGGCGTGCCGCCGCCGAGACACTGCGTGGTGCCGGCTACCGGGTTCGCACGGCCAAGGAGCCGTATGAGGGCACCGCGAAGTTCGTCGAACGCCCGAGCGACCTCGTCGTTCTGAGCCTCGCCGGCTTCCGCAAGCGCGACTCGGCCTTCCTCCGGGCCGTGAAGAAGCGCAGCCCCGAAGCCCGGATCCTCCTGCTCGTCCCCGAGGGCCATCGCCACGCCGCCCTCGATGCACTGCAAGCCGGCGCCGACGCCTACGCGCTCGAGCCGTTCTATCCCGCCGAGCTCACGGCCCTCGCCGCAGCGCTCGTCGGCTCGCGCTCGGATGCCCCCGAGGAGGACGCCGCCCGCGCGCTCAGCCGTCTGGCCGGGGAGGTCGCCCACGCGATCAACAACCCGCTGCAGATCCTCGCGCTGCTCGGTGAGGCGGCGGATGTCTCCATCGAGACGCGCGATGCCCTCGGCCAGGAGGTCGAGCGCATCCAGGGCGTCATGCGCATCCTCGCGCGCTTCGGCTTGCTGCGCCGCCCGCAGCGCAGCAACGACGCGCTCGGGTTCGTGCTGCGCCAGAGCCTCGACGCTGCCGAGTCGACCGGGCGCGTGCAGAGTGTCGGCACGCCGCCGGAGGACGGACCGCTCGTCTCGGTGGACAGCAGCCAAGCGGGCGTTGCATTCGACACCATGCTGCAGTTCCTCGCGGCCCGCGGTGAGGAGCGCCCCGTCGAGATCGCCGCTCGCGTTCGCGAGGTCACCACCAAGCAGAGCGTCGTCCTCGAGGCCGCCGTACGCGGCAAGGGCATCCACCTCGAGCCGGACGTCCTCCAGTCCCTCTGCCAAGCCGTGCTCCTCAACCACGACGAGACCCGCGAGCCCTACCCGGGCCTCGCCCTGGCCGACGCGGTGGCCCGCATCCACGGAGGCCGGTTCATCGCCCGCTCGGGCGAGCAGGGCACGACCCTGGGCCTGCGTCTGCCGCTGCGCTGAAGCGCGCGCACGCAGCGACGCCCCCGCCTGACCGGGATTCGCGTCCCATACCGAGACAACTACCCAAGGTCGGGGCTCCAATGACCGATTTCTTCGATTCATGCGGCCTCTCCTCCCCGAATGGACTCTGACCCGGCAAAGCCTGCCGAAGCCCGAGCCTGCGCCCACCCCCACGGCGCGGATCGTGGTGGTCGATGACGAGCCGCAGATCCGCGAGCTGCTCAAGACCGCGCTGCGCCGGGAAGGCTATGCGGTCTCGACCTACGGCGATGGCCGCGAGGCCCTGCGGGAGATCGAGGCCGAGCCCGTCGACATCCTGATCACCGACCTCCGGATGCCGACGATCAGCGGGCTCGACCTGATCCGCACGGCCAAGGAGACCCGGCCCGATCTCGGCAGCATACTGATCACGGCCTTCGCCTCCACCGAGACGGCCGTCCAGGCGCTACGCTTCGGCGCCGACGACTACCTCACCAAGCCCTTCAGCATCGACGACCTGCGCAAGGTCGTGAGCCGGGTGCTGAGCACGGGCCGCCTCGCCCGCGACGAGCAGGCGGCCGTCCGGCGCGTACGAACCGAGGCCGACGACCTCCGCAAGCGCAGCCGCGCCGTCGAGGCCGACCTGCGCCAGACCCGCCATGACCTCACGCTCTCGCGCAAGGCGCTCGAGCGCCGGGTGACCGACCTCGACTTCATCCGGGAGCTCACGGGCCTGCTCGCGCAGGAAGACGACCTGGACCGGATGCTGCACACGACCGCGCGCATTCTCGCGAGCCGCTTCCACGCGGTGGTCACGCGCATCGAGCTCGACCTCGGCGACGGCGTCCGCACGGCGGAGCATCACACGCAACCCAGCGCAACCCCAGTGCTCAAGGCCATGAGCGGTGCGCTGCTGCATCGGGCCTGCCTCGTGCCCGACGGCGTCACCAAGGACACCGTCCTCGGCTACGGCCAGCCGCTCGAAGCCCTCGCGGTCGTCGTACGGCTCCAGGATCAGCCCGTCGGCGGCCTCACCCTGCTGCGCCCGGAGCGGGCCGACAACGACGAGGAGACTGACACCTTCCTGCTCTCGCTCGTGCCCCAGGCCTTGAGCGTCGCCCTCGAGGGTCAGGTGAACCGCCGCGCCGCCGAGCGAAATGCCCTGGGCGTCGCCGAGCGGATCATCGAGGCCCTCGAGGGTCGCGGCAGCCTGTTTCACGGCCACTCCAAGCGCGTGGCGCGCCTGGCCGATGCCGTCGCGGGCGAGCTTGGCCTCTCGCCGCGGCTGCGCCGCGTCATCGAGATGGCCGCCCGACTGCACGACGTGGGCGAGGTCGGCATCCCCGACACCGTGTTGCATCGCAAGGGTCCGCTGGATGACGGCGAGCAGGCGGTCGTCCGCATGCACCCGATCATCGGCGCGCAGATCCTCGAGCCCTTCGGCGAGGCCGCCGCGTTCGTGCGCCACCATCACGAGCGCCCCGACGGCCGGGGCTACCCGGACCGGCTGCGCGAGGATCAGATCCCGATCGGTGCCGCCGTCATCGGCGTCGCCGAGGCGTTTGACGCCATGACGAGTCCCCGGCCCTACCGACGCTCGCGCACACGGCGGGAAGCCCTGGCCGAGATCGAGCGCCTGAGCGGCTCCCAGTTCGTCGTCGAAGCCGCCGACGCACTGCTCGCGCTGCCGAGGGAGCAGCTCTAGGTGCCGCGCGTCCTGGGCGACTCGCCGTTCGACGAGCCGGCCGCGGGACCCTACTGGCTCGCCATCGGCGAGAGTGCCGCGCTGGCCCTGGCCGCCCACGGCGAGCGCTTCCTCGGCACCGACAGCCCCCCCATCGAGCACGTCGAGGACGTGCACGCAGGTCTCGAGCTGCTGGCCCGCCGGCGGCCGCTTGGCTGTGTCGTCAGTGGCTCGGTCCTCGATGCACGCCCCCACGCCGCACTCGAGAGCCTCCGGCGGCACGTGCAGCCTGCGCCCATGCTCGTGCACAGCACCGGCACCGAGGCACCCAGCGTGCGCAAGGCCGCGCGCGCGCTGGGGATTCACGTCTGGCAGGTCGACGGCAGCGGCGACGCCCCAACCACGACGGCAACTGTCACGGCGCCGGCGGCGTCCGCCCAGCCCCCCGCCGGCCGCAGCCGCGTCATCGAATCCACGCCGGCGCCTCGGCCTGAGCCCGAGCGCGCCCCGGAAGCCAAGCGCCGCCGAAGCGCCGGCGCGAGCGGGGCGCCGTCCGTCCCCCTGCCCCGTGCCGATGACGACGTACCCGTCCCCGGCATTGCCGATCCCGGGCGCTTCGCCGAGGGCTGCCTGGAGCGCATCAGCCGCCTGGGTGCCTTGATGCACTACACGGTGCGCACCCTGAGTGAAGCCTCCAACGCCAGCCGGATCAGCCTCATGCTGCGCGAGCCGGAGCGTGGGACACTCGTGCTGCGGGCTGGTCGCGGCATGCGCGAGAGCCTGATCGACTCCATGCGCGCGCCGCTGGGCACAGGCATCGCCGGGCGGGTCGCTGCGCTCGGTCGCCCCGTCACGGGGCAGGGCTCGCCGGGCGGGGCACGCGACTACACGGGCCGCGCGTACGTGGTGCTGCCGCTGGGTCGGGGGCGACGCTGCGAAGGCGTCGTGTGCCTCACGGGGCTCCCGGAAGACGCCCTGCCCGACACGGCAACGCTGCGC
>JAJDEM010000407.1 GCA_029259795.1 Planctomycetota bacterium
GGGTTGTTGTAGACGTAGGCGCCGATGCCGCCGTAGCTGGGGTCGAGGCTCTGCAGCAACCGGGCGTTGTCGGCGGGGGAGAGGTAGTTCGTAAAGGGGTCGAGGGCCCGCGTGAGCCCTGCGGCCGCGGCGTCCTCGAGACGCTCTTGCTTGACCTTCGTCTCGTCGACGTAGCCCTCGCTGAGGTGCTTGCGGATCTCGTCGAGCAACGTCCAGCTGCTCTTGGTCTTCGCCGGGACGGCGGCGTCGGGCACCGGCTCGCGGAGGCGCTGCTCCATCACGGTCTCGATGCGCAGCATGCGCAGGAGCAGGCGCGCACTGCGGCCACGCTCGGTCGGCTGGGTGGCAATCTCGCGCAAGACGGTCTTGGCTTCCGTCGCCGCACCGATCTCACCCAGGGCGAGCGCGCCTTCGGCGCGCCACTCCGGATCACTGCTGCGCATGAACTGCAGCATCACCTGCTTGCCCTTGGCCTTGTTGGACTTGTTCAGTGCCCACAGGCTCTTGGCCATGGCCAGCTTCACATGCGGGTCGAGCACGTCGCCGATGGCCGTCTCGAGCCACTCGGCCTCTTCCAGCTCGCCCTCATCTCCGACGACGCCCAAGGCCGCGACCTTCAGCGGCACCGGGGTGCCTTCGGCGGTAATGACGGTGCGCAACTCCTCGAGCCCTTGGGTGTAGTCCGCAAGGAGCACGAGCGCGCGACCGATGGCCAAGCGCTGCGCGGCCTGCGCACTTGGCGCGGCGTCACGCAAGGGGCGGATCGCGGGGCGACCCAGGGCCGCGAGCGACTCCGAGAGCTTCCAGATCTTGGGCAGGTTGCCACCCGGGTCCGCCTCGAGCAGGCTCTTCACGTTCTTGGCGGCACCGGACTCGTCGATGTCGTCAGCGGCGGCGGGCAGGCCCCTGAGCGTGGTGAGCACGAGCAGGGTGGCCAGGCAGCAGAAAGCAACGCGCATGGGGTCAGTTCCTCTTGGGGGGGCAGCAGGGGCCAATCGTAGCAGTCGTCTGGGCTCTCCTCCGGAAATGGATTCCCGTGTGACCGCATCTGGAGCCCGAGCGAGCGCGAGGTATGCGATCGTTCTCACGCACCGCCGGTGCAGCCATCGTGGGAGCCGACGCCCAACTCGTCGATGTCCAGATCTCCATCGCGGGGCTGGAGGAGGGCGGTGATCCCAGCTTCCGCATCGTGGGGCTGCCGGACAGCGCCCTCAGGGAAGGCCGGGAGCGCATCCGCAGTGCGGTCATCCATGGGCAGTGGCCTTGGCCCTGGCGCCCCATGACCGTCAATCTCGCCCCCGCGGCCGCGCGCAAGTCGGGCGCCGGCTTGGACCTGGCGATCGCGCTGGGGGTGCTGGCTGGGCAGGGCGCCCTGGGCGAGGCCGACCTGCGCCGAACACTGTGCATCGGGGAGCTGACCCTGGATGGCGCGGTGCTTCCGGTCCGAGGGGTCCTGGCGGCGGCCGAGGCCGCTCGGTGCGCCAAACTCGAGCGTGCCTTCGTGCCGTCGCGCAACGTGGCGGAGGCGGCCGCCGTGGGCGGGCTCGCGGTCTACCCGGTCGGTCACTTGCGCGACGCCGTCGATCATCTGCGAGGCCACGCGCCCCTACGCGCCCACAAGGAGCCGCCGTGGAGTCCCCAGTCGCGCGCCGGTGTGGAGAGTGCAGTCCGGGGGCAACCCTTCGCGGTCCAAGCGGCGTGGGTCGCTGCGGCCGGAGGGCACAACCTGTTGATGGTCGGCCCCCCCGGCTGCGGCAAGACGCTCCTGGCCCGTGAGGTTGCGGCGCTCATGCCGCCGCTGACGAAGTCCGAGTCGCTCGCGTGCAGTCGCATCCACAGTGTCGCGGGTCTGCTTGCCGGTGGGTTGCTGCGCGAGCGCCCGTTCCGCGCGCCGCACCACACGACGAGCCTCGCTGGGCTTGTCGGCGGGGGCTCGGTACCGCGGCCCGGGGAGGTGAGTCTGGCCCATGGGGGGGTGTTGTTCCTCGACGAGATGGTCGAGTTTGCGCGCGCCAGTCTGGAGGCCCTGCGCCAGCCCATCGAAGACGGCAAGCTGACCCTGGCACGGGCGGCGGGTACGGCCTCGTTCCCGGCGCGGGTGTTGCTCGTCGCTGCGTGCAACCCATGCCCCTGCGGTTGGCACGGTGTCGGCGACCGCTGCCGCTGCGCGCGCACTGCACGCGAGCGCTACAGCGCGCGCCTGTCGGGGCCGCTGCGCGATCGGTTCGACCTGCATGTGGGTCTGCAGCCCGTCGATCCCGCGGTGCTCGTCGGCGGTCCGCAGCAACCACCCTACGGCGCGGGGGCCGTGGCTGCTGCGCGGGCCCTTCAGGAGGCACGCCATGCGCGGGGGCACGCCGAGGGACCGTGGAACGCGCGCATTCCGGCTCGCCACCTGCTGGCCGCGGCGGCTGCGACGGGGGAGGCCGAGACCCATCTCGTGCGCTACGCGCGCCTGCGCGGCCTGAGCGGTCGGGGGATCCACCGCGTCCTGCGTGTGGCCCGCACGCTTGCCGACCTGCGTGAAAGCGAGAGTGTCGAGGTTGCCGACATCGATCTCGCGCTGGGCCTGCGCGCGTCCTAGCGAGCCAGCCAGCGAGAGTCCGGGCTGCGAGCCCGCATGTTGCATGAACACAAGCTGAATCGTGCGGCTCTCGCGCACCCTCGCACCCGATCTCATGGCCGAAGGGCGTCCATGG
>JAJDEM010000408.1 GCA_029259795.1 Planctomycetota bacterium
GCGATAGGTCGCGCCTTCCGCAGCCAGCACCCGATGCTCGCGATCCGCACTGTGCAGCAGACGTAGTCCCGCCAGCCGCGGCACCCCCGCGGCTTCACACACAAGCACGGGGTCAAAGCGATCCCCGCAGCACGCGGCGACCGCGAGCAGCTCGCGGCCTTGCGTGGAGAGGGACGCAAGCCGCTCCTCGACCAGCCGCTGCACGGAGTCGGGCATGGCCGGGACGTCCTCGGCCCGGGCGCCGATGCGCTGCGACCGTGCACGCAGCTCGGCGGCGAACTCGATGAGGCAGAACGGATTCCCGTCGGCGCTGCGCACGACATCCTGCACGGCCGCCAGCTCGGCGAGGTCCGTACCCAGCGCGTTCGCAAACAGGGCCGAGCCGTCCTCTGCCCCCAAGCCGGCGAGGTGCATCACCTCTACGTGGTCGAGTTGCGCTGCCTCCTGGGCCCAGACCTCACCGGGCTCCGGACGCGCGGTCAGCAGGAGCAACACGGGAACGCTCGCGAGCGCGGGGACAAGGCGCTGCAGCCACGCGCGCACCTCGGCCGAAGCAAAGTGCAGATCCTCGACCACCAAGACCAGGGGCTGCGTCGCCGCCATGGCCCGCAGCAGTCGGCCGTAGAGCGCCTCGAGCGAAGCCCGCGTCAGCGGATCGCTGTCCTCGCTCGCCTCCGGATTCTGGAGATGACGAAGCAGGGAGGCCGCAGCCTCGGTCTGGTCTCCAAAGCAAGAGAGCACGGTGGCCTCGAGCTGCTCGCCGAGGAGACGGCTCAGCGCGAGCGCCAACGGCGTCAGCCCCACAACGCCCGCGCCAGGCCCGTGCTCGATCCACGCGACGGCGGGCGGCGCGGTCTCAGCATCCAACCGGTCAAGCCAAGCCGCGACCAGTCGACTCTTGCCGATGCCGGCCTCGCCCACCAGAACCCGCGCGCGCCCTGCCCCGCGGAGGATGTCCGCGTACGCATCGTTCAGGTCGGCCAGCTCGCGGCCGCGCCCCACAAAGGCCGGCGCACCCTCGAACAGGCGCGGCCGGGTCGGTCCCACGCGCGCAGCCTCCTGCGCCGTCCACCACGCCGCAGACTCCCCGTCCGCGAGGGCGGCCGCCACGCTGGCGGTGTCCGGAAAGCGCGCCTCCGGGTCGCGCGACAACAAGACCTCGATCACGCGCTCGAGGAACGGCGTCGCAGTCGGCACCATCTCCCGCAGCCGCGTCGGCCGGCCATCGCCAAACCGACGCGTCAGCAGACTCCCCGGGCCCTCGGCCTCCGGATGGCGCCCGGCGACCAGCTCGAAGAGCAACAAGCCGAGGGCGTACTGATCCGTGCGAGCGTCGACGCGGCCCGAGCGGAGCTGCTCCGGTGCGGCGTAGAGCAGCGATCCAACGAACTCGCCCGTCTGGGTGAGGCGCATCGCCTCCTCTTGGACAAGCGCAACGCCCAGGTCCATCAGCTTGACCGTCTCGTCGGGCGCAATGACCACGTTCTCGGGCTTGACGTCCCGGTGCACGATGCCCGCGGCATGCACGGCAACCAACGCATCGGCCACGGCCACGCCGATGTCGCGCGCCAGCCGCTCGGACACCCCGCCCGTCTCGTCGATCAACTCCCGCAGCGTGGTGCCTTCGACGTACTCGAGGACGAGGTAGGGCACCTCGGCGCCGCCGTACTCCGCCACCCCGGACTCGATCGTCTGCACGACCCCCGGGTGGGCGACGCGCAGACCCGTCTCGACCTCGCGCAGGAAGCGTGCAAGGAAGCCCGGACGTTCCAGCAGGTGGGTGTGTACGACCTTCAGGGCGCGCCGCGCCTCCGCCGCATCGCGGACCTCGAACACGCGCCCCATGCCGCCTCGTCCGAGTTCCCGAACCACTGTGAACGGACCGATCCGCTCGGGCGTCGCCGCTGCGTCGGGCGCGGCGATCCCTGTCTTCGTGGCCTCGGCCAGCGTCGCCGCCTCGGGGTCCGTTGCGGGCTTCAGCCCCTCCATCAGAACCAGCACGGGGAACAGCTCGTGGATGCGCTCTGCCAGCTCCGGGTGCGCCAGCGCGTAGGTCTCCGGCTCGACGGCCTCCCCCGCGCGCAGTCGACGGACGTATTCCTGGGCCAAGCGGTCCAGCGTCTCGTCGGCTTCACTCACGGCCGCGTATGGAACCAGAGGCCGGGCACACGTGGCAAGGCCGACTTGGACCTGGGCAAAGAGGGGACGCGCGGGAGGGCTGCGCTGTCGTCAGGAGACTAGGAACTCGCTGGCGCGAACAGCTCGTCGGGCAGCAGCCGGAAGCCCGGCAGGACGTCAGAGACCGCAGGCTGCGCGCCCTGCGCACGCCGGGCGCCATCGAAAGTCACGATGTCGATGACGCGCTCCGCGCCGTCGATGAGCCAGACCTCCTTGACACCGAGGCCGAGGTAGCGCCGCGCCTTGAACTCCCGATCACGGCCCCTTGTCGAGGGCGATGCGATCTCGAAGACGGCCACGGGAACGCCGACGTACTGCGCATCATCGTCCGGCACGACAGGCAATACGACGAGGTCGGGGACCAATACCGTCAGCTCGTCGACGAGGACGTCGACCGGCCCTGCCACGACGAGGCCGTTGGTTCCGAACTGCGCAACGAGCTGCGCAAAGATCCAGGCTTGCAAGCGCTGATGCCCGTACCGGGGCGACGGCTGCTTGACGAGCACGCCGTCATGCAGCTCGAAGGGCGCGCCCTCCGGGAGCGCTTCGTAGTCCTTGCGCGTCGTAAGAATCGTCATGGGCATGCCACTCTATCGCACGAGGGCCCGCGACGGTCACAGAGCAGCCGAAAATCGGGCGCGTGGCGCTACTCGCCCTTGTAGTCGGGCTTGCGCTTCTCGAGGAAGGCGTTGAGGCCTTCGCGCATGTCCGCCGTCGACGAGATGATGCCGAAGAGGTCGCACTCGATGCGCAGGCCCTCTTCGAGCGTCGTCTCGCTGCCGCGCAGCACGGCTTCTGTCGCCATGGCGAGCGCGAGGGGGCCGTTGCCCATGATGGCGCCGGCGAGCTTCTCGGTGACGGCACGCAGCTCGGCCGCCGGAGCGACGCGATTGACGAGACCGAACGTGAGCGCGGTCTCCGGGGAGATCGGACGACCGGTCAGGATCATCTCGAGGGCACGGCCGCGGCCGATGATGCGCGGCAAGCGCTGGGTGCCGCCGTAGCCGGGGATGATCGACAGGCCGACCTCGGGGAGGCCGATCTTCGTCTCGGCAGCCAGCGTGCGCAGGTGGCAGGCAAGCGCAAGCTCGAGGCCCCCACCGAAGGCAAAGCCGTTCATCATCGCGATGACGGGCTTGCCCAGGTTCTCGATGTTGGCGAGCACGGCCTGGCCGCGTAGCGACTTGGCCTTGCCCCCGCGAACGGTCTGCGTGGCGAGCTCGCCGATGTCGGCGCCGGCCACGAAGGCCTTTTCACCCGCGCCCGTCAGGAGGACGACGCGGCAGCCGGCGTCGGCCTTCGCGTGCGCGAACGCCGTGTCGATCTGCGCCATGACCTCGTCGTTGAGGGCATTGAGCTTGTCCGGGCGATTGACCGTGATCGTCGCAATGCCGCCATCGCACGCGTAGGTGACGAACTCGAGATCCATGGTCGTACTCCCCATCCGAGGCTGGCTACTTGTAGTCGTAGAAACCGGCGCCCGACTTGCGGCCGTTGCGGCCCGCGGCGACGAGACGGCGCAGCATGGGCGGCGCCGAGTAACGGAACTGCTTGAACTCGTGGAACATGATGACGGCGATGTACATCGTCGTGTCCAGGCCCACGAAATCGAGGAGCTGCAGCGGACCCATGGGGTGGCCGCAGCCGAGCTTCATGCCGTTGTCGATGTCTTCCTTGCTGGCGACACCCGACTCGAGTGCGCGGATGGCGTCGAGCAGGTAGGGCACCAACAGGAGGTTGACCACGAAGCCGGGCGAGTCCTTCGCACGGACGACGGTCTTGCCGACCTTCTCACCGAAGGCGCAGGCCGCGTCGAACACGTCGTCGCTGGTCTGCAGGGTGCGAACGACCTCGACGAGACGCATCAGCGGCACGGGGTTGAAGAAGTGCAGGCCGACGAACTTCTCGGGACGGTTCGTGGCCGAGGCCATGTCACCCACGGCGAGCGACGAGGTGTTCGTCGAGAAGATCGTGTGCTCGGGGCAGATGCTGTCGAGCTCGGCGAAGAGCTCACGCTTGATGTCGAGGTTCTCGATGATCGCCTCGACCACCAGGTCGCAGCCGCTCATGTCGGCGAGACTCGTCGTGAAGGTCATGCGGCCCAGCAGGGCGGCCTTGTCTTCCTCGGTCAGCTTGCCCTTCTCGACGGCCTTGCCGAGGAACTTGCTGATCTTGCCCTCGCCCTTGGTGCACGCAGCTTCATCGATCTCGCGGACGACGACATTGCAGCCCGCCTGGGCTGC
>JAJDEM010000409.1 GCA_029259795.1 Planctomycetota bacterium
GACCTCGGCGACGGCGCGCGCCGCCTGGGTCGCGATCTGTCCGGCGCCAACGACGAGGACGGTGCGCGACTCGAGGCTGTCGAAGACGCGGCGCACGACCTGGGCAGCCGCGCTGCCGTGGGACGATCCGCCCTCACTGATGTCGGTCTCATGGCGCGCGCGCTTGCCCGCTCGGAGCGCGGCTTGGAACAGGCGGTCGAGCACGGGGCCGACACTGCCTGAGGTGCGGCCGTGTTCGTGGGCGAGCCGGATCTGCCCCTGGATCTCGGTCTCGCCGATGATGGCTGACTCCAGCCCACTGGCCACGCGCAAGAGGTGCAGTGCCGCGGCGGCACCGGCTTCCCGGCGGTAGCAGCCCGAGGACGGCGGGGGCGCGTCGGGGATGTGCCGGAGCCAGGCGCCGAGCGCCAAGTCGGCGCCGTCGGCCTCCTTGCTTGCGACGTACAGCTCGGTGCGGTTGCAGGTCGAGAGCAAGATCGCCTCGGCCGCCCAGCCTTCGGCCCTCACGGCGCGCGCAATCCGTACGATCCCGGCCACATCCTGGGCGACCCGCTCGCGCACGGCGAGCGGGGCGAGGTGATGGTCGATGCCGACATGGAACACGGTGCCGCTCACGAGGCAGCCCCCAACACCAGTGGGTGCACGATGCCGAAGCCCACGATGAGGACGACGACGGCGAGGAGGTTGAGCCACGCAGCAAGCGGGCCGCGCAGCGGCCGGCGCCACCAGAGCACGAATGCGCCCGTCAGGAAGATCAGCAGCACGGCAATCGTGCTCGTGAGGACCGTGAGGCTCGCGGCGGAGGCGCCTGCCGCGTGGGCGCGCATCCCGAGGATGAGTGCAGGCAGCAGCAACACCACGCCGAGCAGCGACGCGCGCCCGAGGAGGCGCTGGAAGCCGGCGAGGGACGGGCCGTGGGCGCCCCCCGCGAGGCGCCGCCGCTTGAGCCGGGCAAAGGCCGCGAGGTAGCCCAGCGCCAGGAGGCCGCCCGCGAGAATCGCGGCGGTGCTCATGAGCGCGAGACCGATGTGCATGCTGCGGGCGACGTTGCGGGGCTGATCCGCCCACGCGCTGGGCTCGCCGTCCACAAGCCCCGGAACGCTGAGTGCGGTCAGGACGGCGGCCACCGCGTAGAACCCACCTCCGTGGGTCGCGACGCGGCTGGTCGCCTCCAGGAGCAAGTAGAGGACCCCCAGTGAGAACGCCAGGAACGAGAGCGACTGGCTGGCGGAGGCGAACGGGCTTCGCTCCATGGCCATGCTCAGGACGATGAGTCCCAGGAGGTGGACGGCGACCGAGAACGGCCCCGCCAGCCGCGCCCAGCGGGGCGGCGGCTCGCGGCGTCGGCGGGCTTCGAGGTACGCCGTGGCCACAGCGGCGTAGAAGGCGACGACGAGGACGAGTAGGGGGACACCCATGAGCACCATGGTCGTGGGAACGGACCGCCACGCACCACATTCCTCGGGTGCCGGCGTGCCGCCGGGATATCCTCCGTCCATGGCTGGCAAGAAGACCAAGGCAGCGAAGAGCGAACCGACCTTCGAGGAGCGGCTGGCCGCGCTCGAGGGCGTGGTGGACGACCTCGAAGGCGAGGAGCTGCCGCTCGAGACGTCCCTTGAGCGCTACCGCCAGGGGGTCGAGCATCTGCGGGCGTGTCGCGCCCTGCTCGATGATGCCGAGGCGCGCTTGGCCGAGCTCGTGGGGGAGGGCGCCGACGGCGAAGCGCTGGAGCAGCCGCTGCGCGTTGGCGACGAGGGCCTCGAGCCCGCCGACGACCCCGACCCCTAGTCATGGTGCCCTCCAGTGGCTGGCGTGCTCGGACGTTCGCGTCCTTCGCACAGCCTGTCTTTCGCGCGTACTACATCGGCCTGTTGTTCAACATGGCCGGGTTCTGGCTGCGGCTTGCGGCAACGAACTGGTTTGCCTTCGCCTTGACGGGGCGGCCCGCGAGCCTTGGCTGGATCACGGTGGCGGCGCTGCTCCCCTGGGTACCCATCGCGCCGATCGCGGGCGTATGGGCGGAGCGCGTGGATCAGCGGCGCTACTTGATCGCGGTCTATCTGGTCCTCGGGCTCGTAAACGTCACCTTCGCCACGGGCATCGCCTTGGGCATGGTCGGCTGGACGGAACTGGTCGCGGCCACCATCGTGATCTCCTGCCTGCGAGCCATGGAGTTGCCGGCGCGGCACGCCATCGTCCGGCGCACCGTGCCGCGTTCCTTGATGGCCAATGCGATCGGCTTGAACGCCGCGGGGTTCCACTTCATGCACGCGATCGGCTTTGCGGTCGCGGGCGTGCTCTACCACGCCGGCGGGCCCGCCAGCTGCTTCTACGCCGTCGCCGCATCCAGTGGCTGCATGGCCGTGGTCCTGCTGCGGCTCAAGCTGCCGCCGCAGACGCCGCCGAAGGAGAAGAAGCATCCGCTGCGCGAACTGCGGGATGGCTTTGACTACGTGTGGACCCACGGGCTCACCCGGACCCTCGTCCTGTGTGCCATGGGTGTTGTCAGCCTGCTGCTGTCCTTCCGGGTCCTGATGCCCGCCATCATCAAGGGCCGCCTCGGACTCGACGCGGACGGCTACGGCTACCTGATGGCCGTGGGTGGAGTCGGCTCGTTCTTGGCAGCGCTCTGGGTTGCGAGTGGGGCCGGCGGTTCCGGCCGACGCGTCTGGAACATCTTCGGCACGGTCTGGGTCGGCTGCCTGGCCGTCGCCCTGGTGGGGTGGACGGACTGGGTGCCGCTGGCGGCCGTGGGGCTGCTCGTCGCGGGCTTTGCCCAGGTCGGCTTCATGGCGAGTGCGAACGCCACCGTCCAAGAGACGGTTCCGGATCACCTGCGTGCCCGGGTCATGGGGATCTGGGCGCTCATCTTCGGCGCGGCGTTTCCCATGGGCGGCATGCTGCAGGGCTACGTGGCGGAGGCCCAGAGCGAGGCGGTCTCGGTCATCGGCGGGGCCGTGCTCGCTCTCGTGCTCTCGCTGATCCTGTATGCGACGTCGGCGCGCAAGCTAACGATCGCGGTGCGCGACGAAGTGAGCGATGGCACCGAGGAGCTCGGTCCCTGCGATCCCGCGGAGGGCCTCTAGCGCGCGCTCGACCTCCCGGTCGGCCCGCGCGCGGGCGCCGTCGAGCCCGAGCAGCGCGACGTACGTCAGCTTGCTCTCACGCTCGTCCTTGCCGGGCGTCTTGCCCAGCGCCGCGGCGCTGCCGGTTACGTCGAGGATGTCGTCGGTGATCTGGAACGCCAGCCCCAGCGCGGCGCCGAAGTTCCCAAACGCGGCCAGCGTCGCGTCGTCGGCACCCGCAGCGCGCGCGCCGCCGCGCACCGCGGCTGCGATGAGCGCGCCGGTCTTGCGGCGGTGGATCGCTTCGAGCACCTCGGCGTCGGGCACGCCGCCGCCGGCCGCCAGGTCGGCGACCTGACCGCCGACCATGCCGTGGTAGCCGGACGCTACGGCGAGCTCACGCGCGAGGAGGCCGGCGCGGGCCGGGTCCGAGGTCTCGCGCAGCACCAACTCGAAGGCGAGTGTGTGAAGCGCGTCGCCAGCGAGAATCGCCAGCGCGTCGCCATAGACCTTGTGGCTCGTGGGGCGTCCGCGGCGCAGGTCGTCGTCGTCCATCGCCGGGAGATCGTCGTGGATGAGGCTGTAGGTGTGGATGAGCTCCAGGGCGCAGGCATAGGGCAGCGCGTCGGCGTCACTGCCGCCCACGGCGCGTGCGCCCGCCAAGGCGAGCGCCGGCCGCAGCCGCTTCCCGGGCGCAAGGGCCGAGTAGCGCATGGCTTCCGCCAGGCGCGGCGCGGCTGCAGCCTCGCGCTCGTCCGGAAGCCAGCGCTCGAGCGCGGCTTGGACGGTCGCTCCGGCTTCGGCAAGAAACGCGACTGCCGCGGAGATGTCAGCAGCCACGGGCCTCCGATCTAGTAGCGGTAGGCGTCGGGCTTGTACGGGCCCGCGATCGGGATGCCGAGGTACTCGCTCTGGTCCTCGGTAAGCGTCGTCAGGTTGACGCCGAGCTTGCCGAGGTGGAGGCGCGCGACCTCTTCGTCGAGGTGCTTCGGAAGCACGTGCACGCCGAGCGGGAACTGCTGCTCGCCGCTCCAGAAGGCCATCTGGGCGATGACCTGGTTGGAGAAGCTGGCCGACATCACGAACGAGGGGTGACCCGTCGCGCAGCCGAGGTTCACCAGCCGGCCGCGAGCCAGCAGGATGATGCGGTGGCCGTTGGGCAACGTGAAGACGTCGACCTGCGGCTTGACCTCGAGCTCGCTCACACCGTCGGTGTTCTCGAGCCAGCTGACCTCGATCTCGTGATCGAAGTGGCCGATGTTGCAGACGATGGCGTTGTCCTTCATCACCTTGAGGTGATCCTGGTTGACCACGTGCTTGCAGCCGGTCGCGGTGACGAAGATGTCGCCCTCGGGTGCGGCGGCCTCCATGGTCGTGACCTCGTAGCCTTCCATCGCGGCCTGCAGGGCGCAGATGGGATCGATCTCGGTGATGAGGACGCGTGCGCCCAGACCCTTCATCGACTGGGCGCAGCCCTTGCCGACATCGCCGTAGCCGGCGACCACGACGACCTTGCCGGCGATCATGACGCCGGTGGCGCGCTTGAGGCCGTCGGCCAGCGACTCGCGGCAGCCGTAGAGGTTGTCGAACTTCGACTTCGTGACCGAGTCGTTGACGTTGATCGCGGGGATCTTGAGCGTACCGGCTTCGTGCATGCGGTAGAGCCGCGCGACACCGGTCGTCGTCTCTTCGGTGAGGCCCGTGATGCCCTCGAGCATCTCAGGGTGCGAGTCGTGGATGATGGCGGTCAGGTCACCGCCGTCGTCGAGCAGCATGTTCGGGCCGCTGCCGTCGGGCCAGCGCAGGGTCTGCTCGATGCACCACTCGTACTCCTCTTCGGTCTCGCCCTTCCAGGCGAAGACCGGGGTCCCCGTTGCGGCGATGGCCGCCGCGGCGTGGTCCTCGGTGGAGTAGATGTTGCATGAGGACCAGCGCACGCTCGCGCCGAGATCCTGCAGCGTCTCGATGAGGATCGCGGTCTCGACCGTCATGTGCAGGCAGCCGGCGATCTGTGCGCCCTTGAGCGGCTTCGACTCGCCGTAGCGCTCCCGGAGTGCCATCAATCCGGGCATCTCCGGCTCGGAGATCTCGATGTCGCGGCGGCCTTCTTCGGCCAAGCCAATGTCCTTGACCTTGTAGTCTTCGGTAGTCACGGCGACGTCCATGGTGTCATCTCCTGGGGGTCGGGGTCGGCCCGGCCTGCGGGCTGGGCGGTGGGGGGCCTCTTTTATCGCAGGGTTCCCACGCTCCACCGAGCCCTTCCCGGGCACTGGCGGTACCCTGCCGCCATGGATCGTGACCCGCGCCATGTGCTGATCGTTGGGGATCGTCGCCGCAAGGGCGTTGCGGAGGGGGTCGCTGCGCACCTGCCCTTCCTGCAGGCCCATCTCACGGTCGATGCGGTCGACCTGGACGAGGCCCTCGATCTCTCGACGGCCGAGGCCGACCTGGTGCTCGTCTTCGGGGGGGACGGTTCGATCCTCCGTGTCGCCCGGCGGCTCGGGGAGCGCACGATTCCGGTGCTGGGGGTGAACTACGGCCGCTTCGGATTCCTGGCCGATGTGGCCCCGGATGAGCTCGAGGATGGCATCCGGCGTTGGATCGTTGGCGACTTCACCACGGCCCAGCGCGCCCGCCTGCAGGTCACGCATCGGGCCGAGGACGGGGCGATCCAAACGTGGCTGGCGCTGAACGACCTCGTCATCGGTCGCCAGGACGTCGGCCGGATGGTCGACATCGAAGTCGACATCGATGGCCGCCGTGCGGTCAGCTACTCCGGCGACGGCCTGATCCTCGCCACGCCGACCGGCTCGACGGCGCACGCGCTCGCGGCGGGCGGGCCCCTGTTGGACCCGACGGTCGACGCGCTGGTCATGGTGCCCATCGCACCCCACGCGCTCGCGACGCGGCCCATCGTTCTCGCGGGTTCCCATCGTGTGGCCCTGAGCACCCGCGGCAGCCGAGCGCCCGGCCAGTTCACCGTCGACGGCGCACCGCCTGTCTTGATGGGGGAGGGCGACATGCTGGAGGTCGAGGACGCCCGCGCGCCGCTCACGATGGTGCGCCTCTATGGCGGTCCGTTCTACGAGGCGCTGCGCGCCAAGCTCGGCTGGCGCGGCCGGCCGCAGTACGCGCAGGACCGCATGCCCCCGAACGCATGAGTGTCATCGAGAAGCCCTCGGTGGATCCCCAGCTGTTTCCGGGGTCGTTCCTGCGCCTGCTCTCCGTCGTCCCCGCTGCCGTGCGGCGCCTGCACGCGGGTGTCGCCGATGGCCGGCGGGCCGTGCGGGGGGAAGGCGGTCGGTTCTTCTTCCGAGGCCATCGTGAGTACCGCCCCGGCGACGACATCCGGCGGATCGACTGGAACGTCGAAGCGCGCCACGGTCGCCTCGAGATCCGACAGTACGACGCGCAGAAGGACGTCCTCACGGAGGTCTGGCTCGACGGCAGCGCCTCGATGGCGCCCTGCGAGGGCCGCGGGGCCAGCGCACGAGCCGCTGCTCTGTGTTGTGCCACCGGACTCGGCGAGGGCGGGCGGGTTCGCTTGGGCATCCTTCGCGACGGGCAGGCGCTGCCGGTCTTTGAAGCCACGGAGCCGGGCCAGATGCGGCAGGTGCTCGAGGTGCTCTCGCGGGACGCGCCGGCGGGTCAGGCTGGCCTCGCACAGGCCTTGCCGCGGCTGCCCCGCCAGGTCGCGAGCGGCGCCCGCTTCCTGCTCGTGTCCGATCTCCTGACGCGGGCCGATGCGGGCGTGCTGCAAGCGTTTGCCGGCCGGGGCGTCCGTGGGGCCGTCCTGCACATGCGCGTTCCCGAGGTCCACGCGCCTGCGCCCGGCTCGACGTTCCGCGCCCATGACGCCGAGTCGGGCGCGATCCGCAGCGTGCGCCTCGACGGTCCGGCCGCGGGTCGGATCGCCGCGCGCGCGCGGGCCCACGCCGATCTCTGGGCGCAGCACGCCCAAGGCGTCGGCCTGCTCTACCTGCCGTTCGCGCCGTCCATGTCGCCGGAGGTCCTGCTTCGACGCCTGGTCTTGGAGGTGCCGTGAGCTTCGCCGCACCCTGGGCACTCCTCGGTCTGCTCGTGCTGCCGTTCATCTGGTGGTTGCACAAGAAGCTGCGCCGGCCCCCCGAGGTCGAGTTGCCGTCGCTGCTCTTCCTCGAGGCGGAGGCGGAGGCTCGCGCCCTGCCGCGCGGCCGCCGCCTCGATGCCGAGCTCCTCCTCGCGCTGGCGGGGGCAGCCCTGCTTGCCTTCGCCGCCGCGGGACCGCGGCTGGAGAAGCCCGCCGCCCCGCCGACCGTCCGGGTCGTTGTCTCCGGGGGCGGCCCGGCAGACCACGAGGGCTACCTCGCCGCGGTACGCGAGGTCCTGCGCGACCTCCGCGCGCAGGTGGGGGATGCCGCGCAGCTGGACGTGATCTGGCTGCCGGAACCGATGGCAGGGTTCTTCGTTGCGCGTCCCAGCGACGAGGCGCTCCTGGGCGCGGCCGGCGCCGGCCAGGCCGCCGCCCGGGTCGTGGTCTCCGATCGACCTGCGCCGGCGGAGCTGGGCTCCGTGCGCTGGGTCTCATGCGGCCGCGCGGACGTGCAGAACACGGGCATCGTCTCAGTCGCCGTTGCGTCCCCGGAGGGCGTCCCCGAGTTGTTCGTGACACTGGCGCATCAGGGTCCCCGCGCGGTGCAGGGGCTGGTTCGCGTCACGGCAAGCCGGCGGCTTGTGTTCGCGGGGGGCAGCGTCCCCTTCGCACTGGAGCCGGGGGCCTACGCGTCGGTCCGGCTGCCGCTGGGCGACCTGGCCGGTGGGGATGTCGACGTCGGCCTCGAGCAGGCCGATGGCGAGGCCTGGGACGACGACCTGATGCACGACGACGATGCGACCCTCGTGCACGGGCCGCTCGGGGTTCGGATTCACGCGGACCTGCCGCCCCTCCTTGCGTCGCGCCTCCGGCACGCGCTCGCGGCAGCCCTCGGGGCACAGGGCTTCGACGAGCGCGCGAGGGCGCAGCTCTCGTTCGTCCCGCGGGGGTCCCCCGAGACGGGCTTCCGCTTGGAACTGCAGACGCTTGCCGAAGGTGCGCCCGCGACCCACGCCCCGGCGGGCGTCGACGCCGTCGGACGCGACCCGCTCGTTCGCGATCTCTCCACGGCGGGCATCGGCTGGGTGTACGCCGAGGGCGCCGAGCGCCTGGGGGACGGCGAGCTGCTCCTCCTCGGGCGCCGGGCCGGAGAGACCCTCTGGCCTGTGCTCGCGCGGAAGTTGGGTCGGGTGCGCCTCGCGGTCGATCCGCTCCGTGGGGAGCCGCGGCCCATCGACACGCCCTTCTGGCCTTTGCTGATCCAGAATCTCGTCCGCGCGGCGGGCGACGTGAGTGTCGGTGGGGGCTACCGAGCCCACGGCCTCCTGCATCCCCGCTCCTCGGAGCTGGGAACGGTCAACGAGCCGCTCGCGGCCAGCACGCTCACCTTGGCCCCGCCGCCGAGCGCGGGCGCCAGCCGCTCGCTCCAGCCGCTCCTGATCGTGGCCGCGCTCGCCTGCCTTGCCCTGCTCTGGGCCGCGCCGCGCTTGCGTCGCCGTCTGGCTGTGACCCGCGCGAGGCCCCGAGCCGGAGCGCGCCTCGAGGCGGAGCCGGGCTGATCTCGGCACGGCGGGGGGCCTCGGGCCGTTGGCGGCAACCCCTCTGCGCACGCATAGCCTCTCCGCATGCGATGGATTGCCGTCCTTGCCACGGCGCTTCGGCGGCTGCGTCAGCGGCCCGTGCGTACGTTCCTCCTCCTCCAGGGCACGATCTGGGGCGTGGCGGTCGCCATTTTCCCGAGCGCCGTCATCCAGGGGACGCGGGAGGCGGCGCGCAGCCAAGGGACCGAGCTCGGGGCCGATCGCATCGCCGTCCGTGCCGACACGACCCCCGACAACGCCAAGGGGCTTCGGCGGGCCGACTTGGCGACCGTCCGGCGCGCCGCCGAAGCGGATGGCACGCGGCTCCTCGCATCCGGCGCACTGCGCGTGGCTCGCTCCGTGGTCAAGGCGGATGCGGACGGGGCGGTGCCGCTGACCGTCCTCGAGACCTTCGGCGCCGCCGAGCCGGCTCGTGGCCTGTCGCTGGCAGCCGGGCGCTGGCTTGCGCCGGATGACGGCCCCGGGAAGTGTGTCGTCGAGGCAGGCGTGGGGCCTTGGCTCGAAGATCCCTCGCTGGCCCCCGGCGACGAGATCCAGCCCGCGGGTTGGCCGACGCCGCTGACGGTCGTCGGCGTCTGCCGGGCGCGCTCCGCACAGGCGCGGCAGACCAACGACCTGGGCTTCGATCTCGAGCATCCGCTCTACAAGAAGATCGGCGTGCCTCTGCTCTTTGCGATGGGCATCATGCCCGTGCCGGATGACTGGAAGCGCACGGACTGCTGCGTGTACGTGCGTGCACCCGCCGACGCCAGCGACGAGGTGCACTGGATCTTCCTCCGCGTTCCGCCGGACGCCGTCTCGACGACCGCCAACCGGGTGCGCGATCACATGACGAATGCCGACAAGGCGATCGTCACGCAGTACCCGCTGGTGCTGCCCTTGATCATGGGAGAGACCGTCGACCGCTTCGCCGCCGTCAACCTTGCCATGTTCCTCGCCTGCCTTCTTATGGGCGCTGTCGTGATGATGAACGTCGCGCTCTTGAGTGCACTGACGCGTTCGCGCGAGATCGCCATCCGCCGGACGGAGGGCGCCACGCAGCGCGACATCGCGTTCCAGTTCCTCGTGGAGGGCTTCGCGCTGTCCTTGGTCGGTGCCGGCCTTGGGTGCGTCCTCGGCATGCTTCTCGCGCATATCCGTGCGTCCCTTGAGCCCGTGGCCGGCTTCACGTGGTCCTTCCCCGTGCGCGAAGGCTCCTGGGCCGTCGTTCTGGCGGTCGTGATCGGCGTGCTCGCCTCCCTCCTCCCGGCGCTCCGCGCCGCGAACCAGGATCCCGTGCGAGGGCTCGCTGATGAATAGGCGCCTGCTCTCCGTCGTCGGCGAGGGGCTCTTGCATGTCGTCCGGCACCCGCTGCGCAGTCTCCTGACCGCGTTCACCAGCGCGATCGCGATCGCTGTGACGGTGAACGTGATCTCGCTCGCGTTCGGGATGCAGGAGGACATCGCCGGAGATGTCGATCGGTTCGGCCGCAACACCGTCGACGTCGGGCTGCCCCCCGCCCTGGCCCCCGGCATGCCCCGCCCGCCGCTCGGCGCGGCCCAGGCGGCACGGGCGGCTGCCATCCTGGACGGTCTCGATCCGTTGATCGTGCCGCGCCGGCAGCGTGCGAGCCCGGTGCGCGGCGAGGGTCAGACGGAGAGCGAGCGACTGCAGCTCGTGGCCGCACCGCCCACCTACCTCCGGACCCTGAACATCCCCGTGGCGCATGGCCGCTGGCTGCGCAGCGACGATCCCGTCGGAGCCCCCGGCACGGAGACGGACGCCGTTGGCGCCTGCGTGCTCGATGGCGCCGCGGCGGAGCGGATCTTCCCCCAGGTCGCGCCGGCCGCGGTGGTTGGACGCGTGGTCGCGCTGCGCGTCGAGGGTGCCCCGCGCCGCATGCGTGTTGTCGGCATCCTCAGCGATCCGCTTCGCTACCGCGAGCTGTTCGAGACGTTCGATGAAGGCAAGGGCGCGCGGACCCTGACCAGCTCGCTGCTCTCCTTCCGCAACGTCTACCTGCCGGAGGCCACCTTCGGCGACGGGCCCTACACCGGGATCTCCATCGTGTTGGCTGATGGCGGAGCGGTCGTCGAGGCCCAGGAGCGCTTGATCGGCGTCTGGGCGGACGCCCGTGACCTCGCCTCTCTCAGCAGCGGGCGCCTGGTCGTGTTCGCGCGCGGTCAGTGGATGGATGCCCTCGGTGCGTCCACCATGCAGGGCTCGATGATCGGCAACCTCGTCTGGATGCTGATCGTGCTCGTCGCGGCGATCATGATCTCGACCCTGCACCTGATCACGGTGCGCGAGCGCTACGACGAGGTCGCGCTTCGGCGCTGCGAGGGCGCACGGCGCAGCGACATTGCGCTGCAGATCACCGTCGAGGGCGTGACCACCGCGCTCCTCGGTGGCCTCGCAGGCCTGCCCCTCGGCTATGTCGGTGCGGCCCTGCTGCGGGAGATCGTCCAGTTCCCGTTCCGCTTCGAGTTCCGCTACGCGCTGGTGGCCACGGGGGTGGCGGTCTTTCTGGGGCTGGTCTCCTCCGTTCTTCCCGCGCGTCATGCAGCGCGCCTGCAGCCGGCGCAGGTTCTCAGTCGGCGACTGACGTAACGAGGATCCGATGCACGACCCGTTCGACATCACCGACTGCGCCGCGGGTGCCGAGGCCCTTGCGGTTCTCGAGGGCGTTGGCCGCAGCTATCGCAGCGGCGCCGTCGCCGTGGACGCGCTCAAGCCGCTTGACCTCTGCGTGCACCGGGGCGACTTCCTCGCCGTGATGGGACCGTCGGGATCCGGCAAGTCGACGCTGCTCCATGTTCTGGGCTGCCTGGACCGCCCGACCGCGGGCCGCTACCTGCTGAACGGCCACGACGTCTCGCGCATGCCGGACCGGGAGCTGGCCGAGGTCCGCAACGCCACGATCGGGTTCGTCTTCCAGCGCTTTCATCTGCTGGCGGACGAGTCGGCACTTCGCAATGTCGAGTTGCCCCTGCTGTATGGGGGCGTGCCTCGCGCGGAGCGACGCGTCCGGGCGAGCGAGGCGCTCGCGTCGGTGGGGCTTGAGGATCGCGTCGCGCACCGGCCGGGCGAGCTGAGTGGGGGCGAGCAGCAGCGCGTTGCGCTCGCCCGGGCCCTCGTCAAGCGGCCCCGGCTGCTCCTCGCCGACGAGCCCACCGGCAATCTCGACACCGCAGCCGGGGGGCGCGTCCTCGAGCGGATCGCCGAGGAGAGCCGCCGCGGCATGACGGTCATCCTCATCACGCACGACCCCGAGGTGGCCGCCCGCGCGGGCCGCACGCTCATGATGCGGGACGGGACCCTGGGGCACCCCTGATCGTCCTTCAGTCGCCTGGGGCCCTTGGTCGATGGGGGAGCCGGAGATCTCCGTGCGCCCCTGCCTACTCGCCCTCTGCCTTTCCCTGCTGCTCGCCGCCCCCGCTGCGGCCGACGAGATCTTCGTCCTCGCCAACGACTATGTCGTGCGGGGCCGCGTCGTGCGCGAGACCGAGGAGAAACTCGTCGTTCGGTTGACGGGCCTCATGGAGGACAACACGATCACCATCCGCCGAGCGGAGATCGTGAAGCGCCAGATGCAAGAGGACCCGACGGTCGAACGCATGGTGCCCACCGCGGACGCCGATGCCGGCGACCACGTGGGGTGGACACCCCCGAGCGGGCGCCCGCGGACGGTGCGCTACTCCGCGGACGGCAAGACCGAGGTCGTCAAGAAGGTGCTTCCGGAGGCCGAGCCGGAGCTTGGCCGGGAGGGCTTCGGCGAGCGGCTGAATCGCGTGACGCGCATGGCGTTTCCTGCGTCGCTGGAAGGCCGTCTGCTCGTGGGGCTGCTGCTCTTCCTCGCGCTAGGCGCCATCGTCGCCGGCGGTGCCC
>JAJDEM010000410.1 GCA_029259795.1 Planctomycetota bacterium
CCTCGCGGAACGCACTCTGGTGCGTGCCGCCGTCGTTGGTGTGCTGGCCGTTGACGAAGCTGAAGTAGTTCTCGCCGTAGGTGTGCGTGTGGGTGAAGGCGAACTCGAGCCGCGGGGACTGCACGTGGACGACATCGTAGATGGCGATCTGCTCGCCCAACTCATCGCCCAGCAGGTCGGCCAGGCCGTACTTGCTGATGTAGGATTCGCTGTTGTAGCGCAGCCGCAAGCCGCTGTTGAGATGGGCGTAGTACTGGAAGCGATGCGCGAGGTACTCGTCGTCCCAGCGGAGCGCGCCGAAGATCTCGGGATCCGGCGTGAACTCGATCAGCGTCCCATTGCGGGCGTTGGAGTCCTTGCCCTTCTTCTGCTTGACGAGGCGCCCCTGCTCGAACTCCGCGCGGAGGAACTTCCCCTCGCGCCAGGAGGTGACGGCGAACTCCGCGGAGAGGGCATTGACCGCCTTCGTGCCGACGCCGTTGAGGCCGACCGAGAACTGGAAGACGTCGTCGTTGTACTTGCCGCCTGTGTTGATCTTGCTGACACAGTCGACAACCTTGCCGAGCGGGATCCCGCGGCCGTAGTCGCGCACCGTGACCGCGTCGTCCACGCGGCCGATCTCGATGGTCTTGCCCTCGCCCATGATGAACTCGTCGACGGCGTTGTCGACGATCTCCTTCACGAGGACGTAGATGCCGTCCTGGGGGTGGGAGCCGTCGCCGATCCGGCCGATGTACATGCCGGTTCGGAGGCGGATGTGCTCCAGCGCGTCCAGGCTCTGGATCGCGCTTTCGTCGTACTGGGGCTTCTTTTTGACCACTGCTGTTGCCTGTACCGCGCCGCGTCCCGGACTGCTCGTTTTAATCCATCCAGCCGACGGCGTCCGGACGCCAAACAGTGCCCCCGCGCCGGTAGAATCCCGCCCCATGCTCGCCCGCTTCACCCCCGGTCCCCTCGTCCGCTGGTTCGCGCGTCCGTATGTGGCGGGCGGATCGATGGCCGACGGCCTCGAGGTGGCCCACGACCGCCTCGATCGGTTCGGCGCGCTGGCCACGCTCGACTTGCTCGGGGAGGGCGTGCAAGGGGCGGCCGAGGTACTCGAGAACGTCGCGACGTACATCGAGTTGATCGATGCCCTCGGGACCGACCCGCGCTTCGCAGATCGGGCCACCCGCCCGAGCATCTCGCTCAAGCCCTCGGCCTTCACCACAGGGGACCGCGAGGCGGCCTACGAGCACCTGGCGGCAATCGCCGCGCGCGCCAAGACGCAGGGGGTCGCCGTCACCATCGACATGGAAGACCACCCGTGGACCGACCGGACGATCGAATGGGCCGTGAAGCTCTTCGAGGCGGGTCACGACGTCGGCACGGTCCTCCAGACGCGGCTGCACCGCACAGAGGCGGATCTTCAGCGCTTTCCGGCGGGCATGCGGGTGCGCCTGGTCATCGGGATCTACCCGGAGGATGACGACATCGCGCTCACCGACAAGGCTGCGATGAAGGTGCGGATGCTCGACTTCGCCAAGGTCCTGCTCGCCCGGGGCTGCTTCGTGGAGCTCGGCACCCACGACGAGCCCACCCTCGAGCGCTTCCTCCGCGAGGTCGCGCCGGGCCACGAGGCGTCCTGTGAGATCCAGATGCTCTTGGGCGTGCCGCGGCGGCCCTTCGCCCGCCGGCTCCTGGCGGGGGAGTTCGGTGCCACGGTCCCATTCCGGCTCTATGTGCCCTTCGCGCTCGGCTGGGACGACGCCACGGCCTACCTCCGGCGACGCATGCGGGAGAGCCCGAACATGATGTGGCTCGTGCTGCGGAACCTGTTCAAGGCCCGGAAGGCGAAGTAGGGCGTGCAGACCGATCCGATCGAGTTCGCCGGGCACGCGGGAGACATGCTCGCCGCCCGCCTCGATCGACCCGACGGTCCCGTGCGCGGCTGCGCACTCTTTGCGCACTGCTTCACCTGCTCGAAGGACTTCCATGTCGTCCGCGAGATCGGGCGCGCGCTGACGGCGGAGGGCATTGCGCTGCTGCGCTTTGACTTCACCGGGCTCGGGCAGAGCGACGGCGACTTCGCGCACACGAGCTTCACCACGAACCTCGCCGACCTGATGGCAGCCTGCCGCTGGCTCGAGACAAACCACGAAGCCCCCACGATGCTGATCGGCCACAGCCTTGGCGGGGCGGCGGTCCTCTCCGTCGCCCATCGGCTGCCCAGCGTGCGCTGTGTCGCAACGATCGGTGCGCCCTACGACGTGGCCCACGTGAAGACCCTGATCCCCGCTGGCCTCTTCGAGGAGGACCACACGGCCGAGATCACGATCGGGGGACGGCCGTTTCGGATCTCGCGGGACTTTGTCCGGGATCTCGAGAAGCACTCCTTGCGCGAGCGCATCGCCCGCTTGGGCCGCGCGCTCATGGTCTGCCACTCGCCCGTGGATGCGGTCGTCCCCCTCAGCGCAGCGACCCATATCTTCAAGGCGGCGAAGGATCCACGGAGCTTCATCTCCCTGGATGGAGCCGACCACCTGGTCTCGAAGCCGGCCGACGGCCGCTTCCTCGGCCACGTGCTCGCCGCCTGGGGCCTCTACTACATCGACGGCCGCTGATCCGCCGCGGAGCGGCCCCGGGGGACGGTCGGCGTAGACTGCGGTCGGAGGACCGCCCATGGCCAAGCTCTACTTCCGCTACGGCACCGTGGGCAGCGCGAAGACGCTCAACCTCCTGGCCGTCGCCCACAACTACGAGAGTCAGGGCAAGACGGTCCTCGTCGTCAAGCCGGCCTTCGACACGCGCTTTGGCGCGCAGGATGTGGTCTCCCGGGCGGGCTTGCGGCGCACAGCCGACCTCACTCTGGCCGACGACGACGTGCCCACGGGGGACGTCGCCGCAGACGCGGACTGCGTGCTCGTCGACGAGGCGCAGTTCCTGACCGTCGAGCAGGTCGACGCCCTGCGCGATTGGACCCGGCACATCGACGTGCCCGTCATCTGCTACGGCCTGCGTACCGACTTCCGCACCCGGCTCTTCGACGGGGCTCGTCGGCTCATGGAGGTTGCCGACAGCATCGAGGAGGTGAAGACCACCTGCATCGACTGCAACAGCAAGGCGACGCAAAACCTCAAGCTCATGGACGGCGTGGCGACCGTGGACGGCCCCAGCAAGCAGCTCGGGGCCGAGGAGCGCTACGTCCCTGCCTGCTTCCGGCACTATCAGGAGCGGCTGGCCTTGGCGCGCCTCGCGACCCAAGCGAGCATGGCCAGCGGTGGAACCGGCATCTGACCCCTCGCCCGCGGACGCACGAGCACCGCGGGTGGGCCTGCCCCTGGCGCTCTTCTTCCTCTCGGGCTTCGCTGGGCTGACCTACGAGGTCCTCTGGCAGCGCGAGCTCGGGCTGCTCTTTGGCAACTCCACCCAGGCGACGGCCACGACGCTCGCGGTGTTCTTCCTCGGCTTGGCACTCGGCAGCTGGCTGTTCGGCCGGCGCGCGGCACGCTGCAAGCGCCCCCTTGTGGTGTTCGGGATCCTCGAGTTGTTGATCGGTGCGACGGCCCTGCTGCTGCCGCTGCTGCTGCCGCTCTATCGCTCCCTGTTCGCTCCGCTCTACGGCCTGCTCGGCGATCGACCCGCCCTGTTCCTGCTCGCGAAGTTCGTGCTCTCCTGCCTTGTCCTCGCACCGCCCGCGGTCTTGATGGGGGGCACGCTGCCCGTGCTCGCCGAGGCCGCCGTGCGGCGTGGCGGCGGCTTGGCGCGCTCAGGGATCGTGCTCTACGCGGTGAACACGGCAGGCGCGATGGTGGGGGCGGCGCTCGCGGGCTTCCTCCTGCCGCAGCTGCTCGGCTACCGCGGGGCCTACCTTGTCGCCTGCACAACCAGCGTGCTCGTGGGCCTCGTGGCGTGGACGCGCGCGGGGGCTGAAGGCGCCGCACGGGCACCCAGCGCGCCAGAGCCCGCAGGGCCTGCCTCTTCAAGCGCGCTGCTCGCCCTCGCCGCCCTCAGCGGATTTTGCGCGCTTGGCTTGGAGGTGCTCTGGACCCGCATGGCGGCACTTGCCTTCATCAACTCGGTCTACTCGTTTGCCGCCGTGCTCGTGCTCTTCCTCGCCGCGCTGGCTGCGGCGGCGGGCTTCGCGCGCTGGTTGGCGGCCCGGGCCACGCGGCCGGCCACGGTCCTCCAGCGCCTGCTGCTCGGATCGGCGTTGACCGTGCTGTTCTCGGGCACGTTGTTTCGCGCGGTGACCGGCAGCCCGCCTTCGGTCGGGCGCGGCGAGGACTTCGCGAGCTATCTCCTGGCCGTGGCAGGCGTGCTCTGCGTCGCCGTCGTGCCTGCCGCCCTCGTGTTGGGCACGGTCTTCCCCTTCCTGCTGCGCGCCGAGGAGGCGCGCGGGAGCGGCAGCGCCGGCGCGCGCATCGGACGGTTGATCGCGTGGAACACCCTCGGCGCGCTCTTCGGCTCCCTCGCGGCGGGCTTCCTGCTCCCCGCGTGGTTTGGGCTCTGGCCGTCGATCTCGGCTCTGGCCGGACTCTACGCACTGGGCGCGCTCCTCGTTCCGGGCGTCGACCGCCGCGGCAGGCTGGTTGGGTTCGTGGCGACCGGGGTGGTCTTGCTCGTCGCTGGTGTCCACGGGGCGCGCGACGGGGACGCGGGCGATCGCTGGGATCTCCGCAAGGACGAGCACGTGATCAAGCGCTACGAGGGCAGTGGCGGATCGGTTCGCGTCGTACGCCGGCGCGGCGCGCTGAAGCTGCGCTTCAACAACAGCTACACGCTCGGCGGAACGGCCGAGCCCCGCTGGGAGCACTTCCAGGCGCACATCCCGATGTGCCTCCACGGCGACCCGAAGCGCGTCTTCTTCCTCGGCATGGGAACCGGCATTACCGCTGGGGCTGCGCTTCGCCACGACGTCGACCTCGTGCGCGTGGCCGAGATCGTCCCCGAGGCGGTGCGCGCATCGCGCGAGCACTTCGGCCCGTGGCTCGGCGGGTTGTTCGCGGACCCGCGAACCGACATGGTCGTCGAGGATGCGCGGACGCTGCTGTACGGACTCGACGACGAGTACGACGTCGTTGTGGGGGACCTGTTCCTGCCGTGGCGACGGGGCACCTCGCTGCTCTACACGGTCGAGCAGTTTCACGCCGTCAAGCGACGGCTCGCGCCGGGGGGCGTCTTCGCCCAGTGGCTGCCGCTCTACCAACTCTCCGAGGAGGCCTACCAGGGCATCGTCGCGTCGTTCGTCGAAGTCTTCGGCAAGGCCACGCTCTGGCGGGGGGACTTCTTCTCGCGCCGACCGATCGTGGCGCTCATCGGCCGCGCCGACGACGCACCGTGGGATGCCAACGCCACGCTGGCTGCCTGGGCGCGGCTCGAGGCCAAGGGTGCGGTGAACTTCGACGGGGCGCTCACCACGCTGCCGTTCATGCTCTACGCGGGCGCGATCCGTTCGGCCGCACCGGCGGCGCGGCGCATCACCGATGACGACCCCTGGCTTGAGTTCGCCGCCCCGCTCTGGCAGCGCGCGCGCGCGGCGGGTACCTCCAGCGCATTCACCGGACGAACGCTCGCGGCCTACCAGCGCTCGCTGCTACGCGAGCTGCCGCCGGAGGAGGACCCGTTTCTCTCGCGCCTGAGCGCCGTCCAGCAGCGCTACGTGCTCGGTGGGATGCACTTCTACGACTACGCGGTCTTCACGAAGCGCGCCGAGCGGGCCCGCCGGAAGGAAGCGTCCTGGGGCTACTTCCGGGCCGTGCCCGAGGAGGTGCAGCCCAAGCGCGACCTCTGGATCGACTAGCGCCCCTCGCTCCGAACGACGCGCGTGCCCTCGAGGCGGATGGAGCCGTCGAGCACGCCGGCGATGCAGCGCGGGTAGAGCGCGCGCTCCTCCGCTTGGACCCGGGCCGCGAGGGTGTCGACGGTGTCGTCGTCCAGTACCTCGACGATGGCCTGGTCCACGATCGGACCGCCGTCGACCACATCCGTGACGAAGTGCACGGTGCAGCCCGTGAAGCGCACGCCCGAGGCGAGCACCTTCTCGTGCACGTGGTGCCCCCAGCAGCCCTTGCCGCCAAAGGCCGGCAGGAGGCTCGGGTGGACGTTGAGCATGCGGCCCTCGATGGGCGCGGGCACCTTGAACAGGGTCAAGAAGCCCCCCGAGACCACGAGATCCGGGTCGTGGGGGGCGAGGGCCGCCGCGATGGCCTCGGAGTAGGCCTCGAAGCCCTTGTGGTCGACGCGACTCACGACATGGGCCTCGATGCCGTGCGCGCGGGCAATGGCGAGGCCGCCGACGTCCGGGCGATCCGAGATCACCACGACGACGGCGCCGGGGACCGAGCCGGCGGCAATCTGCTCGAGCAGGTTCGTCAGCGTCGAGCCGGAGCCCGAGAGGAGGAAGGCGATGCGGCCGGGAGCGCTCATGACGCCTCCACGGAAAGGCTGGCGCGCGCGGCCTCGAGCGTCAGGCCGTCGACGGCGATGGTCTTCAGCGGCATGCTGCTACCCCGGACGAGGTCGAGGCGCGTCGGGGGAAGCCCCAGCGCGCTGGCCAGCAGGGTGAGCACGGCCTTGTTGGCCTTGCCCGACTCGGCCGGGGCCGTCACCCGCACCTTGAGTCGCTCGCCGTAGGCGCCGACGAGCTCGGACTTCGAGGCGCCGGGCACGACCTTGACATGGATGTGGAGCACGCCGGGGCTGTGTTGCTCGATTGCGGGGTTCGCCACCGAGTCAACGCCCCCGGCCGCCGCCGCCGTTCTTGCCGCCGCCACCCTTGGGCGCGGGGCCGTTGCGCGGGGGCGGAGCGCCCTTGGGGGGCGGGCCATCCTTGGGCGGGGCGCCCTTGCCGGGCTCACCGGGCTCATCGCGCGGCTCGGCCTTCTTGCGCGGCGCGTCCTTCTTGCCCGTCCCGTTCTTCTTCGGCGGCCCCTTGCGTGGGGCCCGCTCGGGCTCTTTCACCGAGTCTGGGATGGCCTCGCCGATGTAGGCGGCGCGCGGGTGGAGCGTCTCCCGAAGCGAGCTGGCCCACATGGTGGCCGCAAACTCGGACTTGTTTGTGAGGTCGTCGACCATCTGGAACATGGCGGCCATGTCCTTGCGGTACTGGACGCTCTCGGCGAGGGCCTTCTCGCGATCGGTGAAGGCGTCGGGATCACCCGCCATGGAGCGGACCTGCTCCTCGAAGGGATCCATCCAGTCACTCAGGCGATTGCCGAACTCGACGATTGCGAAGAAGCGCTCGGCGGCTTGGCGTTCCTGGCCAAGGCGCGTCAGGCGCGTGGTGATGGCGGCCAGCAGGGCGTCGTCGACCTCCGGCTTTGCCTTCGACTTCGCCTCCATGTACTGCGCGGTGGCGACGTCGTAGCGGCCCGCCAGCTCCGCGAGGAGGCCAAGGCCCGCATGGTCTCCGATGGCGCAGGACTTCAGGCGCGCCTTGTCCTCGAAGAAGAAGAGGTTCTCCAGGAGGAAGCGCGGGCTGCTCTGGTGGAAGGGGACGATCGCCTTCTCCCACTTCACGCCCTGATCCGTGATGTCACGGATCTTGACGCGCTTGGTCTTGCCGCGCTTGTCGACGTAGGTGAAGTAGGGCTCGGTCCAGCCGCCGTTCTTCTCGCCCTCGACGATGTGCTTGAACAACGCCTCCAGGGAGTCGACCAGCGGGAGCCAGCTGGCGACGAGGTCGCGGTAGCCCTTGACCCTGACCAGCACCTGGGTCTGCTCGATCTCGCGGCGGGCCTCTTCGAAGTTGAACCGCTGGAGATGCCCGTGCTCGGGGTTCCAGATCTTGAGCGCGAGACGGAAGTAGAAGCTGCGGTCGCTTGCGTACTCGGCAACGATGTAGGACTCGTAGGCCTTGTTGGCGCCATCGAGCAGGCGCTCGACGGCTTCGCGCGCGCGCTTCAGCTCCGACACCACCTGCGGGGCCGCGGCGAGCGGACCCTGGAGGTCGGCAGGTAGCGAGTCGAGGAAGGTCTGGCACGCCGTGCGCGCCGCGGCGTACTCCTTGTGGCTGGGCGTGCCGGCCAAGAGCTTCTGGACCTTGTTGAGGATGTCGTCCTTGCGGCCCTTGATCGTGCGCACGGCCTGATCCACCCACTGGATGCCGCGGGGGGCGTCCTTCTTGGTGATGGGGGCGTGCTTCTTGAGGATCTTGTCGATGGTCTTCTGGTCGATCAGCGGGAAGCGACCGACCTTGCGTGCGAGCAAAGCTTCCACGATGGACGCGAGGGTCTTGGATGTGGCGTCGGGCGGGGTGCCCTTGATCCAGGCCTCGAGCGCGATCCAGTCCGGATAGGCCTGCGTGTCGTAGAGCGCCTTGAGGTCGCGGGCATACTTCGAGATGGCCGCTTCGGCGTCGGCGAGGGTCTTCGCCTTGCCCTCCTTGATCTGGGCCTTGAACTGGGTGCGCTCTTTGATCGTCGCCGCGATGTCGGTGTGGATCTTGCGCATGTTGACGGCGTGGGCGTCAAGCGCCTTGATCGCCGTCTCGTAGATGCTGACGAGCTTGGGGTCCTTGATGGCGCCCTTCGCCTTCACCCACGTCTTGACCTGGGTCTCCCAGGTCTCAGCGTCAGTCTTCGCCTCACGGGAGAGGTCCTTGAAGAGCTGCTTTTCCCAGTTGTCGTCGTCGTCGATCTGGCCGTCGAGGAAACGCTTGAACCGCGCGTTGTATGTCGTAGCTGCGGCGTTGACGACCGTGTTGAGCTTCCCCTTCTTGACCTCGCGCTCGGCCTGCGCGGCCATCTCGATCTCTTGGGGCGTCCGCTCGCGCTCGCTCGGCTCGCCGGGCCCCTGCATCGCGAAGAAGATCGCCACGCCAATGGCGATGGCCGCCGCGGCGGCGCCAATGACAAGCGGCTTGCGCGAGGCGGGCTTGATTCCGTGGGCCTCGAGGTTGTACTTGGTGCGGATCTTGTCGAGCTCGCGGAGCAACTCCTCCGGCGTCTGGTAGCGCTCGGCGGGATCCTTGGCCATCAACATGGCGATGGCCGCGTCGATCTCCTTCGGCACCTCGGGGTTGAGCGCCGTTGCGTGCGGGATCGGCTTGTTGAGGTGGCCGAGGATGATCTCCTTGACCGTGCCGGCCGGGTAGGGGTTCTTGCCCGTGAAGACCCGGTAGAACGTGCAGCCGAGGCTGTAGAGATCGGTGCGGTGGTCGATGTCGCCCTTGCGGCGGATCGCCTCCGGCGAGATGAAGTGGGGCGTTCCGATGATGCCCTGGTCCATGAGGTCGGCGACCTCGGACTTCTTGGCGAGGCCCAGGTCACAGAGCTTCGCGCTCTCGTCCTCGCCGATCATGAGGTTGTCGGGCTTGACGTCGCGGTGGAGGATCTCGCGGCGCTTCGCGAAGATCAGCGCGTTCGTCGCGTCGAGGAACCAGTTCAAGCCGACTTCCCAGTCGACAGGGGCTTCCCGGATCTTGTCCTCGAGGGAGCCGCCGGGCATGACCTCCATCGAGAAGTAGTAGTGCCCCTGGTCGTCGCCGACGTCGTAGACCTGCACGACGTTGGGGTGATTGAGCGCGCCGGCGGCGCGGGCTTCGTTGACGAACTGATCGACGAAGGCGGAGTCCGACGCGAAGGTCTCGTTGAGCACCTTGAGCGCAACCTTGCGGTTGAGCGAGACCTGCTCGGCGAGGTAGACGCCGCCCATGCCGCCCATGCCGATCTTCTTCTCGACCATGTAGCCGCCGAGCTGCTTGCCCACGAGGGCGTCGGGCGGCAGGGTCTGGCGCGTGGCGCCATCGCCGTTGCTCGCAGGCGCGGCGGGCGCGCCGTCTACGCTGCGGCCTGCGACGGGCTTGGCGTCGTCGTCGCTGTCGCCGGCCGAGAGCAGTCGCAGGATCGTGAGACCGAGCCTGAGCTCGTCGCCCGGCTTGATGCGCACGTCCTTGCCGCGCGCGACCGGCTGACCGTTGAGCTCGCAGCCGTGGGTGCTCTCGGGGTCATGCAGCGCGGCGTGGAGCGAGCCGTTGTGCTCGGCGACGCGCAACTCGCAGTGTGTCTTCGACACCTTCATGTCGAGAACGCGAATCGAGTTCTGGGGGCTGCGCCCCAGGGTGTAGACACCCGCGACGGGGAGTCGCCACGTCTTGCCGGCATCCTGGCCGTGTTCGATCCGCAGTCGAAGGCTCACGAAGGCTCCCTGGTACTCGGTTCAACGTCAGCAAAGACGGAACGGCCCACCCGAACGGCAGTCGCACCTTCTTCCATGGCGATCTCGAAGTCTTGGCTCATGCCCATGGAGAGGCCGACCGGCGCGGCATTTCCGACGCCACGCCGCACGGCCTCGTCACGGACCTCCCTTAGAGTACGAAAAGTCTGGCGCAGGGCCGACTCCTGCGCAGCGATTCCTGCCATCGTCATGAAGCCAATCGGCGTGAGATGGGGGCAGGCTGCCAGGGCTTCGAGGGCCGCGGGCACCTCCTCGGTCCGCCAGCCCCCCTTGGCGGGGTCTTCGGCGGCGTTTACCTGAAGGTAGACGGGCCAGCGGCGCCCCTGGGCCGCGAGGAGGCCCTCCAACCTTCGCGCGAGGCTCAGCGAGTCCAAGGCGTGAAAGACGTCGAAGGTCTCGATGGCGAGGCGCGCCTTGTTGCCCTGCAGGTGGCCGATGCCGTGCCAGGTGAGGCCGCTGGGGGCCTCGGCCTTGCGGGCGGCGGCACGCTGGACCCGATTCTCCCCCACGGCGCTCACCCCGGCGGCCGCCAGGGGGGCGAAGATGCTGGGGTCCTGGGACTTCGTGACCACGATCCACTCCGTCGAGGCGGCGGCGTGGGCCCCGCGGGCGCGGGCGGCCGCGCCCCGCGCCTGGAGGGCCTCGAGGTTGGCGCGCAGCTGCGCGGTCGGGTCGGGGTTGGAAGGCGGCGCCACGGCGGCATGGTAGCCGCGCCGGCCGTGCCCGACGCAAATGCGAACAGGGCCCCCCGTCTGCGCCTAACCCGGTGCCGTACATGGACTTTGGCGCGCTCACGGTGCGCCTGGGAACCTTGACACCCCATGACCACGGCCCTATAAGGCGCTCTCTGCGTACAGGCACGAGTGCGCAGTGGGAGGGACGTCGTGCCGTCTGTGGGGGGGATCGGTGCAGGCGCAATTCATTGCGCTGGCCCCGGGACCTCTCTTGGGCGATAGTTGCGCGCTAAGACAGACCGATCGGACCGCTCGCCACACGGCGAAACGGGCCGTCGGGTGCAGCGCGTCAGGGAACATCGCATGCGAGGTTTGAACATGGCACGTCGTGGCCTTCTCTTCCTGCTGGTCGTGGCGCTCACGGGCAGCATCGCTTTCTCCGATGCCACCACCCCGGTGGCTGACGGCGGTGAAACCGCCTCGCTTGGCGACTTCGCCGAAAAGGCTCTGGAGAAGCTGCCCTGGCCGGCGCATGTCGTCCGCGCCAATCTCGGCAAGCGCAACCCGGTGGCCGTCGAGGGCTTCTACGTCATGGAGCGTCAGCTTCTCGTCGTAACGAGCGCTGGGCGTATCTACTGCCTCGACCGTCGCAACCTCGAGCCGCGCTGGGTGAACACCCTGCGCTACCCGCTCGCCCAGGCTCCTGCAGAGAGCGCGTCGCACTACGCGTTCCTCATGAAGGACAACAAGGGCGCCAGCTGGGTGACCGTCGTCAGCAAGCGCAGCGGTACGCAGGGCAGCCGGTTCCCCGTGCGCCTTCCCTACGCCGCCTCGACGGGCGTCGCGGTGAACCAGAGCATGGTCTTCGTCGGCTCGCTCGGGCGCACCGGCAACAACAAGACGCTCGAGAGCGTGAACCTGATCAGCGGTCGCGGTGGCTGGGGCTACCGCACCTCGGGCATGCTCTGGGGTACGCCCTCGCTTGACCCCGCCGGCGACATCGTCGTCGTGGCAGCCGATGACGGCGTCGTCACCGCCCTGCCGGCCAGCGCCTCGGCGCCGCGCCAGGCGAACTGGGCGCGCGACCTCGGTACCGGCGTGCGCGGCAGCACCGTCGTCACGCCCGAGGCCGTGATCGCCGGCAACGACGATGGCCTGCTCTACAGCCTGAATCTCTTCTCCGGCAAGGTGGGCTGGCTCAAGGGCCTCGACGAGCGCATCCGCAGCGCCCCGGTCGTCTTCGGTGGCTTCACCAGTGTGAAGCAGTCCACCGGCGTCGAGGGTGCCGCCGCCGTCGATGTGAAGCGCTACGACGGCCTCGTCTTCGCGCGCAACGTCAACGGGCTGCACTGCTTCGATCTGCGCACCGGCGCCGACCGCTTCGTGGACGCCCGTGGGGGCCGTGCCCTCTGCCGCAACGGCAAGACGCTGGTCACCATCGATGGCAAGCGCCGGATGACCTTCCGGGACATGAGCAACGGCTTCAAGGTCTCGGGTGGCCTGAACCTCACCATGTGCGACCTGGTCCCGACCAACACGCAGAATGGTGAAATCTTTGCGGCCACCGCCGACGGAACGATCCTCGCCGCCATCCCGAAGTAGAGTGTCCTCATGACATTCGCCGCCTCGATTCCGTTGCTCGGTTCCGCCGGGGCTCTTGCCTTGGGCCTGCCCGGCGGCAGCGAGTGGATCATCGTTCTCGTCATCGTCCTGCTGCTCTTCGGGCGGCGGCTGCCGGGCGTTGCGCGCAGCCTCGGCCAGGGCATCAGCAGCTTTAAGAAGGGCTTGAACGAGCCCGTGGACGAGAGCGCGGCCGACGAGAAGGACGGCGACAAGGTCGCCAGCGACAAGTCCTCCTCCAGCGACGAGTCGTAGATCCGTCAGGCCCCTCGGGGGCTGGAGCTAGCTCAGGGCAGCGCGCACGAGCGCGACCCGCTTCGTCTGCGCCGTGACAGCATGGGCGTGATCCACGCGGCGCCCTGCGAGCCAGCCGACGCCGGCTTCGCCCGTGACCACGCACTGGGCGCGGCGGACGAACCGAGGCAGCGCCTGCCGCCGCATCCAGGCCGAGACGAGGACCGGTCGGCCCGAGCCGCCCAGCGGCGCAAAGGTGTCATTCACTGCGAGCGGGCGCAGCACGGGCGCGCTGCCCAAGACATCCGCGTCGAGCGCGGCCGTCCAGCGGTCCCCTTGGAGGCGCCAGGCGGCGAGATCGAACTGTGCGGCGGGAACGATACGGACGCTGAGGTTGGGGACGGTCAGGGCGGGCGTTGGACGCCGCAGCAACCACAGGGTGTTTCCGCGGGCGTGTACGCGCAGTCCGCGAGGGAGGTCCAGCGCGCCACCCTTCGCGAGCACATCCTCGACGCATGCGACATGGCGCCGGGTGAGCCACGGCCCCGCTCGAGCCGCCTCGAGGAACGCCCCGGCGTGCCGGAGCGCCAGCGCAAGGTCCTCGCCGCGCAGGCCGCGCAGCAGCCCCGCCGGCACGGCGACGGTGTGCGCGAGGGGGTCGTGCTCGAGCGCGGCTTCAAGGTGCTGCTCGATCCAAGCCTGGCGTTCGGTGAGTCGACGGCGCAGGCGCGTTGCGAGCTGGGCGAGGTCGTGGCGGTTCTGCGGTGAGCGGGCGGCGAGCCGCGCCCGGATGCGCGCGCGGTCCCGGCGGACGTCCGTGTTGGTCGGATCCTCGCGCCAGGGGATTGCCCGTTCGCTGAGCCAGGCTTCGAGCGTCTCGGGCGCCACCTCGAGCAGCGGCCGGATGACACGCAGGTTGCCCGGGGCGAGTCCGCGGCTGGGTGGGATCCCCGCCAGTCCCACCAGCCCGGAGCCCCGCAGGAGGCGCATGAGCAGCGTCTCCGCCTGGTCGCCGGCGTGGTGGCCCGTTGCGATGCTGCCGTAGCCCTTGGCGCGCGCGATCTCGCCGAGCACCCGGTAGCGGTGCCGGCGCGCGGCCTCCTCGGTCTGCGGGAGATAGAACGGGGGCGGCGGTCCGCCGAAGAACGGGATGTCCAGCCGCGCACAGAGCGCGCGCACCGCGGCTTGGTCTGCGTCCGCCTCGGCCGATCCCCGCCAGCCATGGTTCACATGGCCCACGGCCAGCGTGAGCTCCAGTGACTCGGCGACGGCGCCGAGCAGGCACGCCAGTGCCGTGGAGTCGCGGCCGCCACTGACCGCGACGAGGATCCGGTCCTTGGGCCGCAGGAGTCCGGTCGCCCGTGCGTTCTCGGCCAGGTGTGTCGCGAGCGGGGAGGAGGGAAGAGGCGCCACGGGGCCATCCTGACGATGTGCGGGCCGGAATCAACTCCACGGCCCGATTCCCGCGCCCGTAGACTCCCGGGAAGCGGGCCGTGGTGGCCCTTCGGAGCACGCCATGACGATCCGCGTCGCAATCAACGGGTTCGGCCGCATTGGCCGCCAGGTCTTCCGCATCCTGCACGCCCAGCGCGCCCAGTTCGAGGTGGTTGCCATCAACGACCTCGGCAAGCCCGCTGCCTTGGCCCACCTGCTGAAGTACGACAGCACCCATGGCCGCTTCGACGGCTCCTGCGAGCTGCTCGATGGCAAGATCGAGGTCGAGGGCTGGAGCGTGCCGATCCTGAGCGAGCGCGATCCCTCGAAACTCCCGTGGACGGACCTCGGCGCACCGCTGATCGTCGAGGCGACCGGCGTGTTCCGCCTGCGGGCGCAGCTCGAGCAGCATCTCGCTGCCGGTGCGTCCAAGGTGCTGCTGACCGTGCCGCCGAAGGACGAGATCGACGCGCTCGTCGTGCTCGGCGTCAACGACTCCGAGCTCAAGCCCGAGCACAAGCTCGTGAGCAACGCGAGCTGCACGACGAACTGCCTCGCCCCGATGGCCAAGGTGCTGCACGAGGCGTTTGGCATCAACCACGGCCTGATGAACACCATCCACGGCTACACGAACGACCAGCGCATTCTCGACCTCGAGCACGGCGACCTGCGGCGCGCCCGCGCTGCCGCGGTCAACATCATCCCGACGACGACGGGCGCTGCCCGTGCGGTGGGCAAGGTCATGCCCGAGCTCGCCGGCAAGCTCGACGGGTTCGCGGTGCGCGTGCCGGTACCGGATGGCTCCCTGGTGGACCTCACGGTCATCCTCGAGCAGGAGGTCACGGTCGACGAGGTCAACGGCGCGATCAAGGCGGCGGCGGAGGGCCCGATGAAGGGCATCATCCGCTACAGCGAGGAGCCGATCGTCTCGAGCGACATCATCGGCGACCCGGCGAGCAACATCTTCGACGCGCCCCTCACCATGGCCATGGGCCGCACGGTGAAGGTCTGCGGCTGGTACGACAACGAGTGGGGCTACAGTGCCCGCTGCGTGGACCTGCTCGCGCGCATGGCGAACGTCCCCCAGCACGCGTAGCCCAGGTGTTTCGTGAAGCGCGCTTCCCTCGACTACAACTGGCGTGGGGACAGGGACTTGCGTGGGATGGCCAAGCCCGTTCGGGTCGGAAGGGTGTTCTCGCGACGGATTCGGGCCCGAGGTCGCTGCCATCGCGCGGAGGCGGTACTGAACCGACCGTTGACGGGCGAGGGCAAAGAGATCGGGTCCGAAGACGAGTGAGAGCAGCGCGATTCAACCTGCTGTTCATGAAACACCCGGGCTAGGCTCCCTGTCGTAGCGTCTGCTCGTGGAGGAGTCCCCCTGTGTCCGACGTCAAGATTGCCCCGTCCATCCTGTCCGCTGACTTCGCCAACCTCGAAGCCGAGTGCCGCGATGTCCTTGATGGCGGTGCCGACCTCCTGCACCTCGACGTCATGGATGGCCACTTCGTCCCGAACCTCACGTTCGGGCCCGATGTGGTGAAGGCCTTGCGTGCCCGCACGGACGCCATCCTCGATTGCCACTTGATGATCTCCGAGCCCACGAAGTACGTGGAGGCGTTTGCGAAGGCCGGCGCCGACTGGATCTCCGTTCACGTCGAGGCGCCGGACGATGTGGCGGAGTCCATCCGCCTCATCAAGGCCAGCGGCGCGGTGGCGGGGGTCGTCCTGAACCCGGACACGCCCGTGGAGAAGGCCGCGCCCTACCTCGAGGACTGCGGGCTCGTCTTGATCATGTCGGTCTTCCCCGGCTTCGGGGGCCAGTCCTTCATCGAGGAGGTCCTCACCAAGCCCGCTCAGCTGCGCGCCATGGGCTTTTC
>JAJDEM010000042.1 GCA_029259795.1 Planctomycetota bacterium
GCTCACCAACAACCGCATCTGGCGCATCCGCAACGAGGGCGTCGGCGTCATCACGCGCGAGCAGGCACTCAGCTTCGGCCTCACCGGCCCGGTGCTGCGCGGCTCCGGCGTCGCCTACGACGTGCGCAAGGATCGTCCGTACGGCTTCTACGACAAGGTGGACTTCGAGGTGCCGGTCGGCCGCCACGGCGACTGCTACGACCGCTACCTGGTCCGCATGGCCGAGGTGCGTCAGGCAGCCCGCATCGTCGTGCAGGTCATCGACCAGATGCCCGGCGGCGCGTTCCTCGCCGACGAGCCCAAGTTCGTCCTGCCCCACAAGCAGGGCGTCATGACCGGCATGGAGGAGTTGATCCACCAGTTCATGCTGGTCACAGGAGAGATGGACACGCCCAAGGGCGAGATCCACTCCCACACCGAGCTGCCGAAGGGCGAGGGCGGCTACATCATCCGGTCCGAGGGCGGTGCCGCCCCGTGGCGCATGAAGTTCCGCGCACCGTCGTTCGTGAACCTGCAGATCCTCAAGGAGATCGTTCCGGGGCACATGATCGCCGACATCGTCGCGATCCTCGGCTCGATCGACTTCGTGATGGGGGAGTGCGACAAGTGAGCACCGCAAACGCCGCAGCGGGACAGTCCGCAGACCGTGGGACGGCCCAGCCGCCCACGCCCGTCTCCTTCCCCCCGAAGGAGATCAAGAAGCAGTGCGATGGCATCGTCACGCGCTACCCGACCCGCATGGCGGCCTGCCTGCCGGTCCTGCACGTTGCGCAGAAGCACTACGGCGGTTGGATCAGCCCCGAGGTCGAGGCCGGCGTTGCCGAGTACCTCGGTGTCAGCGACAGCCACATCCGCGGCTTGCTCACCTTCTACGCCATGTTCAACTCGAAGCCGTCCGGCCGCCATGAGGTGTGGGTCTGCCGCACGCTGACCTGCTGGCTGCGCGGCGCCGTGCAGCTGCGGAGCACTGCGCTCGAGAAGGCCGGCGTCGAGGCCTGCGGCGTCGAGAGCCCCGACGGCAAGTTCCTCGTCAAGAACATGGAGTGCCTGGGCCTCTGTGAGGAAGCGCCCGCCGTCTTCATCGACGGCCAGCCCCACGTGAACGTCACCCCCGAGAAGCTCAGCGAGCTTCTGGACGCCTGCGAGTAGCCCCATGACTGCAAAGAAGAAAGCAGCGGCGAAGAAGGCTTCGACCAAGAAGGCTTCGGCCAAGAAGGCCGCGGCGCCGGCCAAGGTCGTGCGCGCGGCCGACGGGTCCTATCCCGAGACCCGGATCCTCTCCGCCAACTTCGGCGTGAAGGACTCGTGGACACTCCCCGTCGCGAAGAAGAACGGCGCCTACAAGAGCCTCGAGAAGGCCATCAAGACCATGACGCCCGCCGAGGTCATCGACGAGGTCAAGACCAGCCGCGTGCGCGGCCGTGGCGGTGCGGGCTTCCCGACCGGCGTCAAGTGGGGGTTCGTCCCCACCGACACCGACAAGGCGAAGTACCTCGTCCTCAACGCGGATGAGTCCGAGCCCGGCACGTTCAAGGATCGCTTCCTGATGGAGCTCGATCCCCACCTGGTCCTCGAAGGCTGTCTGCTGTGCGCCTACGCGACCGGCTTGGACGTCATCTACATCTACGTGCGCGGCGAGTACCCGCTCTCGATCGCCCGCCTCGAGGGCGCGATCGAGGAGGCCCGCGAGGCCGGCCTGCTCGGCAAGGACATCCTGGGCAAGAAGGGCTTCAACGTAGAAGCCCACGTGCACCCCGGTGCCGGTGCCTACATCTGCGGCGAAGAGACCGGCATGCTCGAGTCCCTCGAGGGCAAGCGCGGCCATCCCCGCATCAAGCCGCCGTTCCCGGCCGTCGAAGGCGCGTTCGGCTGCCCTACCGTCATCAACAACGTCGAGACCCTTGCTCACGTGCCGAGCATCATCGAGCACGGCGGCGCCTGGTTCGGCGACCTCGGCATCGCGCCGGATCCGGACAACCCCCGCGCCATGGGCTCGGCGGGTACCAAGCTGATGGGCCTCTCCGGCGACATCAAGACGCCCGGCTGCTGGGAGTTCGAGTTCGGCATCACCGTCCGCGAGCTGATCGAGCAGTACGGCGGCGGGGCACTCGACGGCCGCACGATCAAGGCGGTCATCCCCGGCGGCCTGTCGATGCCCGTGCTGACGGCCGACGAGCTGGACGTCCCGATGGGCTTCGACGCGCTCGTCAAGGTCGGCAGTGGCCTGGGCACGGCGACGGCGATCGTGATGGACGACGCCTGCGACATGGTGGAGGCGTGCGAGAACATCGCGCACTTCTTCGCCGATGAGTCCTGCGGCCAGTGCACGCCCTGCCGCGAGGGCTGCCACTGGATGGAGAAGATCTTCACCCGCATCAAGGCGGGGGACGGCACGCCGGCCGATCTCGATCTGCTGGAGCACCTGTTCGTGAACATCGAGGGGCGCACCATCTGTGCGCTGGCCGATGCCGCCGTGTGGCCGTTGCGTTCGATCCTGCGCAAGTTCCGTCACGAGTTCCTCGCCAAGATGCCTGGCCATGCAGACCCGCATGCAGCCGACGCCAAGGCATCCGACGCGGCAGCCCCCGTGGGAGCGAAGTAGATGGCCGACGTCAAGACTGTCTTCATCAATGGCGTGGAGTACCCGTTCGATGCGGGGCAGACCGTCATCCAGGTCGCGCATGAGAACGGCCTCGATGTGCCGCACTACTGCTACCACCCGGGTCTCTCCATCGCCGGCAACTGTCGGATCTGCATGGTCGAGGTCGAGGGCGACGCCAAGCCGCAGGTCTCGTGCAAGCTGGAGTGCGCGCCGCCGCCGTGGGTGAGCGAGCCGCTGCGCATCCAGACCGAGAGCGAACTCGCCAAGAGTGCCCGCGCGGGCACGATGGAGATGCTCCTCGTCAACCACCCGCTGGACTGCCCGATCTGCGATCAGGCCGGCGAGTGCCACCTCCAGGACTACAGCTACCAGCTCGGTCAAGGGCAGGCCTCGTCGTCGACCGCGAAGACCAAGCTGCCCAAGAACGTTGCCTTCGGCGAGAAGATCGTCTACGACGCCGAGCGCTGCATCAAGTGCACCTTGTGCGTGCGCTTCTGCGAAGAGGTCACCGAGACCAACGAGCTCAACCTGGGTGGCCGTGGCGATGAAGAGATCGTCATCATGAGCAGCAAGGGCGAGTTCGAGACGGACTACTCGATGAACATCATCGACATCTGTCCGGTCGGCGCCCTGACGTCGCGCGACTTCCGCTTCAAGAGCCGCCTCTGGTTCATGGACTTCGCCGATTCCGTCTGCACCGGCTGCGCGCGCGGCTGCAACGTCATCACGGGAGGCCGCAACGGCTCCATGATGCGCATGGAGCCCCGTCACAACGCCGACGTCAACCAGTGGTGGATGTGCGACCAGGGCCGCCTCGACTACCGCTACGTCAACACCCCGACCCGCATCGCGACGCCGCGCATCAAGACGGCGGATGGCGTGTGGGCCGCTGCGACGGTGGACGACGCGATCCTCGCCGCCGCCGCCGCGCTGAAGGCCGCGGGGGGCAACGTGCTCGTCGACGGCGGCTGCACCCTCGAGGAGATGCACCTCGCGCAGCAGCTCGCTGCCGCCCTGGGTGGCAAGGCGACGTACGCCGCCGCCACCGGCGAAGCCGACGGCTTCCTCCGCGTGGCCGAGCAGGGGGCGAACGCCGCCGGCGCCGAGCTGCTCGGACTGGCGCGCGCCACGAAGGCCGGCGCGGCCGCCGTGCTCGTCGTCGAGCGGGATGCGAACGTGCCTCAGGCGCTCCGCGACGGCGCCGACGCCGTGGTCGTGTTTGCCACGGACGCCGACCACGTGCCGGCCTCCGCGCAGGTCGTGTTCCCGTTTGGGTCCTCGGCCGAGCGCGACGGCCTGTTCGTGAACACGGACGGCCGCGTGCAGGTGGCACAGCGCAATCCGGGGATCGGCCCGGACAACCTCACGCCGCCCTACGAACTCCTCGAGGAGATCCTGGGCGAGTTGGACGCCGGCTACGACTGGCACGGCCGTGACGGCATCGTCGCAGCCATCCAGGCGCAGCCGGCCTTCGCGAAGATCAGCCTGCCGGCCGCCCAGGCGACGGCCGAGGTGGGAGCAACGTCATGATGGGCGTCTTGGGTACGGCTCAACTGGGGATGGCGCCGATCGTCGCGCACATCTTCTCGAAGAACGACGACGGCAGTGCGTCCTTCGGCTGGGTCATCGGCCGCATCCTGGTCGTGCTCCTCATGGTGCACGTCATCTTGATCCTCGGCGCGCTCATGGTCTGGGCCGAGCGCCGGGTGAGCGCGTGGATGCAGGACCGCATCGGTCCGAACCGCGTGGGCCCGCAGGGCCTCCTCCAGCCGCTCGCCGACCTCGGCAAGTTCATGTTCAAGGAGGACGTGATCCCCGGGCACGTGAACAAGGTGATGTACACGATCGCTCCGCTGATCGCGACCATCCCGGCCTTGATCACGTTCGCCGTCGTGCCCTTCACCGGCAGCTACGAGACCGTGGGCGGCGAGAGCGTCGCCGTCTCCTGGCAGATCGCCGACCTCAACATCGGCGTGCTCTACATCCTCGCCATCGCAGGCATCGGCGTCTACGGGATCGCCCTGGGTGGCTGGGCCAGCAACTCGAAGTACTCGCTGCTCGGCGGCGTGCGCGCCAGCGCCCAGATGATCAGCTACGAGCTGAGCCTGGGCCTCGCCGTGGTTCCCGTCGTCCTGATGGCCGGCAGCCTCAACCTCGGCGAGATCATCGCCTACCAGGCCGAGAACACCTGGCTGATCTTCACGCAGCCGCTCGCCTTCTTCATCTTCCTCACCGCGTCCTACGCGGAGACGAACCGCCTGCCGTTCGACATGCCGGAGTCCGAGACCGAGCTCGTCGCGGGCTACCACACCGAGTTCTCCTCGATGAAGTTCGCGCTGTTCTTCCTCGCGGAGTACGCCAACATGACGGTGGCCGCCGCGCTGGTCACGACGCTCTACCTTGGCGGCTGGACCTTCTTCGGCCTCGAGACGCTTGGCTGGGGCATGGGCGTGCTCATCTTCTCGCTGAAGGTGATCTTCTTCCTCTTTGCCTTCATCTGGGTGCGCTGGACCATCCCGCGCTTCCGCTACGACCAGCTCATGAACCTTGGTTGGGTCGTGTTCCTGCCGCTCACGCTGATCAACGTCGTGTTGACGGCGGGGGCGATCGCGCTGGACCAGACCTGGATGTTCTTCCTCCTGCCCGTCCTCCTGATCGCGGCCGCCTGCGTGGCGACCTGGATCGGCTGGAAGCGTGACGAGGACAAGTTCCAGCCGCTGCCGACGGCACCGGCTGCCGGAGAGGAGGGCCACGCATGACCGTCACAGTCAAGCCCGTCCGTCGCCGCAAGGCGAGCTTCTTGGACCGCCTCTACCTGCCGGCCATCGCGAAGGGTCTCTCGATCACCTTCATGCGGATGTTCAAGCCGAAGGTGACGATGCAGTTCCCCGAGGAGCGCTGGACCGTCCGTGACGAGTATCGCGGCATGCCCGTCCTGGTCAGCGACGACGAGGGCCGCCCGAAGTGCGTCGCCTGCTCGCTCTGTGAGTTCGTCTGCCCGCCGAAGGCCATCTTCATCGTGCCGGACGAGCTCGAAGCCGGAAACAACGTGGAGCGCGGCCCCGCCGTGTTCGACCTCAACATGCTGCGGTGCATCTACTGCGGCTTGTGCGAAGAGGCGTGCCCGGAGGAGGCGATCTTCATGTCGAAGAACTACCTCGTCTGGGGTGCCGAGCGCGAAGACATGATCTTCCACAAGGACAAGCTCTATGAACTGGGCGGCGTCCGCGAGGAAGGCGTGAAGAAGTGGAAGGACAAGTGATGTCCGCTGGATCGCACCCCTGCAGGGGCACTCGTACGGGAGGGAACGTCCGATGACGACCGTTCTCTTCATCGTGTTTGGGGGCATGGCCCTCGTATCGGCGCTGCTGGCCGTGACACGCCAGAACCCCATCGCCTCGGCGATCTGGCTCGTAGGCATGTTCTTCGGCTTGGCCGGCGTCTACGTCGTGCTCGAGGCCTACTTCGTCGCCGCCGTGCAGGTACTCGTGTACGCCGGCGCCATCATGGTGCTGTTCCTCTTCGTGATCATGCTGCTTGACCTGCGCACCAAGCAACTCGACGAAGAGGGCCCGCCCAAGATGCCGATCTGGGGCGTGCTGGCCGCCGTGCTCTTCATCGTGGCCAGTGGCTGGGCGCTGATGGATGCCGTCGGCACCCCCGGCTTCTTCCCCGACGCCGAGGAGCGCGCCGCGCTCGAGCTCGACGGCAGCGCGAAGGCGATCGGCGCCGATCTCTTCGGACGCTGGTTGCTCGCCTTCGAGGTCACCTCGATCCTCCTGCTCGGCGGCATCCTCGGCGCCGTGATCCTTACGAAGCGGAGGCTCACCTGATGGCTGCCTCGTTCTTGCATCCGCTGCTGGCCGCCGGCGTGGACATGCCGCTCGAGTGGGTTGTCGGTTTGGGGCTCGCGCTCTTCTCCGTCGGACTGCTCGGCGTCGCCTGCCGCCGCAACATCCTGATCATGCTGCTCTCGGTCGAGATCATGCTCAACGCCGCCAACGTGGTGTTGGTTGCGTTCTCGCGCGTGCACAGCGAGCTGAGCGGCCAGGTCTTTGTCTTCTTCTCGATGACGGTCGCGGCCGCCGAGGTCGCGATCGGCCTGGCCATCGTCATCGCGGTCTACCGCCTCCGCCAGAGCACCGACGTCGATGACGCGGCCGACCTCGGTGAGGTCGACTACGGTCCGGTTCCGCCGCTCAAGCTCGAGGGTGAGGACCAGCACCACCACGACGATCACGGCGACGCTGATCACTCGAATGACGCGGGCAGCGACGGCGCCGCCCCCGATTCCGCGGAGCCTATCGGCGCCGCGGGGGAGGCCTAACTCATGGACCTCGGTCTGATGCCCGTCCTCGCCTCCGGCGGCGACATCATCACGGAAGGCTTCGCCTCGTGGGCTGCGTGGATCATCCTCTTCGCACCGCTGCTGGTGGCCTTCCTTGTGGCCTGCGTGCCGGCGATCCGCAAGAACGTCAACCTCGCGGCCGGCTTGGCCATCGCGTCGGTGGCGCTCGGCCTCGTGCTGACGCTCTTCGTGTACTTCTTCCCGACCCTCGGTCATCACAACCAGATCTACGAGCTCATCGTGCCCTGGGTGAGCGTGGATGGCAGCGTCGCGATCGCATTCGGCACGCGCATGGACGCGCTCTCGATCACGATGACGCTCGTCGTCACGGGCGTCGGCCTGGCGATCTTCGTGTACGCCCTGGGCTACATGAAGGGCGACCCGAGCATGGGGCGCTTCTTCGGCAAGTTCGCGCTCTTCGTGTTCTCGATGCTCGGCATCGTGGTCTCGCCCAACTTCTTCCAGACGTTCATCTTCTGGGAGCTGGTCGGCGCGAGCTCGTACCTGCTCATCGGCTACTACTGGAAGAAGGACTCCGCCGGTCAGGCCGCCAAGAAGGCGTTCATGACCAACCGCGTGGGTGACTTCGGCTTCCTCATGGGCATCCTCATGATCTGGGCCGCGGTCGGCGCGCTGACCAACGACACGATCAGCCAGGGCGTCACGAGCCTCATGGCGGCGCACAGCGCCTTCGACTTCCGCGTGATCGAGCAGGCCATCGGCGAGGTCCACTTCACGGGCCTCTTCGAGGGCGGTGTGGCGGCGGCGGCCATCGCGGCGGCGCTCGTCTTCTGCGGAGCGATGGGCAAGAGCGCCCAGTTCCCGCTGCACGTCTGGCTGCCCGACGCCATGGAGGGCCCGACGCCCGTCTCGGCGCTCATGCACGCGGCCACCATGGTTGCAGCCGGGATCTACATGGTCATCCGCTGCAACTTCCTGTTCTACGGAGCGGAGTGGGCGCCCACGCTCATCTGCTGGATCGGCGGGATCACGGCGTTCATCGCCGCGTCCATGGCGATCACCCAGAACGACATCAAGAAGGTGCTCGCCTACTCGACCTTGTCGCAGCTGGGCTACATGACCATGGCGCTCGGCGCCGGCGCCTACACCGGCGCGATGTTCCACCTCACGACGCACGCCTTCTTCAAGGCCCTGCTCTTCCTGTGCGCCGGCAGCGTGATCCACGGCTGCCATCACGAGCAGGACATGACGAAGATGGGTGGGCTGCGGGCCAAGATGCCCTCGACCTACAAGACCTGGATCATCGGTACGATCGCGCTTACGGCGCTCGCACCGATTGCCGGTTGGTGGTCGAAGGACGAGATCCTCGGCGCCACGCTGGATACGCATCAGGTCTGGGGCTCGGGCTTCCTGCTCTTCATCGGCATTGTGGTTGCCGCGATGACGGCCTTCTACATGTGGCGCGCGACCTACATGACGTTCGCCGGCTCCTACCGCGGGGACCACCCCGCGCACGAGAGCCCCAAGGTCATGACGATCCCGCTCTGGGTGCTGGCGATCTTCAGCATCTTCATCGGCTTCCTGGGCATCCCCGAGATCACGGCGTTCGGCGTCAAGGACGCCAACTTCATGGAGTGGTGGCTGCACCACAGGCACAAGGGTGCAGCCGCGACGATGCACAACTGGCTCGCTGTCGGCGCGACGGTCATTGCCTGGATCGGCATGCTGGTCGCCCGCGCGATCTACCGCGAATCCGAGGGCAAGGACCCGCTGCCCGAGAAGCTCGGCCGCATCTGGACCACCTGGAACCGTCTCTACTACATCGACGATCTCTACCTCTGGCTCGTCCAGGTCGTGCAGCAGGGTATTGCCCGCACGGCGTGGTTCTTCGAGCGCTGGATCCTGATCCAGGGCGTGATCAACAACGCGTCCCAGTCGGTGCGCGTCGCGGGCGATCGCGTCCGCCGCGTGCAGACGGGGCGTCTCGGAAGCTACGTGACCTCGTTCCTTTTGGGTGCGGCGGTCATCGGCCTTCTCGTTCTCCTGCAAGTCGGCATGAGCCACGCCGCGGGAGGGAAGTAGCCCATGAATCCCCTGCTACTCGTCATGCTGGTGCCCGCTGCGGCGACACTGGCCCTGTTCTTCATCGACGCCGACGCCAAGCGGGCCATCCGATCGGTGGCGACGGTCGCGACGGGCCTCGTGCTCGTCATCGCGATCTTCATGTTCATCGGCTTCGACTCCGCGGACGCCACGTGGACCGCGAACGCGGATGGCGACTCCGCGCACGACTACAAGTACGGCTTCGAGACCGAGTGGGTCCCGCAGATGGGGCTCAACTTCCGCCTCGGCGTCGACGGCATGGGCCTCGCGATGGTGCTGCTGACGGCCCTGATCATCTTTGCCGGTGTGATGGTCAGCTACAACATCGAGAAGCGCGTCAAGGAGTACTACATCCTCCTGCTCGCGCTCGTCACGGGCGTGTTCGGGGTGTTCGTCTCCCTCGATCTGTTCTTCTACTACTTCTTCTACGAGCTGGCCGTGATCCCAATGTTCCTGCTCATCGGAGTCTGGGGCAGCACGACGAAGACGGTCGATCAGAACTACGCGACGATGAAGCTCGTCCTGCTCCTGACGGCGGGCGCCGTCATGGCGCTGGTGGGCTTGATCTCGATCTGGTCCGAGGTCGGCTCGTTCAACATGGTGCTCATCGAGCAGCATGAGTTCAGCAAGTCGTTCCAGATGACCTGGTTCCCGGTCATCTTCCTCGGCTTCGCGGCGCTGGTTCCGATGTGGCCTCTCCACTCCTGGAGTCCGGCGGGCCACGCCTCGGCGCCTGCCGCGGTCTCCATGCTGCACGCGGGCGTGCTGATGAAGCTCGGAGCCTTCGGCATCCTGCGCGTCGCCTGCTCGTACTTCCCCCAGGCGGCCGCCGAGTATCTGCCATACCTCGTCGTGCTCTGCTGCATGAACATCGTCTACGGCGGCTTGGTCGCCATTTCCCAGCGCGACATGAAACTCATCATCGGCTACTCGTCGTCGAGCCACATGGGTTACGTGCTGCTGGGCATCGGCTCGATGACGCTCATCGGCATGGAGGGCGCGGTCTTCCTCATGTTTGCCCACGGCATCATGACGGCCCTGACCTTCGCGCTCATCGGCTGGTTCTACGACCAGACCCACACACGCATGCTCGACGACCTCGGCGGGATGATGAAGGTGATGCCATTCGCCGGCACGCTGTTCATCATCGCGTCCATGGCCTCCGCAGGCCTGCCGGGCTTCGCCAACTTCGCGAGCGAGCTGATGGTCATCATCGGTGCGTGGGAGAGCAACCTCTGGCTGCTCATTCCCGCCATCCTGGCCATCTGGGGCCTCGTCATCACGGGCGTCTACCTGCTGCGCGCCGTCAAGGATGCCTGGTTTGGAGAGCTGCCCGAGCGCTGGAAGGACCTGCGTGATCAGCGCACGTTCGCCGAGCGCTTCCCCTACGTGATGCTCACTGGCGTACTCCTGCTGTTCGGCTTCTGGCCGCAGCCGATGATCACGATGGTCGAGCAGGGCGTGAAGCCGCTTGTGACCCGCATTGATGAGGGCCGCGAGCAGAACAAGAAGGCCGTCCAGATCGACGTGCCGTCCAAGGACGCCCCCGCCAACGATGCCCCCGCCCAGGGGGAGGAGCGCTGATGTTCACTCTCGCGTTCGACCTGCCCGAGGGGCTGACCCCCAACCTCCACCTGCTCCTGCCGGAGTTCATCGTGGCGGGTACCGCGCTTGGCGCGATCCTGCCCGAGCTGCTCCTGCCGGCCGGCCGCCGCGCCGCGGCGACGGCCTGGACCTCCCTGGTCGGGTTGGTCTGTGCGTTCGTCGTCATCCTCGTGATGGGGCCGAGCCGCGAACTCGCCATCCAGGTGATGGAAGGCGACACCCTCGTCTCCGGCCTGCGGATGGACGCGTTCAGCGTCTTCTGCCGTGCCCTGATCGCCGGCGGCGGGGCCCTGCTTGTCTTGCTCTCCATGCCGTTTACGCGCCGCATGGACCGCGGGCACGGCGAGTTCTACGCCATCCTGCTCTTCAGCCTGCTGGGGGTGATGTTCGTCTCCGAGGTCAGCGACCTGCTGTCGCTCTTCGTCTGCCTCGAGCTCGTCACGATCATGGCCTACGTGCTGGCGGCCTTCCGTCGCAACGACCTCAAGTCCACGGAGGCCGGCCTCAAGTACCTCGTGATCGGGGCGGTCTCGACAGCGGTGCTGCTCTTGGGCATTGGGCTCATCTACGGCTTCACGGGCAGCATGTCGCTCGAGGTCCTGGGCGCCAAGGTCTGGGAGACGGCCGCCAATCCCGAGGCCAGCCTGCCGGGGATCTTCCTACTCGGCATGGCGCTCCTGCTGAGCGGCCTGTTCTTCAAGATCGGCGGCGTTCCCTTCCACGTGTGGATCCCGGACGTCTACCAGGGCGCGCCCAGCCCGGTCACGGCGTTCCTCGTCACGGCGTCGAAGGCCGCGGGCGTCATCCTGCTCATTCGGATCGCCCAGGCGGTGTTCGTGCGGCCGGAGACGATCGCCGCCACCGTCGACAACCCGCTCGCGCAGCAGTGGGTGGTGCTCTTTGGCGCCGTCGCCGTGGTGACCCTGCTGTTCGGTGTCCTCAGCGCCATTCCGCAGCTGAACATCAAGCGCATGATCGCCTACTCCTCGATCGGCCACGCTGGCTACCTGCTGATGGGTGTCGCCGCCATCGCCTCGGGCGGGGGGGGGCAGGGCTCGGGCGCGCAGCTCGGTGGCGAGGCGCTGCTCTATTACCTCATGGCCTACTTCGTCACCAGCGTCGTGGCATTCGCCGTCATCATCACCGTCTCGGCCGCCTCGAAGAACGTCCCGGGCGGTCCGCACGGTGCCAAGGCCTACGAGGGGCTCTGGAGCCGGTCGCCGTTCCTGGCCGTGGCGCTCTGCCTGGCCTTGCTCTCCCTTGCGGGTGTGCCGCCGATGTCGGGCTTCTTCGCGAAGTTCCTGATCCTGCGCGCAACGATCGACAGCGGCCTCTACGCGCTCGCCTTCATCGGCGCCGGCGCGGTGGTGGTCTCGCTGTACTTCTACCTGCTCTGGATCAAGTCGCTCTACTTCAGCGCCCCGCCCGAGGGCGCGCCGACCGGCGATGACTTCCGGATCTCCGTGTCCACCCGCGCGCTGCTCTGGGGCGGCATGATCGCCATGGTGCTCATGGGCATCTGGATGCCTCCCTTCTTCACCTGGGCGCATGATGCCGCGGCTTCGTTGGTGGCCATCGCCGCCCCGTAACCCGAGCCCCGGGCCCGGATTTGCCGTAGGCTGGTCCCATGCGTGCCGCGTTGCTCCTGCTTGCTGTCCTCGCCGCGGTTGCGGGGGTGTGGCTGCTCTGGGGCGGCGAGGGTGAGCCGCTGCGCGAGTTGCCGGACGGCGACGTCAGCACTGGCGCTGGCGACGAGCCGTCTTCGGCAGGCACGCACAACCGCGAGATCGCGGACGCCGCCGTGGTCGGCGTGGTTGGCCAGCAGGACGGCGTCCAACTCCGGCCGGTCGACTACGACAAGGTCCTTGGCCAGATGCTCGAGTTCCCGGCCTCGGCCGAGGGGGTGGATGGCGCGGGCTGGCTGCAGGCCGTCGAGAAGCGCTACGGCCGGCGCCTGCCCGTACGGTTCCTGGATGCAGAGAGCCTGAAGACCTTCCGCGGCCTCCAGCTGCTCGCGGAGCCGCCGCCCAAGTCCGTGGATCTACCCGCGACCCTGGAGTGGCTCCGCGAGCAGGGCTACGTCGGCGAGCAGATGTCCACGTGCCTGCTCATCCGGCGCAACCCGTAGGCTCTGCCGCCGTCTCCCGCATGCGCGCCCACGACCGGAAGCGCGGTGGCCTGTCGGGGCCGGGGTCCCGCATGGCAGATTTGGGCGACCCCAGTCGTTCAAGCCGTGGGTGTGCGGATCTGCTGCGCGGCCGCGTCGTGCGGAATCGCACATCGCCACCGCCGGGCGTCGGTGCGCAAAAGGCCGCAGCTCCTAACTCAAGCACTATTCACGGGTTAAGTGCTATCCAAGGACGCTGGCCCTACGGTCCTCCGCTTGCGGCATGCGCCCCCGGTACCGGCTCCGTCCAGCGTGGATGGCCCGGACTCGAGTCCCTCCGTCTCCGGGTGGCCCACTGATCGTTGTGGGTGCTCGGCCCGGAACCGCCTTTCGGCGCTTCCGGGCTTACGGTCGAGGGACCTCGCGGGTAGGATTTTCGCTCGGTAGGTCAGAGGCTTTTCAGGAGTGCCCATGCGCAGTTCCATGTTTTTCGTCGCGTTTCTCGTCGTCTTGGCGGTTGCGTTCTCCGCTGGCTGTGGCGGTAGTGGTCAGGGCTTCCGAGTCCCCAACGATCCGCTGCTGATCACGTCGAGCACCTTGCCGACGATGGTCTCCGGTGAGTACGTCGACTACGACATTCCGGTGACCGGCGGCTGCGGCGGCCCGTACGTCGTCGAGGTGATCGCGGGCACCCTGCCGCGCGGCGTGGGCACGCTTGAGGGCACGCAGCACAAGCTGCAGGGGTTCATCCTCGAAGATGGCATCTTCACCTTCACGATCAAGCTGACGGACACGACGTGCACCCCGTTCTTCACGACGACGCAGTCCTACACCTGGGACATCCAGCAGGGCCCCGTGCGCATCGTGGACTGCAACGTCCCGCTCGTCCTGAACGCCGACTTCAACGAGACCCCGAAGCACTTCAACGAGCCCGGTCCCGACCTCATCCTCGGCACCGCCGATGACGTCACCGTCGACGCGCTCCAGACCGTTGTCTTCAGCACCTTCACGGCCTACAACCTCATCTGCGCGGGTGGTGAGGCCCCCTACACCATCACCGTGCTGGACGACCCGGCCGACCCGCTCGACGGTCTCCTGCCGCTCGGTGTCGCCGTTGCGCCGAACTCCACGAACATCATCGGCGCGCCCGTGCAGGTGCTCGCCGGCGGTATCCCCTTCCGTCTCACCTTCCAGGTGACCGACAACGTCGGCCAGACCTCCACCCGCAAGCTGCAGTGGAAGATCAGCACGCCGCCGCTCATCCTGTCGAACACATCCCTTCTGAACGGCAAGGCCGGTACGTCCTTCAGCGACGGCATCCAGATCGTCGACGGCGTCCCGCCGTTCGCCTTCCAGCTCTGCGACAACGCGCCGGGCAACGACGGCGATCCCGACACCACGGACAACGTCAACGACGACATCACCTACCCCCCGGGCAGCACGCCGATCCTCGGAAGCATCCAGGGCCCGAACAACTTCGTGAATGGAGCCCTTCCGTTCCAGCTCACCAACACCGGACCGGCCGCCAACAACGCGCGCCTCATCGCCGGTGGCACCGGGCGCGTGGACTACCCGCCGGAGTCTGGGCTCGGCTCCGAAGGCCCCAACTACTCGCCGTTCCCGTCCGAGGGCATCTACCTGCGTGAGACGGGCGCTGGCGCGGGCGGTCTCTTCGGCATTCCCCGCCGTCGCGGCACGTTCACGGTCTTCGTCCACGCCTACAGCACGCTCGTCCCCAACGAGCTCGGCCAGCATGTGTTCAAGGCGCTCTCCCACACGATCGACCCGTCCGAGCCGCCCGTCGGGCTTGGCGCTGCGTTCGAGATGGACCCGAGCTTCACGCTCGACCCGACCGGCTTCCCGGCGCTGCCCGAGCTCGCGAAGCTGCCCGAGGCCGAGGTCGGCCAGTTCTACAACCCTGACTCGGCCACCGGCCACCCGGCCAACGGCCTGAAGCTCTCGGGCTTCGGCGGTGTCCAGCAGGACGGCTTCATCGACTCCCCCCACGAGGCCAACCGCTTTACAGCGGGTGCGGCCGAGACCGCTGGCGAGTACAGCTGGACCTACAACCCCATCACCCCGCTTCCGGGCCTGGATGTCGGTCCCATCGCCGGTCCCCTCCCCGAGGGTCTCGGCTCAGGCGCGTTCGGTACGGCCTTGGCCGCCGACGTCGCCGCACTCGCGCGCTCGGGCGCCCGCCCGATCGAGCTGACCATCACCGACGCGCAGCTTCCGCTCTCCGTGCGGATGGCTGACACGACGATCACGCGTCAGTTCAGCATCGGCGTGGGTCCCGACAAGGTGATCATCACCGAGAGTGCCCAGTCGTTCACCGGAACGACGACGACCGGTTCGGCCCAGACCGACCTGCACGACCGCGGCATCAAGGTGCGCGGCTTCGAGGTCGTCGGCGGCAGTGCCACCTACAGCAACCTGGGCGATGGCGACATGGTGGCTGGGCACAGCGTGCCGAGCATCGCGGGCCTCGCAGGCACCGACCAGATCGGCAAGCTCATCGGCGGTACCGCCAGCACGAACCCTGCGCTCGAGACGATTGACATCCTGCGCATCAGCGTCAATCCCGGTGGCTGGTGGGATGACGTCGGTGGCATGAACCCCAAGGGCGCGCGTAGCCACGTCGCCACGGACCGCAACGCGGGCAACACCTACTACCAGACCAACGGTTGGTACAACAGCGGTGGCGGCTGGCACAGCAGCGTGTCCTACGTCGACCTGCCGCACAGCCCGACGATCGCCCACGATCCGCTCACCGGTGTCTACAACAACGGTGGCAAGCTCTACGCATTCGAGGGTGGCAGCAACTTCGGCTTCTTCATCATCCGCAACGACTCGAAGATCTACGTGCCGTTCGCCGTTGCCAAGGGCGCGCTTGCCCAGAAGTTCGGCGACGGTCACCTCGACTCGGGCTCGCCGGGCTACTTGAGCTTGTTCCGCATGGTCTCACTCTCCGTGAGCCCCGATGGCCGCTTCGCGACGACGAAGGTCGTCAAGACGACGAGCAACACGGTCAGCACGATGGCGGACATCGACAACGGTTGCCTTGTGGTCTTCTCGCTCACCGGCGAGAAGTTCAGCAGCGGTGAGACCTACCAGTTCGTCTCGCTCCCGGCAGGCACGGCCAACACAGGCAACTACATGTACTCCACGTCGATCGCCATGACCGACCACAGCGTGTACTTCCTGGCTGGCAACTACACGAGCACCTACAGCTCGTGGTGGCAGCACTACATCCACAAGTACGACTATCGGACGGCGGGTGATGCGCTCATCCCGACGGGCGGCACGACGGGCGCGGCGTCTTCCCTCGCGGCCGGCAACGGTGGCAACTGGGACAACACGGCGGGCTCTCCGATGCAGACGCCCTTCCAGAAGTACGACCAGCCGACGCAGCTCACGAGCGTGCGCGTCGGAACCGGCTTCTCCTTCACAACCGTCACCGTGCCCTCGCAAGAGATGTACGTCTACGACGGCTGGAACATGGGCGAGAACTCGCTCGCGCCGGTGCCCTTCCGCGTGAGCGCGGACGGCAACCACTGCGCGCTGTTGGCGGGCGTCTCCTCCGGGAGCACCTCGGGCACAGACGTCATGCTGCACCACTCGTGGGTGGCTTCCGTGGGCGGGGCCTTCGACCAGGCCTCGACGACCGCGCGCCACTGCCCGAACGGCGCGTCGCGCGGCTACGGCTTGCGTCGCGGTCCGCAGAACTACCGTCACTGGGGTCGCTACAGCGGTCCGACGACGGCGTTCGAGATCGCCGACGACGGCTCGGCCATCGCCTACGTGTGCAACAAGTACACCGGCAGCATCTCGTCGACCAGCGGCACCTCGAACTGGAACAACGAGCGTGAAGACGTCATCCTCTGCAAGGGTGGTGGCGGCGCGAGCACACCGTTCTCCGGCGGCAACTCCGAGACGGACGTCACGGCGCTCATCTTCGGTGGCACCATCAAGTGGCGCTTCGGCTCGCTGGTCTTCACGAAGGACAACAACGGCCTGATCTTCTGGGGTGGCGCCAGCTGCCGCGATGCGAACGCCACATCGGCGTCCGGTAGCGGTTACCTGCCCGTGCACTCGACGCACTTCCTCGGGACGTACTACGCGTACAACCTGAACGTGACCAACCAGGTCAGGGGTGTCATGCCGATCAGCGCTGGAGGCATCGGGACGTTCCCGACGTACAGCTCCTCCTCGAAGTTCCAGCCGACGGTTGGCACCTACACGCAGAACCTGGGTCTGATCAAGCCGTTCGGTGGCTTCATCTCCCGGAACCGTGACTACTTCTACGTGATGAACTACCACCCCACGAGTGGGTCGGACAACTCGGTGAACCACCTCCTTGGCATCAACATCGAGGATCTCACGAACGGCGGGACCGCCAGCGGTCACTCGCGCGGTCGTGGCTTCAAGCCCACGGGCTTCCCGGCGCGTCGCGGGTTCATTCCGAACTACTACTACCAGCCGCACTACGCGCTCGACTTGGCGTACTTCGTCCCTGCCCACTCCCATGGTGGTGGCATGCAGTCGATGAACCGTGAGACGGGCAACGTCTACTGGATGTCGCACTACTCGACGCAGAACGCGCAGAGGAGCACGTCGACCAGCTCGTTCTCCTCGGGGCCGGCCGTGGCGCAGTACTGGCGTGACCAGGGTGTGTCGGGCTTCCACATGGAGGCGTTCAGCGCCGACGTCGGTGGCCCGGTGGCACGTCTGACGCATAGCGGCCTGGGTGGCGACACCTCGAACCGTAGCGGTCACTACTTCGTGGTGAGCGACGACGGCACGAAGGTGGCGTACGTCTACAGCACGTCTGGCACCTCGCGCGGTCACAAGACCGAGCGCATCGGTGTGGTCACGCACGTCGGCTTCGACGCCAGCACGGGTGCGGCCGACGCGGACATGGACAACAGCGATGCGGACAAGGCCTACCTGGCCGAGTCCTCCGGTGGTCGTGCGGGTGAGTCGATGGCCTTCGACTCGGCCGGCAACAAGCTCTACTACGCCTTCCGCAGCAACGCGACCAACGAGAACGACAAGCAGATGGTCGAGCTCGGCGTCTTCAAGGACCCGGTCACCAACACGCGCATCCGTCGGCCCTTCGGGCCCGACAGCCGCCGCAACGTGCTGCACAGTGGTCGCTAAGCCAGCGTGGTCGCTAAACCAGCGAGTAGCTAGAGGGCTGGCCACGAGGCCACCCTCCACGATTGGATCGGGCCGGGGCGTTTGCCTCGGCCCGAGCCATTTTTGGGGTAGCGGCCGCGCGATGGCAGAAGGCCCGGCAACCGGGCCGCTGCCATCAGGTCCCGCGCCGGAGAGCACGTCGCTCCGCGGCCTCCACGTGTCGGCCGCTGTGGTCCGCACCCCACCGCTCAACGCTTGGGCTTCACGCCCCCGTGGAACATGTCGAGCACGGGCTTGGCCAGCCGGTCGGGCCGCGGCAGGGGGTCCTGGCGGGCGCCGTCGAGCGCGACCCGGTCGGCCATCCCGAGCAGCAACTGCACCCGGCGGTCGGCCGTGGCGCGCTTCGTGCCCTTCTCGCGCACGACCCCGGCGATGATCCCGCGCACCAACTCCAGGTACTGCTCGCGCAGCGCATCGATGCGCCCGCTGAGGTGGGTGGGCAGGTCGTCGGTCGAGGCCTGCAGAAGACGGGCCTCGGCCGGGAAGGCCAAGGCGCGCCGGATGTGGTCGGTCACCAGGGAGCGCAGGCGCTCCTTGGGTCCGCGGCCGGCGAACGCCGCTTCGGCGGAGCGGATGGCCCGCTCCAGCACCCGTTGCTGCACGAGGTAGGTGAGCTCTTCCTTGCCCTGGACGTAGCGGTAGAGGTTGGGGCCGGACGTCCCCGCGCGGGCCGCGACGTCGCGCATGCTGAGGCCCCACCAGCCCCGCTCGGCGAGCAGCGTGGCCGCTGCATCGAGGATCCGCTCGCGCCTGCGGTCCCGGCGCATCGGCTCAGGCCCCGCGGTAGCTGACGTAGCAGGAGGGCGTCTCCCAGAGCTTGACCTCCGCGAGGGGCAAGTCGCTCGCTGCGAGGCGCTCCCAGATCCACGCCGCGATGTGTTCGGCCGTGGGGTAGTCGATGATGTCGTTGAGCAGCGTGTGATCGAGGGTGTCGAGCACGCGGCTCTGGACCTCGGCCTTGACGTCGGCGAAGTCCACGACCATCCCGGACTCGGGATCGATCGGGCCCTCGCAGAGGACCTCGACCCGGTAGGTGTGCCCATGCAGATTCCGGCACTTGCCCGGGTGCCGGGGCAGGTGGTGGGCGGCCTGGAACTCGAAGAGGCGGGCGACGATCACAGGGCCGATGGTAGCCGCGCCGCGCTCGGATGGCCCTGAAAGGCGAAACAATCGCCGTCCTCACACCGTCCCTAGGGCGGACCCGGACAGGGGCCCACCCCTGCGTAGAATCGGGCCCCTGTGCGTGCCCCGCGCAGGCTCCGGAGACCCTTCATGACCATCGCCCCCAGACCTGCCCGCTCATGGATCGCCGCGCTACTGCTCCTCGCGGCAGGCTTCCTGGCCGTGAACCAGGGCCCCGTGGCCTCGGCGGGCGACAAGGCCAGCGGCCGGATCGACCTTGCCGCGAGTCTCGAGCCCTCGGACCTGGGGCCTGGTGGCAAGGGAGTGCTCGTCGTCAAGGCCACCCTCCTCAACAAGGAGCACGGGATTGCCCACTACATCTATGCGAAGGGCGAGAACAAGTTCGCCTATCGCGCCCTCGAGGCCGCAGGCGTCACCTACCACCTCGCTGAGGCCAAGCTCTCGAAGACCCAGGAAGTGGTCGACCACGGCGACACCTCGATCGGGTGGATGAACGAGTTCGAGATCCGCGTGCCCGTGACCCTCACAAGTGATGCGAAGGCGGGCACCGTCATCGGCCTGAGCCTCGACTACTCCGGATGCGTCAAGGGCGTCGGCTGCTACGGCCGCATCAAGAAGCACGAGGCGTCGGTCGTTCTGGGCGGCGGCGGAGCTTCGATACTCGACGCGGAGGACGGCGCGAACCCGAACCCGGGTGTCGCGGCGGAGCCCGAGGGGGGCGCTGCCGGGGTCGACGATCTCAACGGGGGCTCGGTCAGCGTCGAGTACGACGAGGCGAAGAGCGAGGTCGTCGTGACCTTCACCCCCTCGTTCCTGCATCACATGTACGGTGAGAACAGCTCCGAAGGCGATCCGATCCAAGTGGAGCCGGTCGAAGCGGAGGGGGTCACGTGGGGCGAGTTCAAGGTCGGCGGCCCCGATCACATCGACCAAGGCCACACCGTTCACATTCCGGTCGAGAAGACCGATGATGTGAAGCGCCTCGTCGTACGCGTGAGCTTCTCCTCCTGCGACGCGACGGGCTGCAAGACTCCCGTGCAGGGTGAAGAGGTCGGCATCACCTGGCCGGGCGCCAAGCCTGCTTCCGGGACGTCGAAGACACCCGCCGAGCCCGTCATCAAGGGCGACCTCCTCTTCCCGGTCATCGAGGGCGACGAGCTGAACGTCGAGAAGCTCGAGGACAAGTCGGGGCTCATCGAGGGCTTGATGGAGGACACGCCGATCCTTGGCTTCGGCCTCATCTTCATCATCGGCCTAGGCCTGGCGTTTACGCCCTGCGTGCTTCCGATCGTGCCGATCACCGTGAGCGTCATCACGGGCGGCAACGCCGACGTACCCAAGAGTCGGCTGACGACGCTCTTGCTCCTGTACGTGCTGGGCCTGAGCTTGGCCTTCGCCACCATGGGAACGATCGCCGCAGGTCTGGGCGGCAGTCTCAGTGCGGCGTTCGCCATGCCGTCGGTTGTGTGGGGCATCGCGATCGTGTTCTTCGCCCTCGCCTTCAGCATGGCCGGCGTCTTCGAGCTGCAGCCGCCGGCGTGGCTGATGAAGTTCCAGGGGGGCGCTCAGAAGAAGTCCGGCTCGTTGATCGGCGCCTTCCTCTTCGGCATCTTGGGCGCCATCATCGCGAGCCCCTGCACCGCCCCCGCGGTGGCGGTCATGCTCATCATCATTGCGAAGACCGGTGACCTCGTGCTTGGCTTCAGCATGTTCTTCTCCCTGGGCTTGGGCATGGGTGCTGTGTTCTTCGCGGCCGGAGCGCTCAACTTCCTCATGCGTCCGGGTCCGTGGATGGTCTGGGTCCGCTACGTGTTCAGCATGCTGCTCTTCGGCGCGGCGCTCTACTACCTCCGCTCCGGTGGTCTCATCTCGCCCACGACCCTGTGGGTCATGGCTGTAGGGATTGCCAGTCTGGGCGCCGCAGGGGTCGCGTGGCATCTCGCCACCAAGGAGGGCGAGGTTCCGAAGATCGCACGCGTTCGCGGAATCAAGGTCGCTGCGATGTGGATGGTCATGGCGGGGCTTGTCTGGTTCTTGACCCAGGAAGACGAGCGCAAGATCGAGTGGATCTACGTCAAGGACCGCGCACACCTTGCGCAGCTCGCCGCGGAAGCCAAGGCCGAGGGCAAGCCCATGGTTGTCGACTTCTGGGCCCAGTGGTGTCACTACTGCAAGGAGTACGACTCCCTCATCGCTGGCAACGACGAGCTGATGGGGATGTTCGATCAGGTGAAGAAGGTCAAGGTCGACCTCACGGACGATGCCGAGCGCTGGGACCTACGGCATGCCGTCGGACTCGAGGTCCCGGCACAGCCCTACATGGTCTTGATCGACAAGGAAGGCAACATCCGCAAGGCGGCCAACGTCACGCAGTGGTATGACGACGAAGAGACCACGGCAGACCAACTCCGGGCCCGGATGGCCGTGATCCTCGGAGGCGACAAGACCAAGGACGGCAAGCCTGCCAACGCCGAGATCAAGACCGGCGACGCCGGCAAGTAGGCACGGCCGCCTCGGGGGCAGCGCCTCCACGCGGGGGCGCCTACCCCGGCAGCACCACCGCGTCCGAGACCTCGTTCTCCTCGCACGCGAGGTCGACTGCCGCCTGCAGACTCCGGCAGGGCAGCAGGCCCATCGGGCGGAGGAGGTCGCGCGAGAGCTGCGAGACCACGTAGATCGGGTGGTCCTTGGCGAGACGCTTGATGCTGTAGGCCGTGAGACCGTAGGGATGAAACTGCTTGCGAAGCGCCATGAGGTGGCGCGGGGGCTTGCCGGCCGTGAACCAGGGCAGGAGCGCCGGGTGGCCGGGGCCCTGATCGGCCGGTGCCGCCCACACGATCGGTGCGCCGGGTCGGGCCCACGCCGCCGCCTGGAGCAGCGCCTTGTGGCATTGGATGAGATCCGCCGAAGGCCCGCCCGTGCTGCCCGCGATGACGAGTCCGGCGGGCGCGGGGTCGGGCAGCTCGTAGAGCGACTTGTAGCGCTCGATCGCGCGTGCGTGCGCGGCACCCACCTCGCCCGCCGCGGCCGCCGCGATGGCGCCGTTGGAGTCCAGCACCACATTGAGAGCCCACGCCTTGCCGAACGTGCGCACGACGCGCAGGAGCGCGGCGTAGAACGAGTTGCCCTCCGTGCTACCCGCTCCGCTGCGGATCGAGCCGTCCGGCCGCACCAGGGCGTCGAGTGTCAGGCGATGCGCCGCAAGCACGGTTTCCTTCTGCGCCACCCCAGGCACGAGGAGCTTGGGGCCGCCGCCGAAGCCCGCGAGGTGGTGGGGGATGACGCCGCCCGTCAGGAGCACGAGATCCGCTTCGGCGACGTGGCGGTGAATGCGCACCTCGCCGAGCTCGGGATCGTCGGCGATCGTGACGTTCATCTCGGGCGTGCTCGGTGCGGACTGCACCGGGCGGAAGAGACTCATCATCTCGCGTCCGAGGAGTGTCTCGACCCGTGCGCGGGGTGTCGCCGGGTGGATGCCGCGAGCGATCACCAAGCGGATCCGGTCCGGGGTGATGCCGGCGCGCGCAAGGCGGGCAATCAACGGCAGCAGGTAGACGTTCGCTGCGGCGGGCCGCGTGCCATCCGGCAGCACGATGGCGACCGTCTTGGCGCGAGACGCAACCTCGACCAGGGGTGGCGCATCAACCGGCTCGTCGACCGCACGGGCGACTAGCGCCAACGGCTCATGCGTGGTCGTGGGGACCGCAGGCGCAACGATGCGCATCGGGACGTCCGGGGGGAGCGTCACTTCGAGGTGGGTGTCCCCGTAGCCGACCTGCGCGATTGCCACGGGCGGATGCTACCCCGCGGGCCGGTTCCCGTGGCATGCGGCTCGCTGGTCGGTGCCGGCCCTGCGCGCTAGTGCGCGGACAGGCGCCAGGAGCGCTCGATGATCCTGTGGGGGTTGTCCTGGCCGGCGCGGGAGCGGTGGTGGCAGGCGCGGCAGCTCTGGCGACCCGGTGTCAGCACGCGCTGGCGCTCGAGCCACGGCTTGCGGACCGCGAGGTAGTGCACCTTGCGCCCATAGGCGATGTCGAAGACCACGGTGTCGCCCAGGTCCGTACGGCCGACCGTCGGTCCCGGCTCGACGCCGGGGGCCGGGACCGCGGCGTAGCCCACCGAGGGCAGCTCCTCGGGACGATGCAGCCGCGCGACGGTACTCCCGTCCTTCTCGACGCAGGCCCACACGAGGAGGGACCCGTCGCGAACCGGCGGGAAGCGCAGCGGGCTGTCTTCCTGCGGTGTCTCACAGCCGCGCGGGCCCGTGGTGGAGCGGCGCGCCGCCTCGGCCGCGTGCATGACCGCGGGGGGCATGGCTTCGGCCTGCGACCCGCGCTGATTCGCGAAGAGGGTGATGCCAACGCCGACAAGGAGGA
>JAJDEM010000411.1 GCA_029259795.1 Planctomycetota bacterium
CGGCAAGTCCAACGTCATCTTCTGGCTGGAGAAGCACGGCTACGACGCGACGATCGCGCGCATCGACCGCTTGTTCGATGCCGCCAAGTCAAGCAGCCGCGTGCTCTCCGAAGATGTGCTGCACGACCTTGCGAAGCAGACAGAGCAGGCGGTCTGATGGTGGGGCTTGTGATCGACACGACCTGGGAGGAAGACCTCTGCATCCTGCGGCTGGTGGGGGAGGCGCGACTGGAGACAGTCGAGGATCTCGATGCGGCCGCCGTGGCGATCGAACAACGCGCCGTCTCTGGCGTGATCATGAACCTCGCGGAGTTGCAGTTCATGGACAGCGCCTCGACAGGATCCCTGTTGCGACTGCACGGGGACATGGAGCGCGCGGGCGGGCACCTCGTCCTGCACTCGGTCCCGCGTCGGATCCAGCGCCTGCTGGATCGCCTTGGCTTGCAGCAGTTTGTGATCGCCAGCGACGAGACCGCGGCACGCGAGCGCCTCGCCTAGCTCGACGCCCCGCCTCGCTCCGAGCGCGAAATGCAACCCCCGCATGAAGGGGCCTTTGTTTGCATAGGTGCTTGTTCGTTTTGCTAGCGGGCCTGAACAAAGGACGGTCGTTCTCTAAACGCTTCCGGCAATCCCACCGAAGGTCAGGACCCTGTGAGCAACCCCATGACCATCGTCGGGGCCGTCGGCCTCCTGTTTGTCCTGCCCTTCTTGGGTGCCTGTTCGTCCTCGAACAGTTTCTGGGATCGGAGTCCGTGCGTTGCCGGTGCGCGTCAGGTCGCACCCGACCGCGGCTGCGCCCCGCGCTCCACGCCGCCGACCTACCGCTGCCCGCCGAGTGCCGCACCGCAGCAAGCGGCGCCGTCCACGCGCGCGCCGCAGTACCGCACGCAGCAGCCGAGCTACACGCCGCCGAGCGCAGAAGCGCCGCGCACCCAGGCGCCGCCCTCCACCGCGCAGGGGCCTGTGCACGCTCCCGCGTCCACGCTGGAGATGGCGTTGCTCGATCGCGTCAACCGCGTGCGCAGTCAGCACAGCCTGCGCCCGCTGCGCTTTGAAGCCAATCTGTGGATCGCCGCGCGCGCTCACAGCGACGAGCAGAAGCGCCACGGCTACATGGGCCATGGCTCTCCCGACCCCGCACGCCGCACGCTGGCGCAGCGCATGGGCCAGGCGGGCTATACGGGCAGCGTCTTTGCTGAGGTCGTCGCCTGGGGCTACAGCGACACAGCATCGGTGGTGGAGGGCTGGATGAACAGCCCGGACCACCGTCGCATCCTGCTCGACGCCGAGCTCACCGAGGGCGCCTTCAGCCGCGTGGGCGAGTACTGGACCGGCAACCTCGGTGCCCCGCGCCGCTTCCGCCGGGCGACGCCTACGCCGACGCCCGATACCGGTACGACCTTCCGCCGCGCGCCCGCACCGGCACCGAGCCCTCGCTACACAGCGCCGCCTACCCGGCGCACCGCGCCCGCGCCTCGCGCTGCCGCGCCCCGCGCCACCACGCCGCGCCGCGCGAAGCCCGCGCCCAGGCGCCAGCTGCTGCCCATCGTACCGAGCAAGCCCAGCACGGGCTTTGGCTGAGGCCCGTAGCAGCACGCGGGGCCGGTTCGGCCCCAAGAACTTCGCTGGCTGTGGCGCAGCGCAGCGCGCTTCATGAATCATGCGGGTCAGGATCTGACACGCAGCGAGCAATCAATCCCTCCCGAGGGACGAGGGTGCGGGCCTGATGCAGAAGCCCTCCACCCTCTCGGTCATGCTGATCGTGCTCGTGCCGCGTGACGCGTGACGCGATGGCTTGGCTCGAGGAGGGTCTCGTGGGCGTGGGCTGGCCTGCGCTCTTGCCTTGGTTCGCGCCTCCAAAGCCGAGAACCGCCGAGGACGGCGGCCTGGGTCCCGGAGAATCTTGTTCTGGCGGTGACCGCGCAGGCCGCCCCTGCGATACAGTGGCAGGTGCACGATGGAAGCCGCCTTCACCCGCGCTGACTACATGCGACTCCCCGAGGGCTTCCCTGCCCAGTTGATCGAGGGGTGTCTCGTGCGCGAACCTGCACCCACGTTCAATCATCGGTGCGTCCAGATGCGCCTGAGCTCTACCGTGGCAGCCTTGGTCGGGTCGCGCCGGGCCGTCATGGCCCCGCTGGACATCTTGATCGACGACCTCAACATCTACCAACCCGACCTCGTTGTGTTTGCGCGACCGCAGTCGATGGATACGGACGAGGTCGAGATCCCCATCCTCGCCATGGAGATCCTCTCTCCCTCCACCGAGGGGCGCGACCGCAACGTGAAGACCCGCCGTCTGCTCGGCGCCGGCGTCCGCGAGGTCTGGCTGATCGATCCTCGCGAGGCGACCATCGAGATCCACACGGTGAACGGGGTGCGCGAGGCGAGCGGAGCCGGCGAGGCCTCCTCCCGCGTCGTCGAGGGCCTGCGCGTCGTGCCGGCCGAGCTGTTCGCACCCGACGCGCCGTAGCGCGCCGCGGAGCACGCCCTGGCACTGGCGCGAGCCCACAGGCGGGCCCATCCGGCGTACCATTCGCCGTCCGGAGGCGACCATGCGATCGATGTTCCTGATTCCGTTCCTTCTGCTTCTCGCGGCGGTCCTGCCCGTCGTCGGACCGGCGTGGGCCGACGATGATGCCCCGGCGGCTCCTTCCGCTGCGGATCGCGCGAAGATCCTGCAGGCCGAGATGGCGCGCCGCTCGATCGACCTCGTGCCCTACCTCCAGCCCACCGCCGATCCGCGCCTGCGCCGGTTGGCGATCCGCGCGCTGGGGCGCATCGGCGACGATGGCAACGGCCCCGGCATCCTGCGCGACCTGCTCGCCAGCGATGCGCCCGAGGTCCGCCTGCTGCTCTGGGCCGCTGGCATCGCCCGGAGCAAGGAACTCTCGCAGTCGCTGACCGACCGCCTTCAGCACCACATCGAGACCAAGGAGTACGACTTGGCTGCACAGGCGGCGCGCTCGCTCGGCTGGACGGGTGCCGAGGGGGTGGCGAACACGCTCAAGCCGCTGCTGGCACACCCGAGTGCCGCGCTGCGCGCGGGAGCTCTCGAGGGGCTTGGCCGTGCCCGCGCCACGGCGCGCGATGTGCTCCTGGCGGCAAGCGGTCTCGCGAACGACAAGGACGCCACCGTGCGCGCTGCAGCGGACTACGCCTGCTGGGTGATGGCCGGACGTCACCGCGCGGAGGCCACGAAGGCCGATGAGTCCTGGGACGGAGACGCCGAGATCGCCGCGTTGTTCCTCGGCCATCTCAAGGCCGAGGATCCCGAGCGCCGCATGGGTGGCATTCGGGTGTTGGGCTCTCTCCTGCCCGCCGTCTGCACGGCCGACGGACCGTTCGGCGCCATCTACGCGCTGATGGACGACGAAGATCCGCGCGTCGTGCAGGACGCGGTCTGGCGGATCTTCACGCGCCGCGCGGGCGAAACGAGTGACAAGGCGCTCGCCGGCGCCTTTGGGCACATGGATCCGAAGGTGCGGCACCTGATCGCGCAGGCCCTTGGGAAGCACGCCACGCCCACAGCGGTCGCGGCCCTTGTGAAGCAGTTTGGGCACGAGGCCGACGCGCGCGTGCGTGAGGTGCTCGCGGTCGAGCTCGTGCGCAACGGCAAGGACGAGTTCGCGGAGAAGCTCATGAAGAGCGACCACCGCGCGCAGGACCCCGTCGTACGGCAGTTGACCGAGGCCGAGCTCCTGCTCGTGTCGCAACGGCCGGAGGCGCTCGACGAGCTCATGGTCTGGGCCGATCCCGGCGCTTCCCAGCGCGCCGGCCTGCACGCCGCCACGTGGATGACCGTGCTCGGCGGCTTCGAGGGCAAGGAGCACGCGAAGCTCGACGAGTGGCTGCTGGGCTTCCTCGCGGGCGGCTATGCCGTCGACAAGCCCGACCGTCACCATGTGATGGCGTCGGCCGTGTCGCTCGTCGGGACGAACAAGCGCCACAAGCTCACCAACACGCTGATCGAGATGCTCGGTCGCACCTACGCGCCGCTGCCGCACGACGAGGTGCGTCAGAACGTGCTTCATGTGGAGGTGCGCAAGGCCCTCATGGCCGCGCTGGCCCAGCTCGCCGGCGACGAGGACTGCCCCAAGGAGACGGCCGCGTCGATCAAGCTCGCGGTGCAGCGCCACATGGTGAAGGATCCCTCGCCGTGGGTGCGCCTTGCGGCCCGGGAGGCGGCAACGGCCCTCAAGCTGCCCGATGTGCCGACCATCGACGAAGTCGGCCAGCCCAACACCTGGCAAGGGCTTCCGCAGGACGTCAGGGTCGCGGACGAGGATGGTGACGCCGTGACGGTCCGCCGTTGGCTCGCTGCCGCCGATGTGGTGCGCCTTGCGGACTACATCGCGGGCAGCGCCTTGCGGGTGGAGTTCAAGACCACGGCGGGTACGTTCAGCGTTGCGCTCGATGCCGAGGGGGCACCCGTGCACTCGGTGAGTCTGCTCCTCGCGGTGGGCAATGGCATGTACACGAATTCGCGCTTTCACCGCGTGGTCCCGAACTTCGTCATCCAGGGCGGGGATCCCCACGGCCACGGCGGCGGCAATGGCGGCTGGGAGATCCCCGACGAGATCACCGAGGCGCGCTACGTCCGTGGCGCCCTCGGCATGCCCAAGAGCGTCAAGGACGACGGTGGCTGCCAGATCTTCGTGATGCACTCGGCCTACCGCCCGCTGGACGAGCGCTATACGTGCTACGGCCACGTGGTCGACGGCCTGGATGCCGTGGACGCCATCCGCGTGGGCGACAAGATCCTCGCGGCGCGCATCGTCATCGAGGCAGCGCCTCGATGACCGAGGCCATCCCGCTCTATCAGGTCGACGCGTTCACCAAGGTCCCGTTCGCCGGCAATCCCGCGGCGGTCTGCCTCTACGAGTCGTGGCTGCCCGATGCGCTGATGCAGTCGATTGCCGGCGAGAACAATCTCTCGGAGACGGCCTTCCTCGTCCCCCAGGGTGAGGACTGGGGGCTGCGGTGGTTCACCCCGACCGTCGAGGTGGACCTCTGCGGCCACGCGACGCTCGCCGCCGCGTGCGTGCTCTTCACGGACGTCGATCCCGAGGCCGAAGGGCTGATCTTCCATACGGCCAGTGGACCGCTCGGCGTTGGTCGTGCGGAAGGCGGCGGGTTCGTGCTGGACTTCCCGGCGATCCCCCCGCTGCCGATCGAGGGGCCGGTGCCGCCGGCGCTTGCCGACGCGCTGGGCGCGGCGCCGCTCGAGCTCCACGATGCGGGCCATTCGGTGCTCGCCGTATTTGGTGCCGAGGCCGAGGTCGCCAACCTCGCGCCCGACATGAGGAAGCTCCTTGCGCTGGGCGGCACGAGCGTGATCGCTACGGCCCCAGGGGAGTCCGTGGACTTCGTCTCTCGATTCTTCGCGCCGGCCGTGGGGGTCGACGAGGATCCCGTGACCGGCTCCGCGCACTGCGTCCTCGCTCCCTACTGGGCCGATCGGCTGGGCCGCAAGCGGCTCCGGGCGCGGCAGATCTCAGCCCGGGGTGGTGATCTCGTGGTGGAGGACCACGGCGGCCGCGTCGAGCTCGCGGGGGATGCCGTGATCGTGCTGCGGGGTGAGCTGTTCGTCTGACGGGCAGGATCCACCCGCGTGCTCTCGCCGCCACGTTCCGCCCTGACGGGTGGGTCGGAGAGGTCGCGTTGGGCGGGCGCCGCGGAAGTGTGTGCTCTCCGGCGACGGTAGTGAACCGCAGCGGCTGGGTTCCCGGGCCCTCCTGCGGTTAGGCGTCGGGCCGCTCCAGCTTCTTGCGCAGCTGGTCGAGCTTGAACTGCATCAGCTCTTCGGGGGACATCTTGGACTCGTCGACCTTGGGCGCGTTCTTCTTGGGCTCGTCGGCCGAGAGGCTGATCTTGCGCGGGGTGCGCTCGAAGCCCCGTCCGCCGCCATCGCGACCTCCGCCGCCCTTGAACCCGCCGCCCTGCCGACCACCTTGCCGACCGCCTTGGCGACCGCCTTGGCGACCGCCTCGCGCATCGCCGCCACGGCCGCCGCCCGTTCGAGCGCCGCCGCCCTGGCGCGGACCCCGCCCGTCGCCGCCGCGGGTCGTCCCGCCTTGGCGCGGACCGCGACCATCACCACCCTTCGGAGCACCGACGCCACGCGGGGCGCCCACGCCACGCGGGGCACCGACGCCGCGCGGCGCACCGACACCACGCGGGGCCTCCGGACCGCGGGCCCCGCCACGCTGCGGGGTCCTGGCGGCCCCACGCTGTGCCCGACCGACGGGGGTGCGGCCACGCGGTGCGCCGCGACGCATCGAGAGCGTCAAGCGCTTCTTGGCCTTGTCGACCTCGAGAACGCGCGCTGTCACGACGGCGCCTACCGGCGCGATCGTGCTCGGATCGATACCTGGGCGATCGCCGATGTGCGGGATCGGGATGAGCGCCTCGACACCCATGCCGACGTCGACGAAGACGCCGAAAGGCGCAGCGCGGATGACGCGCCCCTGCAACTCGATCTCACCACGCCGCTCGACGATGTCGGCGAGTGCTTGGAGGTCGATGCCCTCGGGCGGCGGGATCGGGTTCGTGAACCGCGGGCGCGGATCGCGCAAGCCGGCCGTCGCCTGGAAGAGGATGTACTTCAGAGTCGCCGGGCTCGTCTCGGCGTCCTTGAGGGCGTCGAGGTTGACGCGCTTGCGCGCGTTGGCATCCGTGAAGAGTGTCGCGATGTCGGTGTCGACCTGGGCAGCCATCCGCTCGACGGCGGCGTACTGCTCCGGGTGAAGCTGGGCGCGATCACGCACATCGGGTGCGCCCGCCAGACGCAGGAACCCCACGGCCTGCTCGGCCACAGCCGGACCCACGCCTTCGATGGCGGCAAGTCCGGCCTTTTCTTGTAGCGGTCCTGCCTGCTCTCGCCAGGCCACGAAACTCGCTGCGGCCTTGCGGGTGAAGCCCGGCGTCCGAGCCAGGAGCTCGACGCCGGCCGTGTTCGGGTCGATCCCGATGTGGGCGACGCACGACTCCACGACCTGATCGAGCATCTGGCGCAGGCGACCCTGGTGCACATCGTGCATGTGCGGGCCGAGGGCAAGCGCCTTCGGATCCACAGCAAGCAACTCCGGCAGCGGATCCTGGAACCGCCGCCCCAGCGACAGGGCGCCGCGGCACTCGGCCGGAACCACGAGGTGGTTCTCGAACTCGAGCGGTCCCATCGACTCGAGCGCACGCGTTCCGCCGTCGGAGACCTCGGCGATCTCGATCTTCTGCTCGATGTCGGCTGCGGCTTCCTTGGCGAGCGACAGCGCGTCGGCGCGGCCCCCCGTGGTGCCGACGGCAATGGCCGTGATCTCGTAGGTCTTGAGAATGTCGGTCAGCTCGGTCAGGCAACCTTCACGACCCGCGGTGGGCTCGTGGGGGAGGGTGCCCGAGCCGGCCGCGTTGCCGGACTCATCGACCGCACACCAGCGGTGACCCTTCATCACATCCGGGCGTATTCCCAGGACGCGCCGCGGACCCGCGTACGGGCCGAGCAGTTGGTTGCGCAGCGAGCGCTCGTACTGGTCCAGTGCGTGCTCGTCCGCGCGGCGCTTGATCGCGACGCGCATCTCGTTCTGGAACAGCGGCTTGAGGATCCTTCGGTAGCCGTCTTCGACGGCCGCTCGCAGGAAGCCACCGTGCGGATGCTCGGCGGGAACCGTGGCTGCGTGGACCAACTCGATGGCCTTCGCCTCCGGCGGCTC
>JAJDEM010000412.1 GCA_029259795.1 Planctomycetota bacterium
ATGTCCGTCACACGCGTGATGTTGAGGTGGGTCACCTCGTTGGGCGCCATGTCGCGCTGGATCTTGGCCACGGTCTTCAGCTGGACCGGGCGGCGACCGTCGCCGGCGTTGATGACGGTCTCCTCGATGGCCTGGCGCATGTCCATGGCGTCAACGGGGTACTGCGCGCCCACGAAGTAGTGGTTGCCGTTGCCCGGATCGAGCCAGAAGGACTTCGCGAAGGAGATCGAGGAGCGGAAGGCCGTGACGACGTTCTTCACGACATCGCCTGCGTTGAGGCCGAGCAGGAACGCCTTCTCGCGATCGATTTCGATCCGGTACATCGGGGTGTCCAACTGCTGCTGGATGCGGACGTCCTCGGTGCCCTCGATCTGCGAGACGCGTGCTCGCACCTCCTCCGCGATGCGGCGAGCCACGTGCAGGTCCTTGCCGTCGATCTGGACGTTGATCGGTGCCGCAACGCCATTGTTCACCGCGGCCGACAGGATGCCCGCCGTGTCGAAGCTGAACTCGATACCGGGGAACATGCTGCGCAGCTTCGGACGCAAGAGGCCCACGTAGTGGAGGACGCTCTCACGCTCGCCGTTGTCGGCCAACTGAAGACTGATGAACGCGTCACCCGAGCCGGAGTTCGGCGTGTAGGCCGCCGGCCACTCGTTGAGCACGCCGATGTTCGTGATCATCTTCTCGAGGTGCTCTTTGGGAATCGTCTCCTGGATGACCCTCTCGATCGCGATGCAGGTCTTCTCGGTCTCGACCGGTGCGAGGCCGGGCGTCTCGCGAACGCGGATCATGAACTGACCGGCGTCAACCTTCGGGAAGAGCTCCTTGCCGAGCAGCGGGAACAGCGCGACGATCGTGAACACGACAAGGCCGAGGGCGCCGGCAACGACAATCCAGCGCGCACCCAGCGCCACGCGGAGCAAGCCTCCGTAGAAACTCTGGAGGCCGTCGAGCATGCCCTTGAAGAGCTTGCCGATCGGACCTTCCTCGCTGTGCGCCTTGAGAAAGCGCGACGCGAGCAGCGGCAGGAAGGTCATCGTGAAGATGTAGGAGAACAGCATCGCCAGGGCCACAGAGATGGCCATGGGCACGAAGAGGTACTTGCCGACCCCGGCGAGGAACGTCACGGGGAAGAACACCACCGTCACGGTGAACATGATGAGCAGGCGCGGACGCGCCATCTCCTGCATGCCGTCGATGGCCGCCTCCAGCGGATTCTTGCCGAGCTCGAGGTGTCGCGCGATGTTCTCGATGGCGACGATGCCCTCGTCGAGAATCATGCCCGTGACGAGCGCGAGCCCGCCAAGGGTCATCATGTTGATGGTCTGGCCCATCAAGTTCAGCCCGATGAGCGACGCAATCACCGTGAGCGGCAGCTGGATGAGAATGAAGATCGTCGTGCGCCAGCTGCGCAGGAACACGAGGATCATGAGGGCGGCCAGCAGGCCACCGATCATCATCTCGAGTAGCAGGTTGTCGATCGCCTTGCGGACGAACACCGACTGATCGAAGATCACGTCGAGGTTCACGCCGCCGGGTAGGCGTGCCTTGATGGGTTCGAGCTTGGCCTTCACGCCTTCGACGATCGCAATCGTGTTCGAGCCAGGCTGACGATAGATCGGGATGTAGGCTTGCCGGGCGCCGTCGATGCGCACGATGTTGGACTGGATCTCCGAGGAGTCCACGACGTCGCCGACGTCCTTGATGCGGACCATCCGGCCGTCTTCCTCGAACAGGGGGAAGTCGTTGATCTCCTCCACGCTGTGCGGCAGGGCGTTGGAGTCCAGCAGGTAGTCCGTACCGCCGATGCGAGCCGCGCCGACCGGGATGAAGACGTTGTTCTCCTTGATCGTGTGGACGACATCCATGGACGACTTGCCCATCGACTCCATGCGCGCCGGGTCGGTGTAGGCGAGGATGCGACGCAGCTTGCCGCCGTACACCGCAGGCGCCACGACGCCCGAGATGCTCTGCATGCGGTTGCGCAGCTGGTAGTACGCGATGTCGTAGAGCGCCGTCTCGTCGTAGAGGGTCTTGCCCTCCGCGTTGACGTCGGAGCTGACAGCGAGGAGGCACAGCGGGAACGTCGCCGTCGGATCGAACGGCATCATCATCGGCGACCATGTGCCGGGCGGCAGGTAGTAGAGGTCGGAGATGGCATACGCCGAGACCTGCGCCATGGCGGCGTCCGGGTCGATGTGCTCGTGGAAGAAGTCCTTCACGATGCTGATACCGAGCATCGACTTGGCTTCTTGGTGCTCGATGCCGACGCTTTGCCCCGTCCAACGCTGGATGCGGCTGGTGATGTCCTTCTCGACGTTCACGGCCGGCATGCCGGGGTACATCGTGAGGATCTGGACGGCTGGCTTCTTGTAGGTCGGGAGGACGTCCGTCGGCATGTCGCGGATGACCGCGTAGCCGAGGACGAGTACCGCGAGCACGAACACAAGTACGCCGTGCGGGTATCGGACTGCGAGTTTGACCATGGATGGGCCCTTGGGGGAACCGACTCAGGAGGACCCGACGACCCGGCGCACGTCGCGCAGGTCCTCGGCGTCGTCGGCCACGACCACCCAGACGGTGTCGCCGTGGCCGAAGAACAGGACGTCAAGCGGGCGGCCACGGGCCGCGTCGCCGGACGGTGTGATGACGCGCGCCGCCATGTCGGCGGGCAGACCGAAGTCGCCCCGGCGCAGCTGGATCAGCGTGAGGCGACCGCGCGAGCCCTGCCACGCGCTGAATGCGACCGAATGCGAGCCCAGCGTGCAAGGTCGCCCCCCGACCGGCGTGACCGTCGGCCCCAGGTTCGGCATGCGCACGTCAAACGGGATGTGCGGCTGCAGCGCTGCGGCCAACGCCAGCGGCTCGTTGGCGTGAACCACCTGCTCGTGCGTGTCGAGATGATCGTTGAGCGCGAGCAGCGCGACCGCATGAACGGCTTGGCTGTTATCGTCCTCGGGTGCGGAAGGAGTCAGGACCTGTGCGAGGGCCCAGCCGCCGATGGCGAGCAGGAGCAGCGCCACGGCGAGGCGCCGTAGGGCGGGCGCAACCTTGCGAGGGACGGCCTCGCGGGCCAGGGGGGCGTGTTGGTCGGCGATCGCCTTGAGCCGAACCCCGAGGTCCTGCGGGGCGTCGACCGGCTCGGCGAGCGTGCCACGCCAGACCTCGTCCTCCTCCAGCAGGGCTTCCCAGTAGGCGAGCGCCCAGCCGCCGCGAGCGCGGACCTCGGCTTCGACGGCCTCACGGCTCGGGTCGCCCATGGGCAGAACGGAAGCCTCCCCCACCTCCTGAAGCCAGGCCTGTTGGCGGGCCCACTCCTCAGGGCCCGGGGCATCTTCGCGCGGCTGCTCGCTCATACGACCGCCTCCGCCTGGGCGTCGGGCCCCAGGCGTCCGCGCAGGTCTTCGCGGGCGCGATGGAGGCGGGAGAGCACCGTGCCGCGAGGCACATCGAGCATCTCGCCGACCTCACGGCAACTGAAGCCCTCCTGGAACACGAGCAGGAACGCCGTTCGGCGCGCCGGCGCCAGCCGACCCAAGGCCTCCTCGAGCGACTCTCTGCTTGCGAGGCGCTCCAGGGGCGCCGCTTCGGCCCGTGCCCGGAGCTGACCCTCCTCAGTCGGCTTCGGCGCGAGGCGCCGACTCGCCGTCCGCAGGCGATGGGCGGCTCGGTGAATCAGGATGCGGATGAGCCACGCTCGGGCGGCGGGCTGGGCGCGCAGCGAGCCGATGGACCGCCAGGCCTCGTAGAAGGTCTCCTGCACGAGGTCGTCGGCTTCGTCGGCGTCACCCGTGAGGCGCGAGGCGAGCCGCCAGAGGTTCGGGGCGTAGCGAGCCACGAGCGACTCATAGAGGGAACGCTGGGCCGTGGGGTCGTCGGGCCGGTTCACGCGCAGAATCCTCCTCCACTCCCTAGGTGCCCGGGAAGGGGGCGTTGATTCCCGGAACCTCCAGGGGCTGAGAAGAAAATGCAAGCGGGGAGGTGCGAAGCACCCCCCCGCTCACCGAGCGCAGCGCGCCGAGGGCGCTCGCTCTACGCCGGCTGGGGGGTACCGCCTTGTTTCGCGGGGTGCAGCTTGATAGCACGGCGAATGGCCTCCTCGGGCGAGGTCAGCACATGGGCTGCGTCGACCTTGCCCGGGGCGACCCCGAGATCCGCGAGAACCTTCGCCGGCTCCGGCTGCAGCGCGCAGAGGAAGACATCGACATCCTGCTTGTGCAGGTCGTCAATGACATCCGCCAGCGCATAGGCCCCCGACTGATCGAGGAAGGGCACTGCACCGAGGTGGATCACGATGGCCTCGGCGTGGTCCAGCCCGCCGAGCTTGCGCTGCAGCGGACCCGCGTTGCCGAAGAACAACGACCCCGTGGGCTCGACGACGTAGACGTCGCCCAGCACATGCGCCGGCTCATCGAGCAGCGGAATCCACGGGCGATGCGCGGCAATGTCCTTGAGCGGCGAGTGGGTGGCGGGGTCCATGTCTGCGAGGCGCTTGACGAGGATCAAGCACGCCATGCCCATGCCAGCCGCGACGGCCCACATGAGGTCCACGAAGACCGTCAGGCCAAGCGTGAGCAGCATCACGAAGGCGTCGCCCCGAGGCACGCGCAGGATGTGCCTCAGGCCCTTCACGTCGACGATCCCAATCCCGACCGTGATCAAGATGCCCGCGAGTACCGCAAGCGGGATCTGCGCCGCCAGCGGACCGAGCAGGAGCAGGATGGCGACGAGCAGAACCGCGTGGACCATGCCGGAGATCTTCGTGCGACCACCGGCCTTCACGTTGACAACCGTACGCATGGTGGCGCCGGCGCCCGGGAGACCGCCGAGCAGTCCGGCCGCCACGTTGCCGACCCCCTGACCAATGAGCTCGCGCTCGCTGTCGTGCTTCGTGCGCGTCAGGTTGTCCGCCACGAGGGAGGTCAACAGAGAGTCGAGACTTCCGACGATCGCCAGGATGAACGCGGGCATGACGATGAGCTGGAACGAGGTCCACTCCCACTCGGGGATTCGAAGACTCGGAAGCCCGGCCGGGATCGCACCGATCCGAGGCACATCCATGGGAATCAGCACCGACGCGACCGTCACGAGGACGAGCCCGACCAGGGTGCTGGGCACGGCCTTCGTCAGGCGCGGGAAGATGTAGATGACGGCGATCGTCCCCAGCCCCAAGCCCAGGGCGGCTGGGTTGATGTCCGAGAGGTGATGGCCGACATGGGTCACGGCGTCGATGACGCCCTTCTCTGGGGCGTGGCCGACGAGCTGGGCCAGCTGCAGGATCACGATGATCACGCCAATGCCGCTCATGAACCCCGAGATGACCGGGTAGGGCATGTAGTTGATGTAGCGCCCGAGCCTAAGCAGTCCCAGGGCGATCTGGAACACGCCCGAGAGGATGACCATCGCGAACACCCACTCGATCTGCAGCGGCTGATCCGCTGACACGACCAAGGTCGCCATGAGGCCAGCCACCACAACCGTCATCGGGCCGGTAGGGCCCGAGATCTGGGAAGGTGTGCCGCCGAGAAGGGCAGCGAAGAAGCCGACGAGGATGGCTCCGTACAGCCCGGCCGCGGCGCCGTTCTCGAGGCCCGACGCCACGCCGAAGCCAAGCGCCAGGGGTAGCGCGACGATGCCGGCGGTCAAGCCGCCGAAGAGATCGCCTCGTAGATTCGATCCAAACTTTCCTTTCAGCATGCGAAGGAAACCTTCCCCGAGCCGAGCTCGTAGTAGGCCGCGACGATCTGCAGCCGATCGTCAGCCACGGCCTCGCGGAGAATCGCCGAGCGGTTGGTCAGCTCGCCTGCCGTCAACTCTGCGTTCTTGCGGACCACCGCCTCGACCGACGCATGCGGCACGGCGGCGATGGCCGGGGTCAGATGCATGAGGAGGTGATTGAGGTTGTGGCCATTGTCGGACCCGGGGCCACTGCTGATGGCGGCCTGGACGGCGCCACACCCCTCATGGCCCATCACGACGATGAGTCCCGTGCCCAGGTTCGCGACCGCATACTCGATGGTGGCGAGCGTGGACGTGTTGGCGACGTTGCCGGCGACGCGCACCACGAAGAGCTCGCCCTCCCCCGTGTCGAACACGAGCTCGGGAACCACCCGGGAGTCTGCGCAGCTCAAGATCACGGCGTAGGGCGACTGGCCCTCGACGAGGGACTCGCGCCGCGCGCTGTCCGTGGGGTCGGTCGCGCGGGTGTTGGCGACGTAGCGAGCGTTGCCGATCTTCAGGCGCTGGAGCGCATTGGCGGGTTGCGTCATGGGATCCTCCTCAAGTGGAGGAGCATTAGACGCACCAAATGACGAACGCATAGTCGAATGATTCTTCGATACCGTCAACGCTAGACTTATAGTGCGTCTCAGATTGCGTATGTGGGAGCCCTGCGTCGGGGGGGCTTTCGGGAGGACGGGCCATGCTTCACACCCTCAATCACAACCACCTCCTGTACTTCTGGACCACGGCGACGGAGGGGTCCATCGCCCGGGCGAGCCAGGTGCTGCATCTGACCCCCCAGACGATCAGCGCGCAGATCAAGCTGCTCGAAGAGGCGCTCGACGTGCGCCTCTTCGAACGCGAAGGCCGCGGCCTCCGACTCACCGAGGCGGGGCGCACGACCCGAACCTACGCCGACGGGATCTTCGCGCTCGGCAGGGAGCTGCTGGCGACGCTCCGCGGCGAGCCGCAGAGCGCGGTGCGTGAGCTGCGTGTCGGTATCTCCGATGCCATTCCCAAGCTGGTCTGCCGCCACCTGCTGGAGCCAGCGCTGCACATGCAGGAACCCGTCCGGATGATCTGCCAAGAGGACGGCGTCGAGCGACTGCTCGGCGAGCTGGCACTCCACAACCTCGACCTCGTGATCGACGACTCCCCCATCCCTCCGGGGCTGAGCGTGCGCGCGTACAACCACCTGCTGGGGCAGTGCAGCGTCGTCTGGGTCGCCTCCAAGGCACTCGCCAGCGAGTACCGCCAGGACTTCCCGGCGTCGCTGGACGGCGCGCCGTTCCTGCTGCCGACGTCGAACACCGCACTGCGCCGCTCCCTGGATCTCTGGTTCGAGCAGAACGGCGTGCGGCCGCGGATCGTTGCGGAGATTGCCGACAGCGCGCTCCTGAAGGCGTTCGGGCACAAGGGCGACGGGATCTTCCCCGTCGCCGAGGTCGTGCTCGAAGAAGTCCAGGCGCAGTACAACGTCGTACCCCTGGGCCTGATCGACGGCGTCATCGAGCGCTTCTACGCGATCACGGTGGAGCGCCGCATTCGGCACCCTGCCGTGGTCGAGATCAGCCGCAATGCCCGGCGGGCGTTGTTCACGACGTAGCCCGCACCGCCCCTGCCCCCTGCGTCCAAAACAAGAAGCGGGGCGTGGCCGCATGGCCACGCCCCGAAGCGTGCGTGTGCGGGGAACGGCGCCCCCGCATGGGCTCTAGAAGTCCACCTGGAAGCGCGTCGCGAAGGCGAGGATGTCCTCGTCAAACGCCAGACCGTTGCTTGCCGGCGCGCCGGCGATCTGGCCCGCGCTGCGATCGACGTTCGCGTAGACGACATTCCACATGATCCGCGTCGTCGGGCTGAGGTGCCAGTTGACGCCGAACTCGATCGTCGTCATCTCACCACCCGTGACCGCACCGTCGTTCAGGTCGACGAAGTTGTAGCGCGCCGCGAGCTGCCAGCCGCCCTTGCAGCAGCAGTCCTGATCGAGCCAGTTGCAGCAGGGCTTCGTGCGCCCGAACACGCCGTTCTTGTAGACCCGGCTCTCACCGGTCAACCAGTAGCTCACCTCGGCGTAGTAGCCGTAGAAGCTGGAGTCCGTACCGCCGGTCGGTGCCGAGACCTGGGTGCCCATGTACTCGGCCTGGATCGACCACGGGCCCAAGACCCACGCGAGCTCGGCCCCGTAGGTCAGGGTGCTGTCTGCGGCAAGGCGGTCGGTGTTGATCGCTCGGTGGCTGAACGTGTGCACACCCGGGCGCGAGCGGTAGCGAACCCGCGAGCCACTGCCGATGTCCGTGCGGTAGCTGGCGGAGGCGCCCACATGGAGCCGGCGTGACTTACAGTTGCAGTCGTACCAGGGGGCCCACCAGTAGCGGCCCGTAGCGCCCCAACCGTGCGTCTCGAAGTTCGCGTTGCCGTCCACGCGACTCGCGCCGTTGGTCAGGGCCGACTCGCTCGTGAAGACGCCGGCCTGATAGCCCATCTGACCGCCACGCCAGACATCCTTGATCATGATGCCCGTACCGCGATCCGGCGAGAACGCCTCGGTCATGATCGAGCGCTCGATGAACGTGAGGTACTTGCTCGACGTCATCCACTCGAGACCGATCGGCTCCTTCATGCGGCCGATCTGGATGACCGGCGTGCCGCATCCGAAGCAGTCGCGCAGCCCGCGAAACTCGATCCATGCATCCTTGACGAAGATGGAGTTGCTCGTGAAGTCGAAGTCGATCTTGTAGCCGACCGTCTTGCCGATCTGACCGCTCGTGAAGAAGCGCAGGCGGCGGAACTCGACGCTCGTGGGACTGTTCGCGCGCCCCGAGGCGGCGACGTAGTCCTTGTCGTCGATGAAGTCGACGTCGAGCATGATGCGCCCGCCGATCTGTGCCTTGAAGTTCTTGCCCTTGAACTTCAATCCGTTGTCCCAGTAGGCCTTCAGCGCTTTCGGGTCCTCCGTCGTGGCTGTCTTGCTCTCGGCTTCGTGCGCCGCGATCTCCTCGCGGATCGCCTGACGGAGTTCCTCGTCGGCGTGGGCCAAGCCCGCCGTGGCCACGAGGGCCAGCGCGAGCGCGAGGCTCGTGAGTGCGATCTTGTGCATAGGAACGGTACTCCTTGGTGTGCGGGAGGGTAGCGGCGTCAGCCGCTCCTCGAGTGCGTGGGTAGGTGCGGGCTGGACTGAAGCGGAGGGGCTCGATGCAAAACATCGATCCTCCGGTTCTCGCCATCGGCCTTTCCGATGGAGCGTGACGGGACTGCGACAACCGTGTCGCGGGTACCCCGCACGCCTCCGGTGACTGCGCGGAAGGGTAGGCGCAGCGGGTAAACCCGCGTGAAACCTACTGTGAAGATCCGAGGAGAAGCCACCGGAAGCGGCGACAGCGTCAGTTCGCGCGCTGGAGGACGAACTGCGCGATGGTCTCGAGCAAGGTCCGCTCGAGGCTCTCCGGAAGGTCGGCGAGGCAGCCCAGCGCACTCTCGATCTGTTCGCGGGCTGCTTCGTCGGTGCGCTCCAGGGCACCGCTTTGGCACATCGCCCGGGCGAGCTCCTGCGCGCCCTCCTCGCAGCTCCACGCGTGGCGGATCTGGGCCAACGCCGCCTCGCGCTCGGCCTTGGGGTGATCGCCAAGCCAGCGAATGAGCGGCAAGGTCATCTTGCCTTCGCTCAGGTCGGTGCCGAGCGACTTGCCGACGGTGGCCTCGTCGCCACTGACATCGAGGCGGTCGTCGATGATCTGGAAGGCCATGCCGAGGTGGTGGCCGAAACGGCCGAGGAGGGACTTGATCTCTTCGGTGCCGCCGCCGTAGTGCGCGCCCGAGACCAGGGCGGCCTCGTAGAGCGCCGCGGTCTTGCCGCGGATGATCTCCAGGTACTCGGCCTCGCGCAGACCCGTGTCGCGCGTCACGTTGTCCTGGTGGATCTCGCCCTCGAGCACCGTACCGACGGTGTCGGCGAGGAAGCGCGAGGCGAACGGGTCGTCGAGGTAGGCCGCAGCGCGGTAGGCCTTGCTGAACAGCACATCGCCCACGAGCACGGCTGCGTGGTTGCCCCACTCAACGTTGACCGTGGCGACCTTCCGGCGGACATCGGCGCCGTCGAGGATGTCGTCGTGCACGAGGGTCGCCGTGTGGATGAGCTCCACGATCGCGGCGACGCTCGCGACGTCCTCCGTAACGCCAGCTCCGGCGATGCGGGCGGCCAAGCAGGTCAGCGCAGGCCGCAGGCGCTTGCCGTTGAAGCGGGCCGCGTGGCGGACCATCTCGCGGCTCTCCGCGGATGCATCCGCCAGGATCTCGAGGAACTTCTCACCGACCCGATCGAGGTCATCCGCAATGGGGACGAGCACCGCCGGGATGTCGACGGGCAGGCTGCGCGGTGCTTGGGAGGTTGAGCCAGACATGCTGCGTGCGGGATTGTGCCTCAAGAGGGGTGGCTCTGTCGCCTTCTCACCCGATGTTTCCGGGCGTGCCGGTCGGCGGACCGGCGTAGTCGTCGCGGTTTTCCTGCCACCAACGCTGCCAGAGGGCGTGCTCCGGGGGCAGATCCTTGCCCGTGAGCCGCTGGAGGTGCTTGTGCGCCTTGCTGACGGTATCGAGGTCAGGGGCAGCCAGCGCCCGGATCAGGATCTCCACGGACGCCTTGGGATCCTTCGAGCCCTCGTCCGCCAAGGGGATCGCCGCGGCCGCTGCGCTGACGGATGCGGCCGCCTGGGAGGCCGCACTTCCGCCCCCGGCCGAGCGCAGCGCCCCCACCAGGAGGCTGAAGTGGGTGCGGAGGCGATCGATCTCCCCTAGCAGGATCGAGAGCATCAGGCAGACGAGGACGAGCCCAATGCGCGAAACCATCGATGTGCCTTCGCCGAGGGCCTCGGGCGCGAACGCAAACCAGCCTGCGTAGAACAGGAGCCCGAGTCGAACCGCTGCCATGACCAGAACGCGCACAAGGGGGCTCACGGGGACGTCTCCAGGAAGGCGGACATGCTACGGCCCGGACGCGCCGCGTGGCGCTAGGATTCGTGCATGCGCCGGTACCTCCTCCTGCTCGCCCTTCTGCTGGTGGGCGCGGGGACCGTCCATGCCGAGGGCGAAAGCGGCCCGACGCGGGTCGGCCTGATCCGCCTCCGCGATGATGGGGCCTACCGCATCACCCGCGAGCAGTGGCGCGGACTGGGCATCAGCGACCCCCTGCGGCTCGAAGTCCGGCGCTCGGGCAAGGCGCTGACCACCTTCGTAGGCGCCGAGGCCGGCCTGGCCGACGGGGCGATCGGCTTTGCCGCGACAAGGACCGCCAGCGCGCACAGCGCGTTCGCGGTCTACGAACTCTGGCAGCAGCCCAAGGCGCGTCCCCCGCGCCAGGCTCCGCCGTCGCCCGGTGTGCCCCTCCCGCGGGCCATCACCACGGATCGGCTCTGGGGGCCGCTCCCGGCCGCCGAGCCGGCGATCTACGACCGGGCCATGCCGCATTGGTTCCTTGGCCTCGCGCCGCGCGGGCAGGCCGCGACGATCCAGCTGGGCCCCCTGGGTGCGGCGCCGGGCAGCGCGCAGATCCTCGAGGTCGACATTCGCGGCGCTTGGAGCGACCTGGCGATCCTGGAAGCCCGCTGGGGCGAGGTCGCCCTTGGACGGGCTGCGACGGCCGACGCCTCCGGCGGGGCCACGCTGCAGTGGACCCTGGCGCCGGGTGCCGTGCCCGCGGCACCCGCCGCCCTCGTCCTGCGAAATGTCTCCCCCACGCCGTCCGCGCCGCCGCGCCATGACGTCTCCGAGGGCCGGGGCACGCTCGCCATCGACGCCGTCCGCTTGGTCGGCAGGGGCAGCCGGCTCATGCGCTGGCCGGACGCTCGGCCGGTGACCATCCAAGCCGCAGGCCCGCCAGCCGACCCCCTGGCCCGCGCCGGGCATGCACGCCACGTGATCGTCGCAACCCCGCCGCTCCTTTCGGGTGCGCGGCGCTTGGCCGCCCACCGCAGCGCACACGGGCTGCCCTCCGTCGCAATCGCCGTGACGGACATCTACGACCGGTATGGCTTTGCCGAGCGGCATCCCGCTGCCGTGCGTGCCTTCGTGCGCGACCTACAGCAGCGCGAGCAGGCGCCGCTCGAGTTCCTTGTGCTCGCAGGCGATGCGACCTTCGACCGGACCGACATCGGCAAGGCCGTCACCATCCCCGCTCCCATGGTGCGGACCATGTACAACGGCGCGACGGCGGCGGACGTGCTCTACGCCGGCGACTCGGCAACGGAGGGCGCCACGGCCATCGGGCGCCTGCCCTTTGCGAGCGAGGCTGTCATGGACGCCTATGTGGCGCGCTTGATTCGCTACGAAGACAACACGCCGCTCGATCCCTCGCGCCGACTCCTGCGCTTCATCACCAGCCCCGGTCGGTTCGGACCGTTCATTGACGGAATCATCGAGTCTCGCTTTCGGCGGGTCCTCGCGAACTCGATTCCCCCCGCGTACGACGTTGCGATCACGTTCGCCCACCCGAGATCGCCCTACCTCTGGCCCCCAACCGAGTTCAACGCGCACGTACTCAAGAGCATCAACGCTGGTGCCCTCTATGCGATCTACGTCGGCCACGGCTTCGCGCAGGGCTTCGACACCCTGCGCGTCGGCGGCCGGCGCTTCCCGATCCTGCATGTCCGCGATGCCCCCCAGGTCGCCATCCGCGGCACAGCCCCGGTCATGTTCGTGCTCGCGTGCACCACGGCCATGTTCGACGGCACGAGCGGCCCAGGGATCGGCGAAGCGCTGCTCCGACAGCCGGCGGGGCCGATCGCCTACTGGGGCGCGACACGCGTCTGCCATCCGGGCTTCAACGCGTTGATGGGCGAGTCCATCGCCGGCACGCTGGCCCGCAAGTCCGCTGAGCGACCACGCCTCGGGGACTTGCTGGCGGTGGCTCGCAAGGAGGCTCTGGATCCCCTGAACCGCAAGATCGTGCGCGCGGCGATTCGCGCGTTCTCCGGCGGCCCGACCACGCAGCGCATCGCGAGCGAGGGCGCGTTGATGTACGCACTGCTTGGCGACCCCGCCTTGCGCGTCGCGGTCCCCAGGGCTTCGCTGACCCTGCAAGCAACGCCCGACGTGGCCGCCGGCTCCCTTGAAGTCACGGTAGGCGGGCAGTTCCCGGTGGGCACGCGCATCGCGGTGGCGCTCGAGTGGCCACGCTCCCACAAGGTCGCGCCGCGCCACCAGGGCCTGAACGCGGCAGATCCGACCGCCTACCCGCAGATCCGTGAGAACCACACGGCGGCAAACGCCTTGGGCCTCGCCCAAGCCGAGGGCGTCGCCACGACGCACGGCAGCCTGACGGTGCAGCTCAAGGTCCCCGCGGGCCAAGCGCTACCGGGCCTGGTCGTCAAGGCGCACGCCGTGTTCGCCGGCGACGTGCACAGCGGAGCCCTGCGCCTCCCCTGACGACGCGCGCGTCCTCAGCTGCCGGACGGCGGTGCGAGGGCGGCGGCCCGCTCCCGGGCGTGGGTGACCCGCGTGCTCTCGGTGGCGGGCACGGCGCCCGCCTCCTCGATCAGGGCGAGGTAGCGCGTGTAGGAGGCGTGGGCGCGCACGAAGTCGAACACGCGCTCGATGTCGCTGTCATAGAGCGTGGCCCGTTCGTAGTGCACTTGGCGCAAGGCAGGCGCAAGCCGCTCGGCCTGGTCCAACCAGGTCATGGCGAGGCTGCCGCGCAGACCCGCCCAGCGCGGGTCGGTGCCATGCCGGGCGGCCTTGGAGAACGCGCGGGCGACGCGAAAGGCAAGCATGCCGCGCTGCACAGCCACCGCAGGGTCCGGGTCGAGCAAGCGAAACGCTGCCCTGTAGGCGACAGCGGCCTCCGTCCAGTCGCCGACGGCCTCGGCCTGGATCAGGGGATCGATGGGACCTGACTGCGCCCGCGCCGTGGCGATGCGCTGCTCTGCCGCAGCAAACAAGGCGTCGGCCTCGGCGAGGAATGCCTTCGGATCCGCGGGCGGGGTCGTGTCGCCGCAGCCGACGAGGCCGCAGACCAGCACCAGGAGAACGAGCCCGATCCCGCGTGTCATTTCTGCTCCTGCCGCAGCATGCGCTCGATGCGCCGCTGAACGGTACTCGCGTTCGCCCCATCCTGTTCGACATAGCGCTCGTAGGCTGCGCGTGCCTCGCCGAGGCGACCCTGGAACTCGTAGATGGTGCCCATCCGGTAGTAGGCCTCGATGGCGTCGGGGTCGCGCTTGAGCGCGCGCTCATACGCCGCAAGCGCTCCTGGGATGTCACGCGCATCGGCGCGCGCGTCACCCATGCGCAGAAGGGGGTCGGCGTCCCACGCACGCAGCTGCGCGGCCTGGCTGTACTGATTCGATGCTTCGCGCAGCCGTCCCACCTCATGCAAGACAACGCCCAAGGCCACGCGCAGATCGGCATCCGCGGGCGCCAGCCGAACGGCTTCGAGGTAGGCAACCAGCGCGGCGCGCGTCTCGCCAACGCGGAACTGGGCGTCACCCAGCCCGGCCCACGCTTCTACCAATCCGGGCGCGCGCCCGGTCGCCACGCTGAATGACGCCGCCGCCGCACGGTAGCCCGCGTCGCGCCCCTGGGCGTTGGCTTGCAGGTCCCCCTCGACGGCCCGGAGGAACCCACGATAGAGATGCACCTCGGCCAAGCCCGGGTCGATCTTGGTCGCCCGCTCCAGCGCCCGCGCGGCTCGCCGCACCGCGCTGCCCGCCTGCGCGAAGGCTTGGCGTTCGGCCTGACGATCACTTCGCTCGATGGCATCCAGCCGCTTGTGATTCCAGGCATCGGCTTCGGCCGTCTCGACCTCCACCAGGGCGAGGCGCCACCACGGGCTCTTCGGATTGCGGTCGGCCGCCGCTGTGTAGACCCGCCGCAGCGCCGACGACGCGCCATTGGTCTGCAGGCGCTCGGAGACGGTTCGCTCGGCGTCGGTCGCGTCCGGTCGCGCGACGCGACCGCTGTAGATCTCGCGCAGCTCGGCGCGGCGCCCTTGCGCGAGCATCGCGCGGACATAGCGCAGGTGCGGCCGCACCGCCGTACGGTCCGTCAGGGTCGCTTCGCGATAGGACTCCAGGGCGGCCTCGACCTTGCCCGCGGAGATCTGCGCCTCCGCCGCGGCGACGGCCTCATCGGACGGGGTCACCGGCGCGGGCGGCAGCATGGCGCCGAGCTCGGACCGGCAGCCGCAGCCCACGAGGACGGCGATGCAGACGGCAGCGAGCGCGGGGCGGCGCGGCACTCTCTACCCCCCTGACTTCGAACGACCCGGACCGACGCCGACCGCCGGACGCGGCGCCATGACACCGCCGCCGCGCGCAAGCCACGCGCGCCAGCGCGCCACGGCCGCTTGGCGATCGTCGGCCCGACCCTGGGGCTCGAACCCCATGGTGTTGCCCGTCCGCGCCTTCAAGACGAGGATGGCCCGACCGCGCACCAAGGGGTCCGAGTCCTCGAGCCCATCGATCATCGTCGGCAAGCCGCGTCGGTCGCCCATGCGCAGCATCGAAGTGGCCGCCTCGTAGCGCACGCTCGGGCTGCTGCTACGGCGGGCCGCATCGAGTGCACTGAGGGAGCGAGGATCTTGGATCATGCCGAGGCAGTACGCCGCCATGAGTTGCACGGAGTCCTGGTGCGAGGCGAGATTCGCGACCATCTGCGGGACGGCGGGCTCGCCGTAGGAAACGAGCTTCTGCGCGATGCCCGCCCACTGATGCGGCGCCGCGCCCTCGACACGGGCAAAGAGGTCGCGCACATCCTGGCGCAGCGCGGGCGTACCGAGGTAGTACGTGCGATCCGGCTTGTCGGCCGGCTCCTCGGCTCGGGCGCTCGCGGCTTGGCCCTGGGTGCGCCCGCCCTGCTGGCAGGCCGGCAGCGCCGCCGCGAGCACCATGAAGGCGATGAGTACGAGCGACAGTCGAGCGGGGGCGGCGATGTGCATGGCTTCAGCGGGCTCCAGTGGATCCTTCAGCGGCCGGGGCTGCCCCCGTTCGGAGAATCGGCCGTCAGGCCGTCAGGCTTGGCCCAAAAACGATCCAGTACCAGCAGGGTACAGGCCGCCAGAAGGAACCATGCGGCCAGAGGGATGCCTCGAATGGGCGCGCGGCGCGGGGGCTTCTCTCCCGCCGCAAGCCGCCGACCCCCTCCGGCAGCCGCAATCGCCCGCAGCGCGGACTCATCCACGCCGGACCCGCGCTGCTCGGCCGGCGGCCGTGCAGGCAACTCCAGCGGTCGCACGGCCCCATCCGGTCCCCGCACGCGCAAGCCCCCCTCGGCCGCCGCGAGAGCCGGGCCGCGGAAGATGCCCGGGGCGGTCTCGATCAGGACAAGCGGCTTGAGATCGCCCTCCGCGACGATGCGGCCCGAGCCGGCTGCCGCGACCCAGCGCACGACCAGCGACGCGCCATCAAAGTCGGCCCGCAGACCGCGATCCGCAGACGACGCCAGTTGCTCGATCCAGGGACGCAGCTGCGCCAGCGCCGCGGAGCGTGCCGCCCGGTTGGGTTCAAGCGTCGGCCCCCACGCCACGGCAATCACCTGACCCGCGCCGACCTCACGCAGCGCAGCGAACGGAACGTCGTACGCAGGGCTTGATGCCCGCGTGAGGACGCGTGCCCCCCGGTCCGTGGCGACTTCGGTCGCGTGCAGCGCACTCGGCAACCATGTCCCCGAAAGCGCGGGCAGCGGCTCATCCCCGGTCGCCGCAAACAGCCTGGCCGGTCGGGCCAGCACGGAGTCCTTGTCGCGCATGGAGCCGAGTGCATGCACAAGGTGGTCAGGCAGGCGATTGAGCTCATCCACGGCGATGACGTCCACGTCAGCCGCCGCCACATGGCGCGCCAGCCGCGCGACGGTCTCGGCATCGGCGACCACGAACGCACCGAAGTGAATCTCGCGCTCGCGCAGCCAGGCTCCGGCCTTCGCCAGGGCGGCCGCGTCCGGCGGATGCTCGGGATCCCCATCGGTCAGGAGGATGACCCGACGCGTACGGGCCTCGATCCCCTGGGCAAATCGTCCGGCCGCGAGGATGGCGGCGGGCAGGTCCGTGGACCCCTGGGGGGTCAGGGCATCCACCGCCGCGAGGAGCGCCGCCGCGGATTCGGGCTCTCCCCAGCCGAGAATTCCCGGATTCAGTAAAGATTTTGCTGGCTTGCTGGAGAAGGGCAAAACGGCCATCCGCTCCCCCGGGACCAGGCCCTGAAGGGCCCGCCGGGCGGCATCCTTCAGGTAGGCCAGCCGGGGTCCTTGGGTGCTGCCGCTGCGGTCCAGTGCGAAGACCAGAGCAAGGCCCGTGCCCTCCCTCCGGGGCACCCGCAGGGGGCTGAGGCGGGCCTCCAATCGGGTGCCTGCCCAGCCCCCCCCGGCATAGGCATCCGCCCCTCCCAGGAGAAGCAGCCGACCCCCGCTGGAGACGAAGGTCTCCAGCGCCCGGGCCCCCGTGGTCCCGAGGTCGCTCCAAGGGGTGTTGCCCATCACGACGGCATCCGCACCGGCCAGGGCGGCGAGGTCGGGCGCCCGGCTGCTGCGTACGACGAGGTCGCCGCCCGAGGCAAAGCCGGCCCCCTCGGGCACCCCCCAGAACAGCACCACCCGGCGTTCGGGCCGCAGGCC
>JAJDEM010000413.1 GCA_029259795.1 Planctomycetota bacterium
CGTGTCGCTGCACGGCTTCGGCCCCAAGCCCGGGCGCGGGGCGCGCATCGATGTCGCGCTGAAAGGAAAGCCTGTCGCCGGGCGACAGCGGACGATGGGCGCGGACGGCGCGTGGGTCCTGGTGTTCACCTTCGAGAGCGAGGTGGGGCGCGGCGTGACCTACGACTTCGTAGCCCGCGAAGCGGACGGCACGGTGCTGAAGCGCTGGACGATGACGACGACGAACGTACTTGGCAGCCCGCCGCGTTAGCCCTTCGCCACCGCTGTGAACACCTTGTCGAGCACGCCGAGCAGCTCGTCGATCTCGCGCGTGAGCGTGTCGGCGAGCATGAGCAAGCGGATCGGAGCGACCTCGGCGCCCCAGCCACAGCCGAGCAGCTTGATGCCGTGGGCCCAGCCTTGGCGCACGACCTCGTCGCGGTTGCGCACGAGCATCGCGCGCATGAGGCCGCGACCGCGCTCGCCCACCATGACGTCGGGGTGCTTCTTGGCCAGTTGCTTCAACCCCGCCGAGAGGTACTCGCCCTTGACCTGGGTGTTCTCCAGGTAGGAGAGGCCGTCAAAGACCGGATCTTTGTGATGCAGGAGGGTGTCGAGGGTTGTGTACGCGAAGTTCGTGTCGAACACACGACCCGCACCCCAGGTGTTGCTGTGCCAGCCCTCGTGGAAGTACTTGGCGTACTCCGCGCGCGTGATCGTGACACCGATGACCATGCTCTTGGCCGTGCAGATGACGTCCGGCGCGACGCCGAGTTGCTCGGTCATGAAGAGCGTGCCGGTGCGCGCAACCGTCTGGACCTCGTCCACGCAGAGCAGGCCGCCCGCCTCGTCGCACACGGCGCGAACGCGCTGCCAGTAGTCGGGGTCACCCGGCAGGTAGCCGCCCTCGCCCTGGAAGGGCTCGGCGAGGAAGCCGGCAAACAGGTCGCGGGGGATGAGGCGCTGCTCGTGCATGACGCGCATGAGCTCGCCAGGGATGGCGAGGATCTCGGCGATCGGTCGCCAGTCGATCTTCTCGCGAGCGACGTCGCCCTCCGCGTTGTACGGCACGTGATGAACGCCCCATGCCTTCGGGTAGCTCAGACGATGGGCGCGCTTGCTCCAGGTGAGCGAGAGGGCGCCGAGGGTCCGGCCGTGGAACGCGCCCTCGCAGGCGACGATCTGGAAGGGATAGTCCTCGTAGACGGGGTGCTCACGGAGGCCGGGGTCGGCATCGAAGTAGGGCACGGGAGCGATCCCAAGCTCCGACTGCACCTTCGCGAAGGTGTCGCTTCCGTGCGTCTCGAGGAAGCGCTTGTACGCCACTTCGTAGCAGATCTTCAGCGAGGCTTCGACGGACTCGGCGCCGCTGGCCGAGAAGAACACCTCGTGGCCCTCGTTGGCGGGCCAGCGCTGATCGGCCGCTCGCGTCCAGAGCTTGGCGAGGTCGTGCGGGGTCTTGACGCCGCTCTCGGAGCCGACCGTGACGTAGTCGTCCGTCACGATCTCGCGCCGCAGCGTGACGTCGGCGTCTTCGAGGTTGCGAAGCATCTTCTTGAAGTTGGGGTGGTGCTCGTCGAGCACCTTCTGGGCGACGGCGAGGTAGGCGTCGAAGTACGTGCCGTGGGGGGCCAGCACGAACGGGCCGTGGGCCGGCCAGTCCATGTGGAGCACCGGCGCGTCGTCGGGCAAGGTCGTCGGGAGCAGCGCGCTGTTCCACGCTGTGCGCACGGCCTCCGTCTCCTCGGTCTCCACTGGCCCGGTGACGCGCACACTTGCGGTGCCGCGATTGAGGCGGCGTCCCTGCACGATCACATCCGGGTACATCACCCGACTGTTCTCTCGATTGGGGTCGTAGTCGTCGGCGGAGCTGCTGGACTTGATGATCTTGGCCATGGCCGGAGTATGCGCCCGCGCCGAGGCGCTGGCGGGGCAAATCCTACGGCTGGCGTGCGTTCTCTAGCGGGCCAAGGGGGCGGAAATCTAGCGACCCCAAGGGTCGGGCTGCTCGTCGTCGTACTCGAGTGTGATCCGGTTGTCGCGCAGGACGACCTGGACCCAGCTCTCGTCCTCGATATCGAGGTTCTCGCGCACGCTGAAGCGACCACCGTCGAGAACGGCCGCCACGTCGTAGGCACCGCTGCGGATGAAGAGCGGCGGCAGGTTGACCGTCGGCGAGCCCTTCTCGAACACGACCGGCCCTTGGACCACCTTGTAGGGCCCGATGTAGACGAGGGCGTCGATCGTCCCGCCCTCCGCGGCGAGGTGGGGGACCGTCAGCCAGATGTTGATCTGGGTCTCACGGCCTTCGACGTCGAAGCTGTGGCTGGCGCACGCCGGGGCCCCGAGGGCGAGGGCCCCGCTTGCGAGGACAAGGATGAGCAGGGCGCGCAGGGTCACCAAGAGGGCCTCCGCCGGAGCGTCTCCGGCCCCCAAACCGTACCCGAGGGCCCCGCCAGTCGGGCAGGCTCCCGAGCACAAATCAGGCGGAGGGGGCGGGGCGGGCGTGCGCCCACGACCGCGATCTTGCTGCCGTGCATCCGGCAACATAGACTCCGCGCGCTCGAGCCCGGGCCATAAGGGGCATCGATGACGTCAGACCAGGACGCACAGCAGGCTTTCCGAGGCCGCAGCGTCGTTTCCGCCGACGACTTCTCCAAGGCCGAAATCCTCGCGTTGCTCGATACGGCGCGGCAGTTCGATCGTTTCGAGGATGATGGCCCCGCTTGGCGCAGCCTGCCGCCCAGCCTGCGGGGGCGCGTCCTCGGCGTGCTCTTCTTCGAGCCCTCCACGCGCACGCGACTCTCCTTCGAGAGTGCCATGCTGCGGTTGGGCGGCTCCGTCCTCGGCTTCGCCGATGCGCGCATCTCCTCGCTGAGCAAGGGCGAGTCCCTCGTCGACACCATCAAGGTGGTCGAGGGCTACTGCGACGCGATTGTCCTACGCCACCCGCGCGAGGGCGCCGCCCGACTCGCCGCGGAGACGGCGCGGGTACCGGTGATCAACGGCGGCGATGGCAGCAACCAACACCCGACGCAGACACTGCTCGACCTCTACACGATCCGCGAGGCCGCCGGACGCTTGGACGGCCTGAAGGTCGGCTTCATGGGGGACCTACGCTACGGCCGCACCGTCCACAGCCTCACGGAGGCGCTGCTGCACTTCGACGTCGACCTGACTTTCATCGGGCCGGAGAACCTGCGCTTGCCGCGCGATCTGCGCGAGCACATCACGGCGAGCGGACGCAGCACGACCGAGGTACGCCACCTGTCCGATGTGGGGGATCTCGATGTGCTCTACATGACGCGCATCCAGAAGGAGCGCTTCCCCGACCCGATG
>JAJDEM010000414.1 GCA_029259795.1 Planctomycetota bacterium
CACGCACCTACAGGCCAACCAGTACGACGCCAAGTCGATCTACACGATGGGCAACCTGTTCGGTGAGATGGCGGAAGGCCTCGTCCTCCTGGGGCGCTCCGCACCAGGCGAAGAGGTCACGACCCCGATCCGTCGCAAGCAGGCGCGCGTCGCCCAGATCAAGCTCTACCAGCGCGCGTTCGAGATCTGGGATCGGCCCGGCGGCCTCGCGCTGGGACGGGGTTCGCCTGGCCTGGTCATCGACATGCTCGATCGCTGGATCGATGCGGGAACCGAGCTCGGCGATCTCCGCACGGCGCGATTCGCCAACGATCGAGCTATCGAGTCGGAGGCCGACGGCCCGATCGACGTCCGAGACCCGCAAGCGGTTGCGGCGCGTGCTTCCTGGAAGCGGCGTCGCATCCGCACGGAGTTCGCGATTCGCGTGGTCCGCGCCGACGCGGACCGCACGACGCCCAAGGGGATGCGCGCCTTCGTCGCCCAGGAGCGCGCGATCATTCTCCGCGCCGACCGCTTCGATCCGAACAAGAGCAACGCGGCGCTGCGCGGTGACTTCCTCGCGCGTCTCGAAGCCCTCGAGAAGGAGGCGGCGGCGAAGGGACTGCTGGCCGATGAGCAACTCTTCCTCGAGCAGGCAGCGCTGCATCTAGGCAAGGGTGGCGGCGTGGAGCAGGTGGAGCGAGCGCTACGCGTCATGCGCCGCGGCTTGCGCGTGCATGGGAGTGCGGCGCTACAACTCCAGCGCGAGCATGACGATCTGCAGCGGCGCTTGCGGGCAGCGCGCGGTCGATGAGCGCTGGCGCTGCCAAACGCCTGCAGGCGTACGCCGGGCTGGGGGCGCGCATTCTCGGCACCCGCCTGGGATCCACGCGCCCGTTCAAGATCACGCTCATGCTCACGGATCGCTGCGATTGCCGTTGCCAGGGATGCTTGATCTGGCAGCGGCCCAAGGGCTCGGAGATGAGCCCCGAGGCGATCGGCCGGGTCCTCGCGGCGGCGCCAAGCCTCCGCTGGGTCAACCTCACGGGAGGGGAGCCCTTCCTCCGCGATGACATGGTGGAGGTCGTTCGCGCCGTCCGCGAGGCCTTGCCCCAGCTCGCCGTGGTCGACTTCCCAACCACCGGGCAGCGTACCGAGGTCATCCTTGGGGCTGTCGAGCGCATGACCGCGCTGGGCATCCCGAAGCTCGTCGTGACCTGCAGCCTCGAGGGCCCGCCGGAGCTGCACGACAGCCTGCGGGGGCGCGAGGGGGCGTTCGAGCGGATGGTGGCGACGTACACGGGACTGCGCGCCATGGACGGCGTCGATGTCTACTTCGGCATGACGCTGAGCGACGCGAATGCCGATCAGGTCGAGCCCGCGCTCGAAGCCTTGCGCAGGCGCATTCCCGGCGTCGGTTGGGGTGACGTGCATTTCAACGTCTACACGGAGAGCGGCCACTACTACGACAACCTCGCTGGAGCCCTCGGCCCCCCTCCGGCACTCGACGCCGTCCTGCAGCGTGCGCTGCGTGAGCGCGAGGGGTCGTGGCAGCCGACCGATGTGATCGAGGCGGCCTACCTGCGGCTCCTGCCTGAGTTCCTGCGAACCGGCCGCAGTCCGCTGCCTTGCAAGGCGCTCCGCGCAGGGGTGTTCGTCGGCGCGCAGGGCGACCTCTTCCCTTGCACCGTCTATGGCCGGCGGCTCGGCAACGTGCTGGAGACACCGCTCTACGAGCTGCTCGACAGCGCCGAGGCGGCCGACGCGCGTGCCGTGATCAAGCGAGATGCCTGCCCGGGCTGCTGGAGCCCCTGCGAGGCGAACCCGACCATCGTGGCCACGGCGCCCGAGTCGCTCACCCGCAGACCCCGCGCCTAGGGCGCGCGAGCTTCACGCATCGCACGCGTGGCGTCGCTCGCGCGCTCGTGCCACCAGTCGCCGAGGACGAGCGCGTCGAGCCCCATGGCTTCGTAGGCGGCCCAGGCCTCTTCGGCGGTGTTGACGATCGGCTCCCCACGCCGGTTGAACGAGGTATTGATGACGGCCGGGGGTTCGCCGCGCTGTTCCAAGGCGTCGAGCAGCGCCCGTAGGAATGCGTCCTCGTCGGGGGCGACGGTCTGGACGCGCGCGGTGCCATCGACATGCACGATGCCCGGCAGACGCTCGCGGGCCTCCTCGGTTGCCGCGAACGTAAGGATCATGTGCGGACTTGGCACGAGGTCGTGAAACCAGCGCGTGTCTTCGCGTCGGATGATCGGCGCGACCGGTCGCCAGGCTTCGCGGCCCTTCAAGCGATTCACGCGGTCGCGGGAGGCGAGCGTCGTCGGCGAGGCGAGGACGCTGCGGTGGCCGAGGGCGCGCGGCCCGAACTCGGCGCGGCCGCGCGCAACGCACACGATGCGGCCGGAGGCGATCGCCGCGGCGACGGTGCCGGCGAGTTCGACCGGATCCGCGTGGGCTCGCATGCCATGTCGCTTGGCGAGCGGCGTTGCTTCTTCATGGGTGAGGTCGTGCCCGAGATAGACGGAGCCCAGCGCTGCCGCGCGGGACCCGGTCTGCTGGTGCACCACATCCGCGGCCGCCCCCCAGGCGGCTCCCGCATCCCCCGCAACCGGGAACGGTCGCAGGTCGATGCCCGCGCGCAGCAGGCTGCCATTCATGGCGCAGTTCAAAAACAGTCCGCCTGCGACGGCCAGGGTGCTTGCGTCGGCTTCGCGCAGGGCGCGCTGGCCGGCGTCGGCCGCGAAGGCCTCGACCGCCTGCTGGATGCCGAGCGCCACATCGGCATCACCGGCCCGCTCCGGGCCGGCCCCATCCCCGGCGCGTCCAAGGGCGCTGAGAAAAGCATCCCCATACAGTCGCGACTCCCCCCACGGGAAGCCGAACTGGCGCTCGTCGACCGTCAGGAGGCGGCGGGCGTCGGCGTGCAAGAGGGCACGACCAAACGCGGCCCCAGCGCTTGCAGGCTCCCCGTAGGCGGCGAGGCCCATGGTCTTGCCTTCCCCGCTCTCGGGGCGAAAGCCGAGCCACTGCGTGACGGCGGCGTAGGCCTTGCCGGGACTGTGGGGGTAGACCGCGCGACGCAGGCGCTTGAGTGCGCCGGCGCGCGCCCGCCAGCTCGCGGCCGTGGTCCACTCGCCCATGCCGTCCGCGGTCAAGATGGCGCCGTCGCCGCTCGGCAGGGCGAGGGCGGCGGACGCGGCATGTGCGCGGTGGTGGGGGACCCGAACGACCGGGGCGCGAAAGCCCTCCGCGCGCAGGCGCGCCTCGAGCCCGCGCATGGCGCGCAGGTAGTTCCGGCGGTCCGGGAGGTCCGAGGCCTCGGGTGGGCTCCGGAAGAAGGCCATCGAGCGGGGCAAGCGCCGGAGGACATGCCCGAGCTTCTGCCGCCGGCCCATGGCCCGGCTCCAGGGAAAGGCCAGCGCATCGACCGCCGCGGGCTCGATGTTCGCCGCCTCGAGTGCCGCTTGGATCGCGCCGGTTGGGAAGGCCGGGCTGTGGCGGCAGCGGTCGTAGCGCTCCTCAGAGGCCGCAAAAACGACCTCTCCGTCGACGAGGAGCACGGCGGCGGCGTCGTGCCCGAAGGCGTTGAGACCGAGGACGATCACGTGGTGCTTCGCCTCCTGTCGCCGTCGCGCCCTTCCCAGCCAGACCGAGGCTGGCTATGGTACGCCGCCCCGACATGCCGTCGGGAATTCGGCTCGCCTCATGCCCGACGCACTTCCCCATGCCTTCCACATCCAGGTCCCGGCGGACCTCGTGTTCGTGCGTCCCGTACGCAAGATGCTCGAGGGACTTCTGCAGGCCCAGGGCTGGGTCGAGGACGACATCGACGACGTCTCGTTGATCATCACGGAGATCGTGCAGAATGCCGTCGAGCACGGAAGCAAGGCGGATGGCAGTGAGGCCATTCGCATTGAAGTCCGTACCCAGGCCGACGCCATCGAGTTCGAGGTCGTGGACCCTGGTACCGGGCGGGACCCGCGCATGGCCGTCGACCGCGATGTCGCGGCCGCCGTACCGATGGACGAGCCCCGCGGGCGCGGCCTGTTTCTCATCAATCGCTTGAGCGGCACCTTCGAGCTCGCCGTGCACCCGTCCGGGGGCCTCTGCGTCCGCGCGCGCAAGGAGATCGGATCGTGACTGCCACCACCCAATGGGACTTCCTTACGGGAGACGCCGAGAAGGACAGCCGCAACGTCCAAATCCTGCTTGGCGCCGTCGAGGAGCTCTACGGGCTGCGAACCCTCGAGGAGTTGATGGAGAGCGCGGTGGACCGCGCCATTCGGATCACCGGGGCCGAGCGCGGCATGCTGCTCCTGATCGATGCGGCCGGTGAGTTGAAGACGCAAGTAGCCCGGTCGGCGGAGAGGGAGGACCTGCCGCTCGACACGCGCTACAGCGGAACCGTGGTCAACAAGGTGTCGACCTCGGGCGAAGCCTCGCTGACCATGGATACGGCGGACGCGCACACCGGCTCGTTGAGCGACTCGATCCTCGCCATGCGCCTGCTCTCGGTGATGGGCGTCCCGCTGCCCATCAAGGGCCGCAGCCTGGGCGTGCTGTACGTGGACAGCACGGCCAAGGTGAAGGAGTTCACGACGTCGGAGCTCTCGGTGTTCCAGGCCCTCGGGGGGCTCATCGCCCTGGCCGTCGAGAATGGCCGACTGCTGGCACGCAAGGCAGAGCAGGAGCGCATCAAGCGCGAGCTGCGCGTGGCCCAGCAGATTCAAGAGCGCTTGCTCCCGTCGGATCTGGCGCAGCCGGAGGGCTTCGATCTCGCGGGCACGAACTGGCCGTGCGATGAGACGAGCGGTGACTACTTCGATGTGATCCCGTATGGCGACGGCCGCTTGGCCCTGGTGGTCGGGGATGTGAGCGGGCACGGCCTGGGGCCGGCCCTGATCATGGCCTCGACCCGCGCCCTGCTGCATTCGTCGCTCGTGACGCGTCCCGATCTCGAAGACGTCGTGAACACCATCAACGTCTATCTCGAGCGTGACATCCCCGCGAACGCCTTCATGTCGTTCTTCCTCGGGTCGCTGGATCCGGCCACACGATCGTTCGAGTACGTGAGTGCGGGCCACAACCCGCCACTCCTCTCAGGGACGGACGGCAGCATCGAGGAGTTGGAGCGGACGGGCCCCGTACTCGGGGTCCTGCCTGAAGCGAGCTACACCGTTTCCGCCCCGCGCACGCTGGCGGCGGGCAATACCCTCATGCTCTACACGGACGGGATCTTCGAGGCGGGCAATGGCAAGGGTGAGATGTATGGCGAGGAGCGCTTGCAGGCGTCGTTCGCAGCGCACTGCGCGGCCGGCATACCTGCCAGCGCCATCCTCGATGGCGTGCTGGCCGACCTCACCGCGTTCGTGGACGGCGAGCCGTTTGACGACGATGTGACATGCCTCATCGTGCGCGTGCTCTGACCTCGCTGGTATCCTCCCGCCATGGTCCTTCGCTGCACCATGCTGCTCGTGTTCTTCGGCGTCCTCACGGCTTGTGGCGAGGACTCCGGACCGTCGGGTAGAGCGCGCGAGCTCGCGGATCGCCAGCCGGCGTCTGATGGATCCAGCGGGGGCGGTCAACCGCCGGCCATCCTCTCGGAAGCTTCCGCCGCAGATGCGGGACTCGACACAGCGTGGTGGAACCGCAAGCCCGCCGTCCGCCTCCTCCTGACAGGCGGGCAGGATGGGAAGCTCAAGCCCTGCGGCTGCTCGGCACCCCAGAAGGGCGGCTTGGAACGCGCCGCCGCGGTTCTCTACCGCCTCCGGGAGGCTGGTCGCGGCCGGGGGACCGCGGTGGGGGCTCTCTCCCTCGGCTGGGCGCTGCGCGGCAATCTGGAGGCGCAAGAGGAAGCCAAGGCCGACTACCTCCGGGCAGTGCGCGTCGCACTGGGATACTCAGCCGCCCTGCTCGGCACACCCGACCTTCTGGTACCGGCCATGTGCCAGCCACGCGGTGCGGGGCCGGAGACGCCCACGCCGCCGCTCAACGTGAAGCTGGCCGACACGAATCCGGCGTCGGGAGCGACACGCCTCCTTGCGGACTTCACCGTCGGTCGCGCCGCGTTCCGCGCCATGAGCGTCGTCGAGCCGAGTCAGGCGGAGCCCTTGGTGGATGCCGGCTTCTTCGCCGCTGTCAGCAGTGCCTCGCAGAACATGGGTGGGCTCCTGCCCAATCCCGATGTGGTGTTCGTCGTCTCGACTCGCGTGCGCAATGCCGGCACGCTGGACGAGATCCGCAACGGACTCAAGCGCCTGGGCGCTGGGATCGTGGTCGATGTGTCGCCGTCTGGACACGGCAAGCGCACGGTCGATGACTACGCGTTGAAGCCGCACGGGGAGCCACTGGTTGTCGAGCTCGCGGAGTTCGGTACTGCCGTGGGCGTGTTGGATCTCGATCCGGCCCCCGCGGGCGGCGGCTGGGTCGTCAGCTACCGTCAGATCGAGTTGGTACCGCAGTGGGAGAAGTACGGCGGCCCGAGCCTGGCGGCCGTGCGTCAACTCGACGGTCTCTATCGCGCGATGGTGAAGGGACGCCGCTACCTCCTCGACATCCTGCGGACCCGCGAGTCGGGGCCGACCTATGTCGGCTCGAGCGCCTGCGCGGCGTGCCACCAGGCGATCTACAACGACTGGAAGCGGAGTCCGCATGCCGTCGCGCTGGAGACGCTGCAGAACGTCAACTACCACTGGGACCCCGAGTGCCTCCGGTGCCACGTCGTCGGATGGGAACGGAGCACGGACGCCGACTGGACCGTGTGGTCCAGCGGGTTCCGGGACCCGGCGCGCACGCCCTTCCTTGGCGGGGTCGGCTGCGAGAACTGCCACGGCCCGGGTTCTGCCCACGCTGCGCGCCCCAAGGAGCGTGCGTTGTTTCGCCTCCGCGCGGGCTCGACGCCGGCCGGGCCCAACCGCCGGCTCCCGGGCCGGGAGACCTGCCTGCGCTGTCACGACGCCGAGAACAGCCACGGCTTTGCGGCCGGCTACGAAGCCCAGTACTTGCCGGCTGTCGACCATCGCCGGGTCCCGGCCGACCTCAAGACGGTCATGCCCCCGGACTGGAAACCGCCGGCGGGGGTCGGGAAGTAGACGGGCTCCTTCCTCGTTCCACTTCGGGATCGGATCTGGCCGATACCATGGTGTGACCATGACCACGGAACCCATGCCCTCCGAGACTCTTGCCCAGGACGCGCTGGCTGGCGGCGAGGGTACTCCGCCCACGACCTGGGCCCGCTGGCTGCCCATCGCGTGCAGCCTCGCGTGCATCGGGCTGATGGCTGCCGTGATCATCCTCGCCACGAACGGTGCCGACACCGCGGATCCGGCCGCCGTGCCGCCGGGTGGAGCCGATCCCCGTGCAGGCGATGGCGTCTCCGATGTGTTTGGCGTGCCGCCCGGCTACCGTCCGCCGTCGTCGCTGGTCGCCGCGTGCGGCCCCCTGGATCCGGCGAAACCGCCGCGGATCAAGCTCACGGACGACACGGAACTCATGGACTTCGGCAGTCTCAAGCAGGGCATCACCTTGGTTCGCGAGCTCGGCTTCACCAACGAGGGTACGGGACCGCTCTGCATCGCCTCGGTCAAGTCGACATGCGGCTGTCTCAAGGCCTCGCTCGTGGGCTCCAAGCGTCGCTTTGAGCCCGGCGAAGGTGGCATGATTCGCCTCGCGGTCGACACCGCGGGGAAGATGGGCGTCATCAACAAGCGCGTGACGATCACGTGCAACGACCCGAAGACCCCCCTGAAGCACTTCCGCGTCAAGATGGACGTCAACGCCGGCTTGATGTCCGACCCGCGTTACCTGCAGTTCGGCAACGTTCCGCCCTCGACCACGACGTCTCGCTCCGTCTATCTGCGGACGAAGAAGGAAGACACCGCGTGGAAGGTGACGGGCGTCAAGAGCGTGCGCGCGGTCCGCGATGTCGAGCCCGTGAACTACACGTTCGAGGTCGAGGAAGTCAAGGACGACCGGGTGCGCCGCCTGAAGGTGCGCGTCATCCACCCCGGTCACGCGCAAACCGGCTCGTATCACGATCGGATTGCCATCGAGACCACGCACCCCGACCGGCCGCAGGTCATCGTCAATGCACACATCCATGTCGTGCCTCGGATCGTGTTCCGCGCACGGATGATCAGCCTTGGGTTCGTTCGCTCGGGCACGCCGCGGGCGCCGACGCGCGCGCGCATTCAGCCCGGCGCCCCCGGGGTCGTCTTCGACATCACGGGCACCTCGATCGTCGCAGCGGATGACAAGCCTTTCGGTCCCGCCGGTGCGCCGTTCCTGGCGACCTTCGGCAAGGACACCCGAGGCTGGTGGGTCGACATCAAGTTCGACGGGAAGAGCCGGGAGGCCGGCCTCCTGGAGGCAGTACTCGTCGTCAAGACCAACGATGCGGAGCAGCCCGAGCTCCGCGTGCCGGTACGAGCCACGCTCCAGGCGCCGCGCTGACCCATTGCTTGCGCACCCCCGCGCCCGTGGTGACATGGGTCTCTGCGGAGGAGTGACTCGTCCATGTGCGGCATCATCGGCTACACCGGCAGCTCTCAGGCGCTGCCGGTCCTGATCCAGGGCATCCGCTTGCTCTCCTACCGCGGCTACGACTCCGCCGGTGTCTCGGTCTGGCGCGAGGGAGCGCTTCATGTCCGCAAGGACCCCGGGCGGATCGAGGATCTGGCGCCGAGTTGGGACCCGGACGGACTGGCGGGCACGACTGGCATCGGGCACACGCGCTGGGCGACCCACGGCGTCCCGAACCGCGCCAACGCCCATCCGCAGCAAGCGGGGGAGACCACGGAGGATGGGGGGCTCGTGTCGTTGGTGCACAACGGCATCGTCGAGAACGACCTCGCCCTCCGCGAGACCCTCGAAGCCGAAGGCGTGGCGTTTCGCTCCGACACAGACACCGAGATCCTCGCGCATCTCTTCGCCCGCGCGTTCCAGGGCGATCCGGTGGCAGCGGCGCGCGTACTCCTGGACCGCTGCCGTGGTCAGTTTGCCGTAGCGATCCAGCATCGCGATCTGCCCGACACACTCATTGCGGTGCGCCGGGGATCACCGCTCTTGGTGGGCCTCGGAGTGCGCGAGAACCTGCTTGCGAGTGACCTGCGTCCGCTCGTCGGCCGCGCCGACCGGGTCATGGAGCTTGGCGAGAGCGAGATCGTCATCGTCACGCCGGACGCCGTGCACCTCTTCGACGCGTCCGGCGCCGCCATCGAGCGCGAGACCCGGGCCATCGATCACACCGAGCGTGATACCGGCAAGGATGGCTACCCGCACTTCATGCTGAAGGAGATGCACGAGCAGCCCGAGCGTCTCTACGAGCTCGTGGCGGGGCGGATCGATCCCGAGGGGCGGGTGCTCCGCATGGACGACCTGGGCCTGACGGACGAGCAGTGGCGCTCCTTCGAGCGGGTGGATCTCGTCGCCGCCGGCACGGCCTTCAACGCGTGCGCGTACGGTGCGTACCTCCTGGAGTCGATGGCGCGGATCCCGGCGCGTGCCCTCATGGCGCACGAGTACGAAAGCCGCGATCCCGTCCTCGATGAACGCGTCCTGGTCATTGCCGTCTCGCAGTCGGGCGAGACCATGGACACGAAGATTGCGCTGCAGGTTGCCCTGGATGCGGGGGCCGCGACCCTCGCGGTCCTCAACGTGCGGGAGAGCGTGATCGGACGCATGGCGGGGGGCGTCCTCGACATGCATGCAGGCCCGGAGATCGGCGTCGCTTCCACCAAGGCCTACACGGGGATGCTCTGCTCCCTGCTGCTCCTCGCGCTCAAGGCGTCGCGCGCACGCTGCATCGCCGATGCGCCCATCGCGGAGATCGCCCAGGCGCTTTGGGCGTTGCCGGATGCCGTCCGCACCGCGCTGGAGCGCTTCGACGAGGCCGCCGCCGCGGCGCAGGATGTGAGGCGGGCGGACCACATGCTCTATCTCGGACGCGGCCCCGACGCAGCGACCGCCTCGGAGGGCGCCCTCAAGATGAAGGAGATCTCCTACATCCATGCCGAGGGCCATCCGGCGGGCGAGATGAAGCACGGCCCGATCGCCCTCGTGTCGCGCGAGATGCCGACGGTCGCGATCGCGACCGCGGGCCCCTGGCGCGAGCGAATGCTCGGCAATGTGCGCGAGGTGCGCGCGCGCGAGGGGGAGATCATCCTCGTCGCGACGGATGGCGATCCGGATGCCGCGAAGCTCGCGGACTTCGTGCTCAGCGTCCCAGCCACCCATCCGCTCGTCGCGCCGATCGTCAACGCCATCCCCCTTCAGATCCTGGCCTACGAGACCGCCAGGCGGCGCGGCTGCGACATCGACCAACCGCGCAACCTGGCCAAGACTGTGACGGTGCAGTGACCCCTCCGGGGCATCATGCGAACTCCTGGTTGATAGGCGGTAACGAGCCATGAAACCCATTTTTGCACCTCACGCTCGAGTCGCACCCCACCCTCACGGGTGGCGGCGTGTGTGTGTTGGCGTGTCTGCTCTCGCTCTTGGGGCGTGTGCCATCGCCCTCGGTGGCTGCGAGGCCTCCCTCGCCGCGCGCACGCCGGCGTCCGCACGGTTGCCCAGTCCGACGGCGGATACGCCGGACGCCCGTGATCCCGGGGTCACCGGCATCACGCCGACGGTCCCGGTGGAAGTGGAGCCGGGCACGGACTCACTGCCGAGCGCTGGCTCGCTGCCGAGCGCTGACTCGCTGCCGAGCGCTGACTCGCTGCCGAACAGTAGCGCCTCGGCACCCATCGCGTCCGGTGAGCGCTACGGCGACCCCGATGGCCCGAGCGCGCCTGCGCCCCGGGAGGACGACGCGCCGCCGTCGGTGGCCCCGCCTGCTACGAACGTGCCCGGCAGCCAGCGTCCCGACACGGTGCGTCCGCCGACGCCCCGTCCGCGCGTCGAGCCGGGCGGTCCGCGTCTGACCGAGCGTCCGGCCGAGTG
>JAJDEM010000415.1 GCA_029259795.1 Planctomycetota bacterium
CGCGTCCGCGCACCACGCTGCCAATCTTCGCGGATCAGAATCGGATCCCGTTCGACTAGTACTTCCTGCCCGCAATACACTAACGCCTTGGCTCCGGAAACCACTAAGATGCATCGCGCGCGAAGGCACTCCGGGAGCTGCTCACCGAGCGCTTCCTCGATCTGCGCCGGCGCAGCATCGACGAGGCTCGACCGGACAGTCCGCTCTTTCAGTTGTTGGGGGAGTGGACGGCAGGGAGTCTCGCGCGGCTGAAGACCGATGTGTTTCGCGATCAGATCGCAATGCAGGAGGGATTCAAGGCGCGCCTTGCGGCCGCGCGTGCCGACCGCGAGCAGGGCGCCGCCATGCTCGATGCCGCGCGCGCCGAGCTGGGCCTGCTCGACATCGACCACGCGGGCGTGATCGTCGATCTTCTGCTCTCCTACCGCGCGCTTTCCCTCTGGGATCGGATGGTCGATCTGTATGGCGACATGCCGCAGAGCCTCAAGCGCCAGGTGCTCGTGCGCGAGCAACTCGCGTTTGCGCTGAACCGACGATCCGCAACACCGGAGGGTGACGCCCTGGACCAAGCCCGGGCGCTTGAGATCCTCGAAGGCGTGCTGAAGGAACAGGGCGCGAGCGCCGAGACCTGCGGGCTCATCGGCCGGATCCACAAGGATCGCTGGGAGGCCGCACGGGACGGCTCGGCCTTCGCGGCCCGCGCACACCTCCGCAAGGCGATTCAAGCCTACACGCGGGGTTTCGAGGCAGACATGCGCGACGCCTACCCGGGCATCAACGCGGTGACCCTGCTGGACATCGAGGGGAGCGAGGCCTCACTTGCCACGCGTGATCGGCTGATGCCAGTCGTTCGGTACGCCGTCGAGCGACGCCTGCGGGGGCGCAACGCCGACTACTGGGATCACGCAACCATGCTCGAGCTCGCCGTCTTGCGCAGCGACGAGGATGCGGCCTGCGACCATCTCGGGGAAGCCCTCGCGGCACTTCGCGAGGGCTGGGAGGCCACCACCACGGCGCGCAACCTGCGCTTGATCGAAGACGCGCGCAAGGAACGGGGCGCTCCGACGAACTGGGTCGCGGACGTCGTCGCCGAGCTGGAGGGTCGGGCCTGAGGGCGCGGCCCTTCGGCTACTCCCAGCTCGTGTCCACGGCGGGCGGATCGTCGTGGTCGTAGAGCTCGGACGGGCGGGCGCTGGCGGTGCCTGCGTTGACGGCCTGCATTGCTTCCCACTGCTCGAGTTCCAGCATGACTTCGCGCGCCTTGCTGCCCACGTGGGGGCCGACGAGGCCGCGGTCGGACATCATGTCGATGAGGCGTGAGGCTCGCGTGTAGCCGACGCCCAGGCGGCGCTGCAGCATGCTGGCGCTGCCGAGCTTCGAGGTGAGGACCGCGCGGACGGCGTCCTCGTAGAGGTCGTCCTCCTGCAGGGGATCGCCGAGTTCGCCCACCTTCGACTTGAGCAGGTCTTCGTACTCGATGTCGGGGTAGCGCTTCTCGAGGAACTCGACGGTTGCGCGCGCTTCCTGATCCGTCACGAGTGCGCCTTGCGCGCGGCGCAGGTGGAGGCTGCGCGGATGCATGTAGAGCATGTCGCCGTGGCCGAGCAGGCGGTCTGCGCCGTTGGCGTCGAGGATGACCCGGCTGTCGATCTTGCTCGAGACCACGTAGGCGATGCGCGTCGGCATGTTGGCCTTGATGAGGCCCGTGATGACGTTGGTCGACGGACGCTGGGTCGCCAGCACCATGTGGATGCCCACCGCACGGCTCTTCTGCGCGATGCGCGTGATGGCGAGCTCGACGTCCTTTCCGTTCGTCAGGATGATGTCGGCAAGCTCGTCGATCACGATGACCAGGAAGGGCATCTTGTCGGGCAGCTCCTCCTCGTCGAGGTGCGCCTTCTCGCGAACGGCGGCCTTCTTCTCCTTCGAGAGCTTGTTGTAGCCGGCGATGTTGCGTACGCCGCAGGCGAGCAGCTTCGAGTAGCGCTCCTCCATGCGGTCCACCGCCCACTCGAGGATCTTCGCGGCGCGGCGCATGTCGGTGACCACAGGCGTGATCAAGTGGGGGATGCCCTCGTAGAACGACAGCTCGACCTGCTTCGGGTCCACGAGGATCAGGTTCACCTCGTCCGGGCCACGCGTGTACAGGATCGAGAGCAGGATCGCGTTGATCCCGACCGACTTACCGGAGCCGGTCGCGCCGGCGATCAGCAGGTGCGGCGTCGAGGCCAGGTCCTCGACGATCGGCCGGCCCGCGGTATCGCTGCCGATCGCCACGGGAATCGAAGCCCGGTCGATCTTGTCGCCCTCGCACTCAAGCAGGTCGCGCATGCGGACGATCTCGCGTGTGGCGTTCGGCACCTCGATCCCGACCGTGCTGCGGCCTGGGATCGGCGCCACGATGCGCACGCTCGGAGCCTTGAGCGAGATGGCGAGGTCGTCCGCCAATGCGGTGACGCGTGAGAGGCGGATGCCCGAGGGCACCTTGATCTCGAAGAACGTAATGACCGGGCCGCGCTGGTTGGAGACGACGCGCGCCTCGACGCCGAAGGACGCGAGGGTCTCCTCGAGGACCTGGGCGTTCGCCTCGACCTCTTCGCGGACCGTCTCGGGGTCGACCCGCTCACCGGGCGTGAGGAGCGTCAGGGGCGGAGCCTGGTACTCGCCGCGCGGGCGGATGGGCTTCTTCTTGCGCGGCGGCTCCGCGATCATCACGGGGACGGGCGGGCGGGCGACGGGCGGTACGACCTCCGCGGGCGGCTCGTCGGCCTCCGGGGCCTCGGCCTCTTCCTCCTCGTCCTCGTACTCCTCTTCGTCTTCCTCTTCGTACTCCTCGTTGTCCTCCTCTTCGTACTCCTCGTCGTCCTCGTACTCGACGTCTTCGTCCTCGTACTCCGCGTCGTCCTCTTCGTCCTCGTACTCGCCCTCGTCGACCTCGAGGTCTTCCTCGCGGGGCAGGCTCGTCGTGCGATCGCGGCGCGGCTTGGGCTTCGTCTTCGTCGCCGTCGTGCCGCGATGTTTCTCGACGACAGAGGTCGCGAACCCAATGGCCAGCTTGGCCAGATCGATGTCGGTGATCAGCCGGAACAGGACCATCCAGACGACGACCATCACAAGGCCCGAGGCCTTCCCGAAGGCGCTGAACGTGATCGAACCCATGGCGAGTCCGAAGTAGCCGCCGGGTCCCGCGCGCTCGAGGCCGGGCAGCAGGCCCGCCTGGAGGATGAGCGCCGCGAGCACGGATGTGATGCCGACCAGGAGCGGCAGCATCAGCGCCTTGCGCAGCCAGGCCGCCGGACGCCGGCCGCGCAGGCAGCTGATGCCCCAGGCGACGGCAAAGATCGGAATCATCCAGGCACCCAGGCCGACCGCGCTGGTCAGCGCCCGCGCGAGCGCTAGGCCTACGGTTCCGGTGACATTTGCCAAGCCGTCGCGGGAGCCGTTCGGCGCGAGCGTGAGCAGCGCCGCGGCAAGCAGCACCGAGCCGAGGCAGAGCGCCACCCCCAGCAGCTCGAGGCCGACGGGCTCAGAGGCCGATTCCTTCCCTTTGGAGCGGGAAGCGGCGGAGCGGGAAGACGCAGCGGTCGTGGAGCGGGCCATCCCCTGCTGGATCGGTCCAGAGCGCCTCCCGATTCATGCGGAGACTGGCGGATGGTTGGGAGGGCTGACACCGTGCTGACAAGCCCCGCGGGCGGCTACTTGCCGGGGTCGGCCTTCTTCGGCGCGTCCTCACCGGCCTCGCCCGCGGCCGGTGGCACATCGGGCTTCTTCAGCGGGCCGCGCTTGGTGGCCTCGGCCTGCCAGCGGGCCAACCACTCGCGGGACCACGCGTGGGAGCGGTCGTCGTGGCAGATGTTGCAGGCGCTCTTGGGCCCCCCCGGCCGCCGGACGGCGGTCGGGATGCTGAAGTAGTGGTTGTGGATCTTGTCGCCCATCATCTCTTGGCCGTTGGTGAAGGCCATCGTCCGCGCCATGTGGCACTCGACGCAGAGGTTGCCCGGGCCACCGGCCTTGTGATGGGAGTGCGCGGCCTGGGCGGCCGGCGACTCGAGGTCCAGGTGGCAGCTGATGCAGAGCTCGTTGTTGTGGATCGGGAGGATCAAGTCGGCCCAGTCGTCGGTGCCGTGCGGATCGTGGCACGCCCCGCAGCCGACCCCCGCCCGAAACATGGCGGAGGTCTTGTAGACGGCGATCGCCGTACACGGGCTCATGTGCGACCCGTCCGGATAGAAGTTCATCGCATTGCCGGCGATGAGCGGGCTGGAGTCTCGGGACGGCTTGGAGGGACGGTAGTTCGCGTCCCGCGCGTAGCCCATGGGGCCCGGCTGCCAGGTGCATGAGCTCTCGGTGAAGAAGTTGTGGCAGCGGCCGCACGCGTCGAGGTGCTGCTTGAAGGTCCCGCGCTTGCCGTCGTAGATCGACGGCTCCTTCGCGCCGGAGGCGAGCCGACGCCGGTAGCTGTCCACGCCCTCGGACTCCACCGCGCGGATGTGGTCGAGGCCCGGACCGTGACAGGATTCACAGCCCACGGCGCCTTCGGCCCACTGCTCCTCCTCCGGCCGGCGGTTGTAGTGCGGCGGGAACGTGTCCGGGATGCGCGCTTGCGTCGGATACCAGGGCTTGTCGTTGGTTCGAATGCCTGTGAGGTGGCAGTTGCCGCAGCTGCTCACATACGGCCGCCAGCCGTCGTAGGACCACTCCTTGCGCACGTCGTTCCAGTACACGGGCGCGATCCAGTGTTGGCCGGCCTGGTCGCGGACGACGTAGGGTTGATGACGCCGGTTGCCGAAGGCGTAGATGACCTCGAAGGTCGTGATGCCTTCCATGCGCGGCAGGATGCCCGCCCCGTAGGTGTCGCGATGGGCGGCTTCGCCTGTGCCGCCCTCGAGGACCGTCCGGACGCGAATGTCCATGTAGAAGCGCGTGAGTCCGGTCTTGGGGTCGGCCGCCGAGTGCGGCTTGACGATCCACTCCTTCTCGCTGGCGTCGAACGCCTTCGTGCCGCTGAAGTCGCCGAAGACCGTGTCGCCGGTGGCGTCGTAGAGCGTGCGGCTGTGGAAGGAGCCGCGCCACTGGTCGTAGTCCTCTTCGTGGCAGCGCTTGCACGCCTCGCTCCCCACGAACTTGCCCCAGGGCTCGCCTGGATTGGTCGCGAGGCGAGAGGGAATGCGCTCCGGGTCGGGTACATGGAAGCTGGCGAACACCGCGCGCGCACGGGCCGCCGTGTCGCTGAGAGGGGCGGGGGGCGAGGCCTCTTCGCCACACGACATCACCCACGGCGCGAGCAGCGCGAGCAGGGCGCCTGCCAGGCATAGGCGCGCGAGCAGGGGCCGCGAGCCCGGGGTGCGGGCGCGGGATGAGCGAGGGGGCGTCACTGTGAGGAGAGTATACGTTCGACGGCGGCGACGATTCCCACCGGCTCGCTCATTCGGCCAGGGCCCTCGTCCCCTTCAGCGAGGTAGCCCGCCTCCGGGCCCACGAACTGCACGCCGTCCGCCGCGAGGGTGGCCAGGTTCGCCTTCACGCGCTTGGACGCCCACATGCGGTGATGCATGGCGGGTGCCAGCAGGACGGGGCAGGCCGCGCCAAGCAGCGTTGTCGAGACGATCTCGTCCGCGATGCCGCAAGCGAACTTGCCGATGAGGTTGGCCGTGCAGGGGGCGACGAGGACGAGGTCGGCCGCCTCGGTCACGCGCAGATGGTCGGCCGGTCCGTGTCCCGAGCCATCGAACCAGTCACCGTTCGTGAACACCGGACGGTGGGTGAGCGCAGCGAAGGACAGCGGGCGGACGAAGCGCTCGGCGGCCGCGGTCATCACGACCTCGACCGCGTGACCGGCTTGCACCAGCTTCGAGACGAGGTCGCAAGCCTTGTAGGCGGCGATGCTGCCGCCGACACAGACCACGATCCGGCGTGCTGCAGGCGCGGCGGGGTCGCCCGTGGGGCTCACCTGACTACTCGTCGTCTTCCGAGACGAGGTCGATCTTTCCGGCGCGGATTTCCTCGATCGCAATGTCGATCGGGTTCTCCGAGCGGATCTCGACGAGGCGCGGGGCGCCCGCGACCAACTCACGGATGCGCTTCTGGAGGAGTGCAGTCAGGAGGAACCGACCGCCGACCCTCTCTTCAAGCTCGTCGATCACGCGGATCTTCTCTTCCATCACGCACTCCCTTTTGACTGCAAGTCGTCCACGCCAATCCACCCGGCCAGTTCCCCAGCCGCGCGGTCGACGTCGTCGTTCACCAAGACCCGTTCAAACAGGTCCTTCTTTTCCAACTCGGCCCGCGCTGCCGCGAGTCGAGCCTCGATACTCTGTGCCGCGTCTTTGCCACGGCTGCGGAGGCGCCGCTCGAGTTCTTCGAAGCTCGGCGCGTCCACGAAGACGTAGAGCGCCTCGAGGCCACGCGCCTTCAGGTCTTCGACGCCCTGGACGTCAATGACAAGCAGGCAGTGTCGCCCAGAGGTACGGATCCGCTCAACGTTCTCCCGGGGCGTCCCGTAGAGATCTCCGTAGACCTCGGCGGGGGCGAGGAAACCCTCCTTCGCCCAGCGGCCCCGAAACTCGGGCTCCGCGAGGAAGTGGTAGTCGACGCCGTCCTGCTCGCCAGCCCGCGCGGCACGGGTCGTGGCGGTCACGGCCCGGGCAAAGCGCGGGTCCTCGAGCAGGCGGTAGGCCACCGAGGTCTTGCCTGCCCCGCTAGCGCCCGAGATCACGATCAGCGCACCGTCCACGCCTACTCCAGGTTCTGCACCTGCTCGCGCAGGCGCTCGATGGCGGCCCGGAGGTCGAGGACCGTCCGGCTCAAGTCGAGGTCGTTGGCCTTGCTGCCGACGGTGTTTGCCTCGCGGTGAAGCTCCTGGACAAGGAAGTCCAGGCGCCGGCCCACCGCGCCGCCGCCGGCGAGCAGCTCGCGGGCGTGGGTGACATGGGCCTCGATCCGGGCGATCTCCTCGCGGACGTCGGACTTCTCCGCGAGTACGGCGCACTCCCGGGCGAGGTGCGCCGGATCCGGCTCGACGCCGGCCCCCTCGAGAAGGTCCTCGAGGCGCTTCTTCAGCCGGTCGCGGTAGGCGGTCGGTAGCTCGTCGGCGCGTGCGGCCAGGGCAGCGCCCGCGCGGGCAATCTGGGCGAGCAGGTCGGCGACCTCCGCCGCCATCAGGGCGCCTTCCCGTTCCCGGGAGGTCTGCAGCGCCTGGGCTACGCCCTCGAGGGTCTTGCGCACGTCGGCCAGCAGCTTTGCCTCGTCTTCGTCGGAGCGGCTCTCGCCGAGGACCCCGGGCACGCGCAAGACGTCCTGCGCGCTCACGGGAGCAAGGCCATGTTCGCTGGCCAGGGCCTGGAGTCGGGCCGCGGCCGAGGCGAACGCGGCTTCATCGATGCGAGCGGTCGTCGTGTCCGTCGCCGCCGGCCGCAAGCGGAGGTGCACCGAGACATGGCCGCGCTGCAGATGCTTCTTGAGAATGTCCTCGGCCAATGCGGCAGCGGCGGGCAGCGGACCCTGGGCGCGCAGGCTGACCTTGAGGAAGCGATGATTGACCGAGCGGGCTTCCGCTTCGATGCGGCCCGACGCGGAGTCCACCGCGAAGGTGCCGGCGCCGGTCATGGAGCGTACGGAGTCGCTCATCGGCAAGGGGGCGAGAGCCCGCTACTTGTCCTTCGCGTCGGGGTCGGCGTCGTTCGGCGCAGCATCCTTCGGAGCCTCGTCCTTCGGCGCTTCGTTCTTGGGAGCCTCGTCCTTGGGAGCCTCGTCCTTGGGTGCGTCACCGTCCTTGGGTGCGTCACCGTCTTCGGGCGCCGTGCCCGGGACGGCGGGGGCCCCGTCACCCGGCAAGGACTTGATCGAGTCCACACCGGCGACGGGCGCGGACTGCGCCGTGCTGAGGCCCGCGTAGAGCAGCGCGAGCCCGAGGAAGGCCGCGCCGACCCACGCGGTGAACGTGTTGACCGTGCCGGCCTTCACACCGAACGTCTCGCTGCCCGCGCCGCCGAAGGCTCCGGCGAGGCCGCCGCCTTTGCCCTCCTGGGCGAGGACGACCAGGATCACGAGGAAGGAGCTGATGACGAACATCGTCATGATGGCGCCGCGAACGACGTCCATGACGGTGGCGAAGACGAGCAGATCGGTACCGGTCACAGGGAGACTCCAGACATCGACGTCGGACGGGGTCAGCTTCGCACGAGGGAGAGCGGTCGGGGACTAGAGCGTCGGCACGTGCCGGACCATCGCGGCGAACTTCGCCGGATCCAGCGACGCGCCACCGATCAGCAGCCCATCGACGTCGGGTACCTCGAGGAAGCCGCCCATATTGTCGGGGTTGGCGCTTCCCCCGTAGAGGATTCGCACCCGGGCGCCCCGTTCGGCATCCGTCTCGGCGATTCGTGCCCGCAGGGCGGCGTGGGCCTCGGCGGCCTCGGCGGGGCTCGCCGCCTGGCCGGTTCCGATCGCCCAGACCGGCTCATAAGCCACGATCAGGGGGTCGGCGGCGCTCCTGAGCTTGGCCAGGCCCGCATCGAGCTGTCGGAGAATGACGGCCTCGGTCTGGCCGGCTTCCCGCTCGTCCAGCGTCTCCCCGACACAGAGAACCGGCTCCAAACCCGCCTCCAAGGCCTGTCCGAGCGATCCGGCGACCTGCGCATCAGACTCCCCGAAGACATGGCGGCGCTCGCTGTGGCCGCAGAGCACGTGCACGCAA
>JAJDEM010000416.1 GCA_029259795.1 Planctomycetota bacterium
TCCGCTGGCGGCGCGGATTGCTGGCCCTGGCGGTCCTGCTGCTCCTGCTCGACCTCGTCCTGGTCGGCCTGACCCGGCGGCGCGCCACCATCTGATCTTGACCGTTCGGCGTGCCGGACGTATCAGACACCATGGAAGAACGCATCCTCGCAACGGCGCTCACGTTTGACGACGTACTCCTCGTCCCGCAGCGCTCGTCCGTCATTCCCACTCAAGTCGATGTACGCACGCGCTTCTCGCGCCGCGTCGGCCTGAACATCCCGATCGTGTCCGCTGCCATGGACACGGTCACCGAGAGTGAGATGGCCATCGCCCTCGCACGCCTCGGCGGCATCGGCGTGATCCACAAGAACCTGGCACCGGCCGACCAGGCTGCCCAGGTCACGTTGGTCAAGCGCAGCGTGAACGGGGTCATCAACGATCCGATCACGCTCGCACCCGGTGAGCCGCTCTCGCGCGCCCGCGAGCTGATGGAGTTGCACAAGATCTCGGGCATCCCGATCGTCGCGGAGAGCGAGGGCCTGGACGTCGTCGGCATCCTCACCTCCCGTGACCTCAAGTTCGTCGAGGGTGATCCCACCGTGGGCGAGGTCATGACGAAGGACGATCTCGTCACCGCGAGCCCCGAGACCGGGCTGCAGCAGGCGCGGAGCATCCTCCAGAAGGCCAAGGTCGAGAAGCTGCTGCTCGTCGATGAGAAGGGGCGCCTCGAAGGCCTCATCACGATGCGCGATCTGGACAATCTCTCGCGCTTCCCCCAGGCCAATCTCGACGCCAAGGGCCGGCTGCACGTGGCCGCTGCGACGGGCGTCAACGACGACGAGCGCGTGGAACTTCTCGCGGCGGCGCATGTCGACGTCATCGTGGTCGATACGGCCCACGGCCACTCCGACAACGTCATCAATGCGGTCACGCGCTACAAGGCTGCCTACCCCAACGTCGACATCGTGGCGGGCAACGTTGGCACGGCCGAGGGCGCCCAGGCGCTCATCGACGCCGGCGCCGACGCGGTGAAGGTCGGCATCGGTCCCGGTTCGATCTGCACCACCCGCGTGGTCGCGGGCTGCGGGGTGCCGCAGCTCTCGGCGGTGTCCGCCGCTGCCAGGGTCTGCCAGGAGGCGGGGATTCCCGTGATCGCCGACGGTGGCATCCGCTTCAGTGGTGATGGCGTGAAGGCCCTGGCCGCCGGGGCTTCGAGCATCATGCTCGGTGGTCTCCTGGCCGGCGTCGACGAGAGCCCCGGCGAGGTCATCTACCACCAGGGCCGTACGTACAAGGCCGTGCGTGGCATGGGCAGCCTCGGAGCCATGCTCGACGGCAGTGCCGACCGCTACGGCCAAGGCAGCGTGAAGCAGCGCGACAAGTTCGTCCCCGAGGGGGTCGAGGGGCGCGTGCCCTACAAGGGCGCCCTTGCATCGTTCGTCTACCAGGTCGTGGGCGGCATCCGCAGCGGCATGGGCTACAGCGGCTGCGAAACACTTCCTGAAATGTGGACCCGCGCGAAGTTCGTTCGCATCACCGCGTCCGGCATGCAGGAGTCGCACCCGCACGACATCAGCATCACCGCTGAAGCGCCGAACTACCTGCCGCAGCATCGCTAGCTGCAGCTTGAGAGGTATCCGATGACCGGACCCGCCGCCGTAAAGACCGACCATCAGCGCTTCTTCGTTGTCGACTTTGGAAGCCAGTACGCCCAACTCATCGCCCGCCGGGTGCGCGAGCTTGGCTGCTTTGCCGAAATGGTCATGCCGCACGATCTCGAGAGCCGTCTCGATGAAGCCCAGGGCGTGATCTTCTCGGGCAGCCCGTGGAGTGCCTACGACGACGAGGCCCCGCGCGTTGCGGCCGCCATCTACGACCGGGGAGTCCCGATTCTCGGCATCTGCTACGGCATGCAGCTTACGACCCACCTGCTGGGCGGCACGGTGGAGAAGGCGACCGCTCGGGAGTATGGCCCCGCTCGCATCGAGGTCACGGGCGAAGACAGCGTGCTCTTCGCCGGCCTCGACACCGAACTCGACGTCTGGATGAGCCACGGCGATCGGGTCGAGGCGCTCCCCGAGGGCTTCGTCTCCATCGCGAAGACACACAACGCGCCGTTCGCTGCCACGCGCCACGTCGACAAGCCCATCTACGGCGTCCAGTTCCACCCGGAGGTCACGCACACGCCCTTCGGGACCCAGATCCTGCGCAACTTCCTCTACGGCGTCTGTGACGCGGCGGGGGATTGGACGATGCGCTCGTTTGTCGAAGAGGCCTGCGAGAAGATCGCAGCCGAAGTCGGCCAGGACGAGCAGGTCATCTGCGGCCTCTCCGGCGGCGTCGACTCGACGGTCGCCGCCATCCTGATCCACAAGGCGATCGGCGATCGGCTGACCTGCATCTTCGTGGACAACGGGCTCCTGCGGCAGGGCGAAGCCCAGCAGGTGCTCGACACCTTCCGCAACAAGTACGCAATCCCGCTGATCTTCGCCGACGCTGGCAAGCAGTTCCTGGACGCGCTCGCGGGCGTGACCGATCCGGAGATCAAGCGCAAGCGCATCGGCCACGAGTTCGTCGAGGTCTTCAAGCACCACGCGAAGGACGTCGAGAATGCAGCCTGGCTTGCGCAGGGCACGCTCTACCCGGACGTCGTCGAGAGCCAGTCGGCCTTCGGTGGTGCCTCGGTCACCATCAAGACCCACCACAACGTCGGCGGCCTGCCCGAGGAGCTTGGCTTCAAGCTGCTGGAGCCGTTCCGAGCCCTGTTCAAGGACGAGGTCCGCGCCATCGGTCGCGAGCTGGGCGTGCCTCCGGAGTTCGTCGAGCGCCAGCCGTTCCCTGGGCCCGGCCTCGGGGTGCGCATCGCAGGCGAGGTGACGCCCGAGCGCGTGGCGGTCCTGCAGGAGGCGGATGCGATCGTCCGCGAGGAGATCGAGCGGGACGGCCATCACAAGAAGCTCTGGCAGTACTTCGGGGTCCTTGCGCCCGTGAAGACCGTCGGCGTCATGGGGGACGAGCGCACGTACGAGAACGTGCTGGCCGTTCGTGCCGTCGAGAGCACCGACGCGATGACGGCCGACTGGGCCGACTTGCCGCGTGAGGTCCTCGGGCGCATCAGCAACCGGATCATCAACGAGGTGCGCGGCGTCAACCGCGTCGTCTACGACATCAGCACGAAACCACCCGCGACCATCGAGTGGGAGTAGCACCATGGACGAGCCGCTGCGGGCGCCGACAATCGATGATGTGCGCGCCGCCGCGGTGCGTATCGAGGGCGAGATCCACCGCACGCCCATCCTGACGAGCAGAGCCATCGACGAGATCGTCGGCATGCAGCTCTACTTCAAGTGCGAGAACTTCCAGCGGGTGGGCGCGTTCAAGTTCCGCGGTGCGTCCAATGCCGTGCTCTCGCTCAGCGACGAGGATGCGGCCCGCGGTGTCGTGACGCACTCCTCGGGCAACCATGCGCAGGCGCTGGCCCTCGCCGGCCGCCGCCGTGGCATTCCGGCGTGGGTGGTCATGCCGACGAGCGCGCCCGCTGTGAAGCGCAAGGCGGTCCAGGGCTACGGCGCCACCATCGTGGACTGCGAGCCGACCCTCGAAGCGCGCGAGACGACGGCGGCCCGCGTCATGGAAGAGACGGGCGCGACCTTCATTCATCCCTACGACGATCCGCGCGTCATCGCCGGGCAGGGCACGGCGGCGCTCGAGCTGCTCGCCGACGTTCTGGGCCTCGACGCCGTGGTCGCTCCCGTGGGTGGCGGGGGGCTGTGCTCGGGCACGTGCATCGCCGTGCACGGCGAGAATCCCAGCGTGCGGGTGTACGGCGCCGAGCCGGAGCAGGCCGACGACGCCTGGCGTTCCTTGCGCGAGGGGATGCTGATCCCCGTCGGGCAGGCCGACACCATGGCCGACGGGTTGCGGACGTCGCTTAGCGAGTTGACCTTCGGCATCCTGCGCGAGCATGTCGCGGGCATCCACCTCGTCAAGGAGGCCGAGATCCTCAACGCGATGCGCCTGATTTGGGAGCGCCTCAAGATCGTCGTCGAGCCGAGCTCGGCCGTAGCCCTCGCCGCCTGCGCACGGCTGCATCCGGAGCTCGCAGGCAAGCGTGTCGGCATCATCCTCTCGGGGGGGAACGTCTCGTTCCCAGGCGACGCGCTCCTCTGAACAGGGCAGCGCCCACGCCGCTACTTGATGGTGGCCGTCTCGGCGAGCCAGCGCTTGAGGCGGCTCTCGATCGTGACCAGGTCGAAGCCGAGGTGTACGGCGAACAGCAAGTCGAAGCCGCCATCCTTCACCGCTGCGAGCGCGGGCAGGAAGCCGCCGAGATTGTCCCGGTGGCCCTCGGTCAGATACATCGCGAAGGCGTAGCTGTAGAGCACGTCTTCCGGGGTCATCGTGTTGACGGTCTTGCCGAGCAGCAGGCGTAGGTCGGGCGCGTCAGGACCGAGCACGAGCGCGCGTGCTTCCGCGAGCCAATCGGCACCGGAAGCCTTCAGGCGCTTGGCGAGGTCGACCTTCTCCTTCTTTTCGCCGTACTTGTTCTCGCGAACGGCGTTGATCATGCGGGTGCCGGTCAGATGCCAGGTGAGCAAGAGGCCGAAGCCCTCGACGGCCCAGCCCATCTTGCTGTGGATGCCGAAGCGCGCGCCCATGTGCTGGCCGAAGACCATGCGCGGACCGGCTTCGAGTCGGACGAGCGGGTCGGGGGCCTTGATGAGCAGGCGGGTGGACTTCGGGATCCAGAGCGAGATCAGCGGCGTCACGAAGCGCAGGCGCTCCTGGGTGACTCCGGGCTGATCGGCGAGGTACACGTTGCCGGTCGAGATGTTGTCGAGCACGTGGACCGTGAGACCGCCGATGTTGTTCGGGGTGCGCTTGAACGCCGCTTCGAAGAACGGGAAGGTCGCGTTGACGTTGCGCAGGATCTGCTCGAGCTCCTGCACGTCGGTCACACCGGTGAGCCGCGCCTTCCCGCCCTTGAGTGCGGTCGTCCACGTCACGGTGGAGCTCTTCTCGCTCTCGCGGACCGCGTCCTTCTTGGCCTTCGGTGCGGACTTCAGCGCTTTGGCCGCAGCCTTGACGAGCTTGGGTCGACGCTTGCGGCTCTTGCGCGTCTCCAAGAGGATCCAGCCGGTCTTGCCCTTGGCGTTCTTGCCCTTGACCCAGCCGTTTTGCTCGCGCAGCTCGTCGTTGCCGGGAGCGATACGGCCTGCGTCGCTACGCGCTCGTGCCTTCCATGCCGCGGCATCGCTGGGCGGCAACTCCCGTGCGGCGATGGCGATGGCCTCGCGATACCAGGTCGCCGTCTCGTCCTGTCGGATCTGCAGGGCGGGAATGCCGCCGGCCGAGAGATTGCGGGGGCGCTTGCGTCCGGCTTTGGACCAGCCGCTGCCATCGGATGTGTAGCCGTTGGACTTGCGCGCGACCTCGTCGTCGGGCCAGAGGGCGATGATGAACTCGTACACGTCGTAGCGTGCGCCGAACAACTTGCGGGAGGTACAGAACTTCGCCGTCTCGTGCAGCTTGGCGCGGAGCTCCTGGCGCACCCGGTGGATCGGGCCGGGTTCCCCGCGCGCTTGGGCAGGCTCGCTACCGAGGAGGAGGACCAAAGCCAGCGCCAGGGCGAGCGTGGCGAGAGGGCGGCATCGGGAATGGGTCACGCGCGGATCTCCTGGCGGGCTTGCTGGCGGAGCGGCAACCAGAGAATACGCGTGTTCGATCTGCGTGTCTGGCCCCGATCGAGCGTCAGTGCCCGGTCGCGGAGTCGTCGGCCCTGGGGTAGAACGTCGGGTTCCCCGGCTTGGAGCGCGCAGACCATGTGGACCCCTCGGACTTCCAGACGGTGGCTCGCCGCGACGATCGCGGCCATGGCCCTCATCGGCTTCGGGCCTGTGGGCCAGGCCGACGAGGAGGCCGGCCCCGAGGCCTTCCCCGACGACGGGCTGATGCCCAAGGTCGAGATCGGGGCCGATCGCTTCCTGGCGGCGCATCCCGAGGCGGACGGCCGTGGCATCACGGTGGCGATCTTCGATACCGGCGTGGACCCGGGCGCAGCGGGGCTGCAGACGACCAGCGATGGCCGGCCCAAGATCGTCGATCTCGTCGACGGCTCCGGCAGCGGTGACGTCGACACGACCACGGTTCGGAAGGCCGAGGGTGGCGTCATCAAGGGGGCCTCCGGCCGCCCCCTGAAGCTCGGCAAGCGCGTGAACCCGACAGGACGCTGGCATGTGGGCGTCAAGCCGGCCTACGAGATGTTCCCCGGCGGCCTGGTCCGTCGTTTGAAGACCAAGCGTCGCAAGGTCTTCGCCGAGGCGCAGCGCGCCGCGGAGGTCGGGCTCGAGCGCCGGCGGGAAGCGCTGCGTGGGGCCAAGGGCAAGGACGCGCAGCGGGAACGCGGCGACCTCAAGGTGCGGTTCGAGCAGCTGCAGGCGCTGTGGAAGGCCTACGCCGATCCGGGCCCGATCTACGACTGCGTCGTCTATCACGATGGCTCGGTGTGGCGCGCCCTCATCGACACCGATGAGGACGGCGATCTCGCTGACGAGAAGGCGATGACGAACTACCGCCTCGAGCGGCAGTGGTCGACGTTCAGCAGCGAGGACCGGCTGAACTACGGCATCAACATCTACAGCGAGGGCAAGCGGCTCTCGATCGTCGTGGACTGCGGCGCGCACGGCACCCACGTGGCGGGCATCGTCGCGGCGCACTACCCCGATCGGCCGGCGCTGAACGGCATTGCCCCGGGGGCGCAGATCGTTGCCGTCAAGATCGGGGACACGCGCCTGCGCTCCAGCTCCACGGGCACGGGCGAGGAGCGCGGCCTCATCGCCGTTCGCCAAAACAAGTGCGACCTCATCAACATGAGCTACGGCGGGCCGACGGCCACGCCCAACCGTTCGCGCATGGACAGGCTCTATGCGGAGATCGTCAACGAGCAGAACGTGATCTTCGTCGCCAGCGCCGGCAACGAGGGACCCGCCCTCACGACGGTCGGCGCCCCGGGAGGCACGACGTCGGAGATCTTCGGCGTGGGGGCCTATGTCTCGCCGCGCATGATGCGCGCTCAGTACGCCATGCGGAAGACCGTCAAGCCCACGCACTTCACGTGGTCCTCCCGCGGTCCGACGGCCGACGGCGACCTGGGGGTGGACTTCAGCGCCCCCGGCGGCGCGATCGCCCCCGTGCCCAATTGGTTGTTGCAGGGCAGCACCCAGATGAACGGCACCTCGATGTCTTCGCCGAACCTCTGCGGCGGCGTGGCTCTCATGCTCTCCGGCCTGAAACAGAAGAGCATCCAGTGGTCTCCGCATCGGATTCACCGCGCGCTCTCCAACACCGCGAAGCAGGTCGAGGGGATCGACGTGTTCGGCATGGGACGCGGCATCGTTCAGATCCCGGAGGCCTTCGACTACGTGGAGCGCTGGCGTGATCAGGCCGAGGAGGATGTGCGCTTCGACGTCCGGCTGCCGCGTCGCGAGAATGCCCGCGGCCTCTACCTCCGGGAGCCGGCGGAGACCAACCGGGTCGCGGTGGAGCGGGTCAGCGTCAAGCCGCACTTCGCCGAGACGGAGGACCATGCGAGTCGCATCGCGTTCTCGATGCGGCTGAGGCTCGAGGCCACGCAGCCCTGGATCGAGACGGCCGATCACATGGCGCTGCAGCATGGCGGCGGGCGCTTCGAGATTCGCGTGGACCCGACCCAGCTCGCCACGGGCGCGGTTCACCATGGCGAGGTGCACGGCATCGATGTCGAGCATCCTGAGCGCGGCGCGATCTTCCGCTTGCCCGTGACGGTGATCCGCCCGCAGACCGCCGAGGCCCAGCGCTGGCAGGAGACGCTCTCCCTCGAGGCCGGCTCGATCGAGCGACGCTTCTTCGCCGTGCCCGACGGAGCCACCTGGGCGGACTTGCGTATTCGCACCGTGAAGGCCGACTCGGCGCGCCTCATCGTGCTTCAAACGCAACAGCTGCTGCCGGGGCACACGAGTGGCGAAGACGTCTACGAGAAATACATCGGGATGGATGACGGCGAGGCCTCGGTCCACAGCTTCGCCGTCACGGGCGGTCGGACCTTGGAGGTCGCGCTCGCCCAGTACTGGTCGAGTCTCGGGGCAGGCACCTTCGAGGCCGAGCTCGTGTTCCACGGCCTCAAGCCGTCGAGCGACACGGTGCTCATGGCCGGCTCGGAGCTCATCACCAAGGTGGATGTCAGCGTGCCCTTCGGGCGCGAGCGCCTGAGGCCCGCGGTCAAGCTGACGACCCTGCGCAAGCCCGTTCGGCCCTCGTCGTTCGCGATGACGGCGGGTGATCCCGAGCGCGACGTCCTGACCCGCGGACGGGTCATCCACGATGCCGTCTACACGTTCAAGTTTTCGCTGAAGAAGGATGCCAAGCTCACGCCGCGCTCCTTCCTCTCGATCTACGAGGATGTCTACGAGTCCTGGTCGAGCGGCCTCTGGATGGTCTTCGACGAGAACAAGCGGCGCGTGGGCAAGGGACCGCTCCCGGACGGTGCGAGCCTTGCGCTGGCGAAGGGCTCCTACGTCTTGCGCCTGCACCTGCGCCACGAGGACCCGAAAGAGCTCAAGGCCTTCGCGCAGGCGCCCTTGCTGCTGGACTTCACCTTGAGCAAGCCCGTGTCGGTCTCGATCCATCCCGATGGCATGAGCGCGCTCCGTGGCGGCAGCCGCTTTGCCGCACGGGAGGCGCGTGCCGGCGATCGGGTGCGCCTGTTCCTCAAGCCCCCGTCGAGCAAGCAGATGGGTAGCCTCGCCGAGCCGGGGAACGCGTTCCTTGGGGAGATCCACTACGGCGAGGAGGTCGCGGAGCGCTTCGGCAAGGGCCGCCGCCCGGGCGGCTGGCCGATCGTGGTGATCGTGCCGGATCCCGAGGCCGAGGAGGACGAGGAGGCCCCGGCACCCGACGCGGAGCGCGCCAAGCAGCCCGCGGGTCCGTCGCCCTACACAGAGGCGCTCGAAGAGCTCTTCCAGGCCAAGCTCAAGACGCTCGCGTCCCTGCGCCGGGCCAAGCAGGCGGAGGCCTTCGCGAAGCTCTCGGCGTTGCTGTTGGAGGAGCAGCGGGGCTCGGTCGCCGTGCTCGTCGAACAACTCAAGTGGGCCGATCGCCTGCCCGCGGTGAAGCAGGACGCCGCCGCTCGGAAGGCGGTGATCGCGGCGGCGGAGCGCGTGCTCAAGCGGATCGATCGAGATCGACTTGCGCAGTACCGCGGCAGCAGTCCCAAGCAGGAGACGAAGGCCGAGAAGCGGCGCCACCGCCGGATGACCATGCGCGGCGAGGCACTGGCCGAGGCGCTGCACCGCAAGGCCCGCGCCCAGTCCCACGCCGGCGCGTCGGCGCAGGCGGCCTTCCTGGCCACGTGGCGCGAGCTCGAGCGCTGGGCGGACGTGGAAGGCAGCGCGTATCTCGACACGCGCATTCGCCACGAGCGAGCGCGAGGTCGGCTGGGCAAGGCGTTGGCGGCCGTGGCCGCGAAGCTCAAGAAGCATCCGCGCCGTCGCTCCCTGTACGAGGCGCGCATCGAGATCCTGCGTGAGCTGGGCTTCACCCACTGGGTGGCGCACGAGCAAGCGTGGATGGGAATCCGCTTTCCCAGCGCCTACCCCCCGTTCTAGACCGGGTCGTCCCTAGACCGGGTCGTCCCTAGACCGAGTCGTCCCTAGGCCGGGTCGTCCCTAGGCCGCGCGACGCTCGTCGGATGCAAAGTCACGCTTGACGGCGCGCCAAGCCGGATTGAACTCGACGCAGCGCCAGATCCACCACGCGACGGGTAGCGTGATGGTGGAGAGCAAGAGCATCAACGCGCCGACGCCCCCGAGGGACCAACCCAGGAGGTCGGCGGCGCGTACGAAGTCCTGGCTCAGCCCGAAGGAGCCGTTGCCGATGTACGCCGCTTGCAGGGCTTCACTCGTCATCAACCCGAAGTCGAGTACGACGTTGCGACCCAGCAGGAACCATGCGCACGCTGCGTAGGTAATGCGCTCGGGGATGCTCTCGGTAAACCCGCCGGAGAGTGCGCGGTAGAAGAACACCGCAGCGAAGGTGAGCTCTCCCAGGTGGCCTGCGAGTAGGTGCACCAGTTCGTGTCCCTCCGTGAATGCGATCAACGGATAGACGGCGAAGCCGAGTGCTGCGATCGTGCGGGCCCGGGGTCGTGCGCGGAGTCTCCAGGCGATCCATCCGATCGTCGCCCAGACGAAGGCGACGAGGGTCAGCTTCTGCTCGCTGTGCATCGCCGCGGCGTGTCCGTCGATGCGGATCGCCGGGTAGGCGGGCAGGCCGAAGAACCAGGCGGCGACGCAGTGCCCGGTCTCATGCACGAGCGAGGCGAGGAACCAGCCCACGTACTCGAGGATCGGAATCGACGCCAGGGCCGGCGCGAGGAAGGCTCCGAGGCCCATGATCAGCCACGGCGGCGGTCGCGACTTGGCGCGCGAGGGCGAGACGAGGCGGGGGGAGGCTGTGGCCATACACCCCCTTTTCGACCGGATGGCGTGGGGGGTGGAGCCCTCGGCCCGCCTGCTATTCGCTGGGCTCTGCGGCCGGCGGAGCGGGCTGGATGAACGCCTCGCGGTAGTAGCGCAGCTCCTCGATGGACTCGCGGATGTCGGCCAGGGCTGCATGGAGGCCGGCCTTGCGGGGCGGCGCGTAGTGCTTGGGGTACCAGCGCCGCAGGACCTCCTTGAAGCTCGAGACGTCCAGGTTCCGGTAGTGGAGGTGGTCGTGCAGCGTGCGCATGCGGCTGTAGAGGAACACGCGGTCGGTGTGGATCGAGTTGCCGCAGAGCGGAGCGGAGCCCTTCGCGCAATGCTCGCGCACGAACGCCAGCGTCTGGGCCTCGGCTTCCGCGCAGTCCACGGTCGAGGCACGCACACGCTCCAGAAGCCCCGAGGCGGTGAAGGTGTCGCGGCTCCAGTCCGAGAGGGTCTCGAGCTGCTCCTCGCTGTTGTGGATGACCAGCTCCGGTCCCTCAGCGACCACCCGCAGGTTGCCGTCGGTGATGATGGTGGCGATCTCGAGAATGTGACAGTTCTCGGGCTCGAGCCCTGTCATCTCCAGATCGATCCAGACGAGATTCCCTCGTTTGCCAGCCACGCGCGACCTCCTGGGTGAGCCGCACCCCGGGTCGGGGGGCGGCCGCCGTGCGGCATCCTACGGGGAGAGGGGCACGGCGCCTGCCCGGGGGCACGGCGCCTCGGCCGGGGCGGGGCGCGGCCCCACGCGGTCGGATCAGCGGCCCTTGCCGCCGCCACGGCCGCCGCCGAAGCCGCGGCCTTCGACATCCCAGTCGGCCTTGGGCTCGAACTTCGACTGGTCGCGGCCCTTGCGGGCGTCGTCCTTGATCTCGGCCGTGCCTCCGGAGAACTCCAGCGTGCGCCGGATGCCTTCGTCGATGGCGCCGGCGGCCTCCGCGTCGCCCTCGCACTTGCGGGCGATGGCGTCGTAATAGGCGATGACCGCTTCCTTCCAGAAGGCCACCGTGTGCTCGAGGGAGCTGATCATCGTCTCCCGCATGAACGTAGCGCTCTTGGGGTCCTCGATCTCGCCGAGAGACCAGGCGAGCAGTCCGCGCTTCATGGTGCCGCGTCCACCGCCGCGGCGGCCGCCGCC
>JAJDEM010000417.1 GCA_029259795.1 Planctomycetota bacterium
GTGTGTGGACGCGCTCCGCTTCGTGCAACAACCGCAGCGCCTCGCCGAACCGGTACCTGTAGCTGGCCTGTCGCGCGAGGGCCTCCAGCGCGTCGATATGCAGCTGGGGTTCGCCAAGTCCCTCCGCCAAGTTGAAGGCGGCTGCTCGGTGACGCCCTGCCTCCTCGAACCGCCCCAGCTGCAGGCACACATCGCCCGCGACCCGGTGGGCTTCGTACAGCTTGCGCTTCGCACCCGTGGGCTGCAGAAGCTGGATCGCGGTCTCGATGTCTCTTAGCGCGCTCGGGAGATCCGCCAGCGCGGCCTTGGACGCTGCGAGGCGGCGCAGCGCCTCCGCGTGCGCGGCTGCACCCTCGAGCCGCCCGTAGAGCTCAGCCGCGCGACTGTAGTGGCCCAGGGCGCTCAGGGACTCCCCGTTTGCGGTCGCAACCGCCGCCTCGAGACTTGCGAGGAAGGCACGGGTCTTGAGCAGGAAGCGCTTGTCCGGTCCCGCGCGCGCCGTGCGCACGGCCTCGCGTGCGAAGCGCCGACTGGCATCGCCTTCGTTGAGCCGTGCATGGCAGCTGGCCAGGTTCAGCAGAACCCTCACACGCGAATGAAGCACGCGGCTCGGCTGGACCCGAAAGCGGTATTGCAGGTGGGCGTCATCGTGGGCAGCGAAGAGAGCGGCTGACTTCTCGAGCGAGGCGATCCCTGCCCGTGTACGCCCCGCCCGAATCTCAATCACGCCGCCATCGGAGTAGACCTTCGCCAGATAGAACTGATCGCGTGTCTCCTTTGAGAGCCGCCGGCAGGCCTCCATGTTCTCAAGTGCCTCCTTGGGCCGCCCGAGCGTCTGGTGGATCGAGGCGAGGCGGAAGTGGCCGCGCCCCATGCCCACCTTCGAACCCAGCCGCTTCTCCAGATCGTGATTGCGTTCGTAGCGCGCGTGCGCCCCCGGGAAGTCGGAGATCTCCTGGAGAGCGCGCGCCGCCTGATAGTTCGCTGCGGAGGCGCGGATCAGCCAGCCCAACGCTTCGGCCTGTTTCGCGACGAGATCGAACTCTGCCGCCGCTTGCTTCCACTCGCCGCCCTCCACCCGGGCCTGCGCGGCTTGGAACGCTGCCTCGAGCCGGGTGACGGGGCCCTTGCCATCCCGACCCGAAGTGGGCGCGGCAACCACGTACGGGGCCAGGCCCGCCGTGCCCTCCGCGGAGGTACCTCGCGCGAACGCAGCGGCCTCCGTCGCCAACCCGCGCCTCAGGAGCGACTCGGTGACCAACCAAGGATCGGGATGGTCCGCGGCATGGAGTCTTGCCAGCGCGGTCGCGTCCTTCCCCGCCAACGCCTTCACGTAGGCATCCGCCTGGGTGGAGGCGCTGCGTTCCTCGCCGGCCACGCCGAGCGCAGGCGCAGTCAGGAGGAGGCCCGCGAGCAGGACGAGAGGGCGTGCAAGGCGCAGCATGGTTCGACCTCCTTCGCTGGGTTCAGTCGGCAAGACCCCAGAGCGTCCAGCCGGCCCAGTAGTTGGGCGCGGCCCACTTCTTCTGCGAACGGACGTACGCCTGCGCGCGCTGCAGCGCCTGCGCGGCCGAGACGCCAGCCTTGGGCTTGCCGTCGCTCCCTGGCGGCGGATTCCAGGCTTCGTAGAACTTCACCATGAGCGCACTGGTGGCCTCGTCGTCGACCTTCCACAGCGAGCACAGCGCGCGCGGGGCGCCCGCGAGCATGAAGGCGCGCGAGAGCCCGAGCAGACCCTCGCCCTGGTAGATGCGACCGCGGCCCGTCTCACAGGCCGAGAGGACGACGAGCTCCGTCGAGAGGTGGACCTGCTCGTGGATCTCGTTCGCGTGCAGGAATCCATCGTTGTGCTCATCCGACGCAAGCACCAACGCGGAACGCGCCGGGTTCAAGTCGTCGACGACGCCGTGACAGGCCAGGTGGATGGACTTCCAGCGGCCGCGCTTTGCGAGAATCGCCCGCAGTTGGGTCTCGGTAGCCTCGGCCCCCAGCAACCGTGTATGGCTCCCAATGCCCTCGGCCTCGAGGCGCGAGGCGGGCAGCGGCGCGAACACACGGCCGCGCAAGGTCGTCTGCAGGGTCGGCAAGCCGGCGCGCTTGCGCTCGTAGGCCGGATCGGCAAGCGCCAAGATCTTGGAGCCGGCGTCGACCGGCTGCGCACGCAGCGCCGCCCAGGCTGTCGCTGACGGCACCATGGCAAACGACCGCGTGGGGTCGAGCGCAGCAAACGGGACATACGCCATCGTTCCCGCGGGCGAGGCCACGACGCGGGTAACCGTAGACGGAAGCTTCAACGGGGCGTAGATGAGGGTGCGCAGCCGTGCGGACGCCTTCCCGTCGTTCGGGTCGGCGAGGACGGCCGCCATGGCCGCGTCGACCGCTCGGCTACGCCCGAGTCGGACCTGCCAGTAGCGGCCCGGCACGAGGACCATCGCGACGTAGTCCATGCCGTCGTCGCCGTAGAGCACCAGCGCATCGTGCTTGCCGCAGAGGGCTGATGCGCCGCCAAACGACAGCCCCTCGCCGTAGCCCGCGTCGTCCAAGCGCGCGGCCTTGCGCACAGCGTCCTTCGCAGCCGCCACGGCGTCCCGCTCCTTCTCCAAGGCGAGCTCGTACGCCTGCCGCGTAGCCTGACGCCTTGCTCGATCCGGGCGGCGGGTCTGCGCCAGCCAGGCCTCGTAGGCGAGCGCCGCAGCCGCACGCGCCTCGTCCTCGGCGCGGCGGAGCGCTTCCGGTACGTGCACGTTGCGGAGCCGATGGCGCCCCCCGAGGGAGACGACCACACTCTGAGCTCGCATGCGCTCCAGGAACTTGTAGAGGTCGGGACCATGCCCCACCTCGTCCACGGCAGCAGCCAGGCCCCAGCGCACGCCCCAGGCAAAGCTCCCTTGCGCGCGCGCTCGCGCCTCATCGCTCATGCTCAAGCCGTAGCGCCGCCCCAGGTCCACGCACTCATGGGCGCGCTTGATCGCTTCGCCATACTCGGCGCGGTAGTAGTGGACCTCGGCGAGATGACCAAGGGCCGCCGCCCGAACGGGTACGCGCAGGCCTTCGGCGATCTCCGTGGCGAATAGCGTCTCCTCCAGGGCGCGCTCGCGCTCCCCCTTCCAGAGCAACGCCCGACCCAACATGTATCGACTGGTGACCTCGGCCTCGCGATCCCGCCCACGGGTGGCAATGGAGACGGCCTTCTCAGCCAGCTCCATGGCTTCGGCGGGACGCTTCGCCCGGATGCAGAACCCGGCCATTTCGGTGAGCAAGGAGATGTGCTGCGAGACCTGCCCCGACGTTTCCACTGCGGCCACGATCGTCCGGTACTCGGCCAGCGCCTCATCGAGCCGACCAAGCTTGGCGTGGCACCCTCCGGCGAGCCGACGCAAGTCCTGGACAGCGAGCACCGATCCGTAGGCTGTGGTTTTCGCGAGTACCCGCAGGGCGCGCTGCAGGGCAGCCTCGTAGTCCCCGGCGTTGTACTCCAGCCTCCCTAGCTGGATCTCGACGCCAAGGATGTCGGTGTTCGGGTGCTCCCGGTGGATCGCCTGGGCCTGATGCAGAAGTCGCACGGCGCCATCGGGGTCCTGCGTAGCCCGAAGCACGCCTGCCTGCGTGTTCAGCGCCCGAATGCGCAGGTGGGGATCGCCGAGCTGGATCGCGATGGCCGCTGCGGAGCGCGCGTGCCGCGCGGTGTCGTCGGTGCGACCAAGCATGGCGTTCGCCGAGGCCGCCACGAGGTGAGCCGCAAACAGGGGGCGCTGCGCGCCCGTCGGCTCGAGCAGCGCGATCGCCCTCGAGATGTCGCCCAGCGCACCAGGGTAGTCGGCGAGCCGGAGCCGCGTGTCGGCCAGCCGGCGCAGTGCGACCGCCCATGCGTCGGGCGTCCCGAGTCGCTCGTAGAGCTCGCTGGCGCGGCTGTAGTAGCCAAGGGAGTCGCTGACCCGCCCCTGCGCGGTGGAGATTGCGCCTTCCAGGGAGGCAAAGAAGGCCCGTGCACTGAGCAAGGCCCGCTCGATGCCCGCCTTGCGCGAGAAGCGCACCGCGCGCCGCGCATAGCCGCGCGCCGTCTCCAACTCGTTGAGTTGGGCGTGGGTGCTCGCAAGACTGAGCAGCGCTCGCTGACGGGCATACACGATCGCGGTCGGCGTGGCCCGGTACCGCGTGGCGACCGACGAACCGTCGTAGGACTCCATGGCTGCCCACGCACGCTCGTAGGCCGCCACGCCCTCCCGCACACGACCGGAGACGACATGATCCCTGGCGAGCTCGGCTTCGTTCTTCGAGACATAGAGCGCGTCCTTCGCCTCCTGGGCGAGTCGCAGCGATCGCGCAAGGGCCGTGCGCCCCCTCGCCTCGTCCCCCAGGATCATGCACTGGAGCGCCACGCGGAAGTGACCGCGGCCTTCACCGACCTTCGAGCCCAGCCGGATCTCCAGCGCGAGCTCCCGCTCGAAGCGCTCCCGGGCCCCGCTGTAGTCGGCGAGCTCGTAGAGCGCCAAGCCAGAGCGGTACTCAGCGTCCGAAGCCTGGGTCAACCAGCCGAGGGCTGCAGCGTCCTTGGCCACCCGATCGAACACGGGTCGGGCCGCGCCGAAGGAGCGCGCCGTGTGCAGCGCCTTCGCCTCCTCGTGCGCCGTCCGCAGCCGCGAGACGGGCCCCTTGCCCTCGCGCGCGGCGACCTCCGCCGAGGCGGCGACATACGCAGGTAGATCCTTGGTGCCAGGCGCCGCCGCCTGCGCAGCGAATGCGCGGGCCTCGGCTGCCAGACCGCGGACGAGCAGCGATTCCGCGACCAACCAGGGGTCCGGATCGTCGGCTGTGGCCAACGCACGAAGGGCGGCTGCGTCCTTGCCGGCCAGTGCCTTTGCAAACGCGTCGGCCTGGCTCGCGGGCGTCCGGTCCTCGGCTGCGAGACTCGTACGCGAAGCGCCGAAGGTGAGCAGCCCCCCGAGAAGCAGCAACAGGGGCGGCAGCAGGGCCCGGCGTAGCACGCAACACCTCCATCCCCCTCCCCGGAGTGTACCTACACGACCGGGTCGGAACACGCGGCCCCGAGCGGGGTCCGGTCACTGGGCCCGTGCTCCCTCAAGAGCGAGAGAGACGTCGCCCGCATTTCACCGGCGCGGGAGCGGTCAGCCGCAGGACGCGCCCGAGCCGCCACAGGAACTCTGCGGGAGCGCCGGGGGCAGAGGCGCCTCGATGGGCGGCACCGCCTGCGTGGCGCCTTCCGGCGCCGGCTTGATCACGCGCTTGAACACCTTGGGCTCCGGCGCGGCCGAGTTGTCGCCGTCCACGAGCGCGGTCGAGAACTCCGTCACCTCGACAACCTCGCCGCCCTCGAGCTTCCAGAGGCGGAGCGCGTTGCCGGACTGGGTCACGTAGGCTCCGGCCTCGGCGTTCCACGCCGCGCCTCCAGCCCGGACGTTCGCAGGCGCCGCAGCCTCGGATGTGCGCCCCAGCAAGAAGCCGAACCCAGCCAGCAGCAGCCCAATCACGACAAGCAGGAGTTTGTTCATCCCGGATCCCTTCGGCCCGCGCTCGGGCGTGAGAGCCGAGCATACCAGTGCCTGGCAGCGCCTGGGGACGCACAGGCCGGCCCGGCGCGCCGCGCCCGAAGCCCCGCGCGAGCGAAATCGGCGCTGACGCTGCGCGACCGGCTTGGTACACCACCTGCGCGCCGCTTCGCGTCTCGCACGGAGAGTCCCTCATGTCCGCAGCACCCTCGATCGTCTACACACTCACCGACGAAGCGCCGGCCCTCGCCACGCACTCGCTGCTGCCGATCCTCGAGGCGTTCGCCGGCGCGGCCGGCGTGCCCGTGGTGCTCAAGGACATCTCCCTCTCGGGACGCATCCTCGCGGCCTTCTCGGATCGCCTGACCGAGGACCAGGGCGTCTCCGATGCGCTCGCAGAACTCGGCGCGCTCGCACTGACGCCGGAAGCCAACATCATCAAGCTCCCCAACATCAGCGCGTCCGTGCCGCAGCTCGGCGCGGCCATCGCGGAGCTGCAGGCCAAAGGCTACGATCTTCCTGACTACCCCGAGGAGCCCAAGGACGACGCGGAGCGCGACGCCAAGGCGCGCTACGACCGCGTCAAGGGCAGCGCCGTCAACCCGGTCCTGCGCCAGGGCAACTCAGATCGCCGCGCGCCGCCCCCGGTGAAGGCCTATGCGCGGGCGAACCCGCATCGGATGAAGCCGTGGCCCGAGGACAGCAGGACCCACGTCGCGCACATGCACGCCGGCGACTTCCGCTCGAACGAAATCAGCGTCACCCTGCCTGCCGCGACCACCGCGCGCATCGAGCATGTCGGCGCCGACGGCACCGTCACGGTCCTCAAGGACGGCCTCGCCCTGCTCGAGGGGGAGGTGCTCGATGGCAGCTTCCTGAGCAAGCGCGCCCTCGTCACCTTCCTGGAGGAGCAGATCGACGATGCGCGCAGCACAGGCGTGCTGTTCTCGCTGCACATGAAGGCCACGATGATGAAGGTGTCGGATCCCATCATGTTCGGCCATGCCGTGCGCGTCTTCTTTCGCGAGCTGTTTGACGCCCACGCCGCGACGTTCGAGAAGCTGGGCGTCGACGCCAACAACGGGTTCGGCGACGTCGTCGCGCGCCTGCACGAACTACCTACGACGGAGCGGGACGCGATCGAGGCCGACCTCGCGGCGCTCTACGCGCGGGGCCCGGCCATCGCGATGGTCGACTCCGACAACGGCATCACCAACCTGCACGTACCGAGTGATGTCATCATCGACGCGTCGATGCCCCCCATGATCCGCGATGGCGGACGCATGTGGAATGCCGAGGGGGCGCTGCAAGACTGCAAGGCGGTCATACCGGACAGCAGCTACGCAGGGCTCTACCAAGTCATGATCGAAGACTGTCAGGCGCATGGCGCCTACGACCCGACGACCATGGGTAGCGTGCCGAACGTCGGGCTCATGGCCCAGAAGGCCGAGGAGTACGGCAGCCACGACAAGACCTTCGAGATCGCCGCGGCCGGCACGGTCCGGGTGCTCGACGCCGAGGGGCAGGAGCTCTTGGCCCATGCCGTCGAAGCCGGCGACATCTGGCGCGCGTGCCAGACAAAGGACGCCCCCGTCCGCGACTGGGTCAAGCTCGCCGTCACGCGGGCCAGAGCCACAGGCAGCCCGGCACTGTTTTGGTTGGACGCGACGCGCGCCCATGATGCGCAGCTCATCGCAAAGGTCAGCCGCTACCTCGAGGAGCACGACACGACGGGCCTCGACATCCGCATCCTCTCCCCCGTGGAGGCCACACGCGTCTCGGTGGAGCGCATCCGCCGGGGCGAGGACACCATCTCCGTCACCGGCAACGTGCTGCGCGACTACCTCACCGACCTGTTCCCGATCCTCGAGGTGGGCACGAGCGCCAAGATGCTCTCCATCGTCCCGCTGCTGGCCGGTGGCGGGCTCTTCGAGACCGGGGCCGGCGGCTCGGCGCCCAAGCACGTGCAACAGTTCACAGCCGAGGGCCACTTGCGGTGGGACTCGCTTGGCGAGTTCCTCGCGCTGGCGGCATCCCTCGCGCATCTTGCCGAGCGCTTTGGAAACACGGGGGCGGGCTTGCTGAGCCGCACATTGGATGAGGCCACCTCGAAGGTCCTCACTGCAGGCAAGTCGCCCATGCGCAAGGTCCACGAGCTCGACAACCGCGGCAGCCATGTCTACCTGACGCAGTACTGGGCGGAGGCGCTCGCAGCCCAGACCGACGACCCGGCGCTGGCCGCGCGCTTTGCGCCGCTGGCCGCGGCACTTGCCGCCGACGAGGCGACGATCCTCGCCGAGCTCGAGGCCGCGCAAGGAGCGCCGCAGGACCTGGGCGGCTACTTCCAGCCGTCGTCCGAGGCGACCACGGCGGCCATGCGCCCGAGCGCGACCTTCAACCGGATCCTCGCAGCGCTCTAGCCCCGACCGACAAGTCCCGAGCCGCAGCCTGCATGTGCCAGCGCCAGCGCTTGTCCGCAAGGAACGACCAGCTGGACGGCCGCGCGAGGATCGCCGCCTCGAAGTAGCCCATGTAGTGACGCATGGCCTCTTCGGTGTCGGTGTGGATGTGCGACGCGCCGGTCTGCACCTCGATGCGGCCCTGACCGGCGTGGGTGTAGGCGGGAATGACCGGCACCTTGGCCTTCACGGCCAGGCGCGCGGCCCACGGTGCCAATCCGACCGGCCGGCCAAACATCGGCAGCTCCACCCGGTTGGGCTCGCGGTCGTAGCGATCCACCGTCGCAACCACGACCGTACCGCTACGCAGCGCGCGCAGGCAGGCCCGGGTCAGCGCCGTGGGGTTGCCGGCGCGCACCATCAGCACCTTGAGGCCGAGGCGCTCGTAGCCGTCGAGCGCCATGCGCGTGCGAGCCACCGTGCGGGGGTTCTTCGAGATGAGCAGCGTCGGAGCCAGCCGCGCGATCGCTGGCGACGCGAGGATCGAGCCGGGGTTGTGCGTCACGCAGAGCATCACCCCGCCATGCTCCGCCGCCGCAGCAGCGACGCGCTCCGCGCCGTCGCCCGCGAAGCTCATGCGATCCGCGACACTCTCGACCCCGGCGTGGTAGATCCCGACGGCGAACTCGAGCGCGGTCTGGATCTCGTCCAGGAAGCCCCGGTAGATGCCAGCGCCGGTGGTCGGAACGCCAGCCGCCGTACGCAGCCGAGCCAGCGCGTCGCAGGCCTCGGTCAGCTGATTGCCGGGCACAGCCGCCAACGTCTGGATGAACGCGCAGAGGCCACGGTAGAGCCCGCGGTGCGCGAAGCGCGGTGCCCGCCGCAGCGTTCCGTTGGCGAGAGCCCAGACCAGGGGCTTCAGGGTGGCGCCGCGCAGCTTGCGCTTCGAACGGGAACGCGTGGGCACGATGCGCACTTCGCCCCCGAGGAGCGCAGGCGAATACAGCACGGTTCCCTCGTCGTCGCTCATCTGGCCAAGTCTACCGGCGCTGGGGCCGAAGCCGCAGGTGCCTGCGACTCCCGCTATCGTGCAGGGCCATGACACCCACCCCCCCGCTCCGGCCGCTTGGCCTGCTGTTTGCTCTTCTCGTCCCGCTCTCGTGGGCCCCCGCACGCGCCGGTGAGCTGCCGACGGTCGAGCCCGCCGCCGTGGGCATGTCGAAGGACGTGCTGGCCGAACTCGACGCCGTCGTCGACGCCCGGATCAAGAAGCGGGAGGTGGCCGGAGCGATCACCGTCGTCGCCCGCAAGGGCAAGGTCGTGTACTTCCGCGCCGCAGGCGCATTCAAGAAGGACTCGATCGTCCGCATCTACTCGATGAGCAAGCCCATCACCGTCGCGGCCGCCTTGCTGTTGGTGGACGAAGGAAAGCTCTCCCTCGAGGCGCCCGTAGCAAAGTACCTCCCGCAGTTCGCGGACCTGAAGGTCGAAGGCGCCAAGGCAAAGACGGCGACCATGACGGTTCGTCAGCTGATGCAACACACCGCGGGCTTCTCCTACGGCTTTTTCGGCAACACCGCGGTCGACAAGCGCTACCGCGCGGAGAACGTACTCGACCGGGGCTCCAGCCTCGAAGCGCTGACCAAGAAGCTCAGCAGCATGCCGCTGCTCCATGAGCCGGGCACCCGCTGGCACTACAGCCTGTCCATCGACGTGCTTGGGCGGCTGATCGAGGTCATCGCGAAGCAGCCCCTGAGCGCCTTCCTCAAGGCCCGGTTGTTCGATCCCCTCGACATGCGCGACACGGGCTTCTTCGTCCCCAAGGCCAGCGTGCCACGCTTTGTGGCGAACTACGCGGCGGGCGGCTTCGTCCTGGATCGACCGGCGACGAGCCAGTTCCTGACCAAGCCTGGGCTCGACTCCGGCGGCGGTGGCCTCGTGTCGACGGCAAGGGACTACATGATCTTCGCGCTCATGCTCGCCCAAGGCGGCGTCTGGCAGGGCAAGCGGATCCTCAGGGCCGAGACGGTCCGCCGGATGACAACCAACAGCCTGCCGAAGGAGCTATTGCCGCTGCGGCTCGGCCCCGCCCCGATGCTCGGCCTCGGCTTCGGTCTGGGCGTCTCGGTGCGCATCAGCCACGCGGATGGCCGCGCAGCCCTGGGCGAGTGGGCGTGGAGCGGTGCCGCGAGTACGAGCTTCTTCGTCGCGCCGAAGCAAGAGCTCGTGATGGTCAACATGATCCAACGCATGCCCTTCTGGAGTGGGCTCGACTTGGCGATCCGACCGCTGGTCTATCGAGCGGCCGCCGTGCGGAAGCTCGAACCTGCGGGCGGTCCCCGATAGCCGTTCGGGTTGGGTCCTGACGGGCTGAGGCGCCTCGCCCCCAACGGCGTGCCTGTGCGGCAACGGGGAGATTGGAAACACCTCAGCCGGGCGCTAGCATGCCCTTGAGGTGAGCCGTGGCCGATCGATGGGAACAACTCGCGCAGCTTGATCCGCTGTTCGTCATCGTGGCGGAGGAAGGCAAGGACCACGGTGGCTGGGACCCGGAGGAGTTCTTCCGCACCGGGGAAGCGGAGGTCGCGGGGGCGCTGGAGCGGTTCCAAGCCCTGGGCGGCTCGCTCGCACCGGGAGGCGCGGCCTTGGACTTCGGCTGCGGCGTTGGCCGCCTGACCCTGCCCCTCGCCGAGCGCACCGCCCACGCGACGGGCGCGGACATCTCGCCGCGCATGATCGAGTTGGCCCGCGAATATGCCGCAGGGCGCGACGACGTCACCTACGTCGTCAATCAGGCGCCGAACCTCGCGTGCTTCCCGGACGACTCCTTCGACCTCGTGTTCACGACGAAGGTGATCTATCACCTCAAGCCTGCCCTCCAGGAGTGCTTCCTGCGGGAGTTCATGCGCGTCTTGAAGCCCGGTGGCGCGGCGATCTTCGAGGCCTCGGTGTTCAAGCCTGCAACCAGCCGGTGGCAGGGCTTCCACGCCCGCTACAAACTGGCTCGCCGGCGGCTGCTACCCCGACGCATGCGCTATAGCGCCATGCGCGCCCTCGGCTTCAAGCCCGAGACCATCTACGAGCGCTTCGGGTGGCGTCCCAAGATGGCCATGTACACAGTCGACGAGGCCCGCCTGCAGGGTGTGCTCGACGCGGCCGGCGCCGAGACCCTGGGCGTCGATCGAGAGACCCGCCGCCACCGGATGAACGCCACGTGGTTCGTACGAGCGGGCGGCGCCTCCATGGAACGCGACCACTAGCCTGGACCCCATCCAACGGGCGGGGCCTCAAGGCCATGTCCGCAACGCCCCCCCAGAGGAATCGCCATGTCTGCCCGTGCTGATACCCAACTGCTCGGCGCCATCGCGAGCCGCGGCGGCCCGGCCCTGCGCATCCTCGACCTGCCGGCAGGCGACGGCCACTTCAGTACCATGCTGGCCGAGGCCGGCCACGACGTCGTTCCGGCGGAGCTGTTTCCGGAAGCGTGCGTACGCGCGCCTTGCGAGGTCGTCCATGCCGACATGAACGAACGGCTGCCGTTCGACGACGGCGCGTTCGACGCGATCGTCTGCCAGGAGGGCATCGAGCATCTCGAGAACCTCGGCGGCTTCTTCCGGGAGTGCAGGCGCGTACTCCGGGGCGACGGGCACCTCTTCGCGACGGTGCCCAACTGGATGGATATCTCCACACGCCTGGCCTACCTCTTCGGGGGCACCAAGGCGTGGCGAGCGGGGCTCCCCAACGAGGAGTCGACGATCTGGGGACGGGCGGGCGACCGCACCTACCACGGGCACGCGTTCTTCCTTCCGTGGTTCCAGATCCGCTACCTGTTGCGGACGAACCAGTTCGACGACCTGGCCCTGGAAGCGCGCGACATGAGCACGACGTCTCGCGTTCTCCATCCCCTCCTGCGCTGGCCCATCGGCTGGGGTCTTCGCCACAGTCTGGGGAGCCGCCAGCGACGGGATCGCCGCAAGGGCAAGCCCGCCATCAGCGACGCGCTGCGCGACCAACTCTACCGCGAGGGCGTCTCGCGCCCGGTGCTCTGTGGCAAGGGCCTGCTGATCCACGCGCGGTTGCGCGAAGGCTCGTACTGACACTCCAGCGCACCGGGAAAACGGCGCGTGCGGTGCGCAGGATGGCTACGCGCGGGCGGCGAGCGCCTCGGCCATCGTGGAGCCAAGCGCTGCCGGGCTCTCGGCGACGGCGATGCCTGCGGCGCGCATGGCTTCCATCTTCTCGAGCGCCGTGCCCTTGCCGCCCGCGATGATCGCGCCAGCGTGGCCCATGCGCTTGCCGGGCGGGGCCGTGCGACCTGCCACGAACCCGACGACCGGCTTGGTCACGTGGTCCTTGACGAACTGCGAGGCCTCTTCTTCGGCCGTGCCGCCGATCTCCCCCATCATCAGGATGGCGTGGGTGTCGTCGTCTTCCTGGAACATCGCCAGGGTGTCGATGTGGGTCGTGCCGATGACGGGGTCGCCACCGATCCCGACGCATGTGGACTGGCCCAGGCCGAGCTCGGAGAGCTGCCAAACGGCTTCGTAGGTGAGTGTGCCCGAGCGGGACACGACGCCGATGTTGCCCGGCGTGTGGATGAAGCCAGGCATGATGCCGACCTTGCACTGCTCGCCGGGGCTGATGACACCCGGACAGTTGGGGCCGATCATCCGCGCACCGGCGGCGCTGACGATGCGCTTCATGCGCGCCTCGTCCAAGGCCGGAATGCCCTCGGTGATGCAGACGATCAACTCGATGCCCGCCTCGGTCGCCTCTTCGACGGCGTCGGCCGCGAAGGCCGCCGGCACGAAGATCATCGTGGCGTTGGCGCCGGTCTTCTCGCGGGCCTCGGACACGGTGTCGTAGACGGCAATGCCCTCGACGTCGCTCCCGCCCCGGCCAGGGGTCACCCCGCCCACGATGTTCGTGCCGTACTCGCGGCACGCGAGAGTGTGCAGGCGGCCGTACTCCCCCGTGATGCCCTGGGTGATCAGACGCGTTTCCTTGCCAACGAGGATGCTCACGACACTGCCTCCACGATCTTGGTTGCTGCGTCCTTCATGTCGGTCGCCGACACGATCGCAAGCCCACTGCTCTCGAGGATCGCACGACCCTCTTTCATGTTGGTCCCATGCAAGCGCACGACCAGCGGGCACTCGAGGCCGAGCGCCTTGGTGGCATCCACGACCCCCTGCGCGACGACGTCGCAGCGCATGATGCCGCCGAAGATGTTGACGAGGATGCCCTTGACCGACGCGTCCTCGAGGATGATGCGGAAGGCGGTCGTGACCTGCTCCGTCGAGGCGCTGCCGCCGACGTCGAGGAAGTTCGACGGCTCGCCGCCGTGCAACTTGATGATGTCCATCGTCGCCATCGCCAGGCCTGCACCATTGACGAGGCAGCCGATGTTGCCGTCGAGGTTCACGTAGCTGAGGCCGGCCTTGCGGGCGCGGACCTCCGTGGGGTCTTCCTCGCCCTCGTCGCGCAGGCCGGCGAGGTCCTTGTGGCGGAAGAGCGCGCTGTCGTCGATCACGACCTTGCCGTCGAGGCAGATGACGCGCTCGTCGGTCGTGGTGACCAGCGGGTTCACCTCCACCATGGAGGCATCGTCGCCCAGGAACGCCTGGCAGAGCTTCACGAGCGTGGCGGCGAACTTGCGCGCGAGCGGCTTCGGCACGCCGAGCGCGTATGTGATCCGACGCGCGCGGAAGTCGGCGAGGCCGCGAACGGGGTCGACGACCTCGGTAAGGATCGCGTCCGGGTTGTCCTCGGCGACTTCCTCGATCTCGGTGCCGCCCTCGGCCGAAGCCATGAGCACCGGCATCTCGAGCTGACGATCGAGCGTGATCGCGACGTAGTACTCCTTGTCGATCGGCAGGCCCTCTTCAACGAGCAGCGTGCGGACGAGCGTGCCGTCCGGACCGTTCTGCTTCGTGATCAGGTGCTTGCCGAGGATCGCCGTGGCAGCCTCGGCCGCTTCGTCGGCCGAGCGGACAAGCTTGACGCCGCCCGCCTTGCCGCGTCCGCCGGCGTGGATCTGCGCCTTGACGACGGCGAGGTCGCCCTCCAACTCGCCGTAGGCCTCGCGGGCCGCCTCGACGGATGTCGCGACGATGCCGCGCGGGGTCGGAAGGCCATAGGCGCGGAAGCGCTCCTTGGCCTGGAACTCATGGAGTTTCACGGATGGGCCTCCCAATCGGCTGTGGCGCGCAGGGTACCTCCTGGGCCGTGGACGCCGACGCGATTGCGGACCCGTTTCTGGCGGTCCGGACCGCTAGCGGCTGTCCTTGGGACCACCCTCGTTGCCACCCGTGACGGCGATCGGGGGTGCCAGGCCCTTTGTGGCGCGCTTGAGGTAGAGGAGCGCGAAGCAGGTGTCGAGCACGTCCTTCGGCTCGTGGGTCGAGTTCGTCATCCAGAAGACGCCGTCCGCGGAGTGCGGCTTGCCCTTCTTGTCGTAGATCTTGACCTTCAGGGGCTTCTGGCGCTGGAGGATCTTCTTCGCGCCCGCGGGATACCAGAGGTTCTTGCCGATGAGCCGCTTGCCGAGGATGTCCATGGCCCGCTCGACGCAGTACAGGTAATAGATGTGGTAGCCGTAGCGGCTTCGCGAGTTGGTGAAGTCGGACCAATGCAGGTCCAGCCACGCAAGGCCGTCATGGATGGCGGTGTCGACGGTCTTCTTGCGGCCTGAGTCGACGAACTTCTTGCGCTCCTTCTTGCTCTTGGCCAGCATCTCGCGTGCGATCAGCAGGTTCGCGATGCCGCAGGCGGTCATGGAGCCGGTCGCCACGCCCTCGGAGCTATCCGTGCTGCCCTTGATGTACATGAAGCCGCGCGCGTGATCCTTGGGCTTGCCGCCGTAGCGCTCGCTCACGAAGCCCGGCATGTGGCGCTCCCGCTCGGGCCCCTCCTCCTCTTGATGCTTGAGGGTGAACTCGATGATGTCGCTCCAGACCGCGGGCGGCACCTTGATGCCGAAGCGCTGCGCGCTGAAGAGGGCCATCGCCGCGAGCTGGGTGCCGGACATGTCCTGGTTGGCGTGCGGCGGCGCCTTGGTCCCGCCGCGGGTCCACGTACGGTTGCCCCCGCTGAGCACGACCCTGGGCGTGTTGTAGCGCCAGCCGATCCTCTCTTCGCGCGGGGCGCCCTCGACGGGGTTGCCTCGGCGCTCGATGAGCCCAGCACACATCTCGATCAGCCACTCGCGATCGTCGCGGTTCTTGATCTTGAGCTTGCCCTTGCGCTTGGCTGCCTTGCTTCCGGAGGTCTTCTTGCGCGCGTCATACTTCGCGGTGAGCGCGAGGATCATGACGGCCAGCTCGTAGCTGCTCGACGCTTCGGTATGCCGCCAGCTAAAGCCCTGGCCGTCCGTCCCGTCGTACTCCGGCGTGATCTTGTGGTTCTCGCGGAGCCAGTTGAAGCCCTTCTCGATCTCGTGTGACTTGGGATCGACGCCGCACTTCAGCAGCGTGTAGATGGCGAGGGCCGTGGGGCCGGCGGGGTGCCGGTACTGCGGGCCGGTGCCGCCGCCGTAGATCTTCGAGCCCTTGACGAGACCCCAGTGGTAGACGTCGTGCTTGCGGAGGGAGAACTTCCACTTGGGGTTCGCCCGCAGCCACTTCACGCCCTTCTCGATCGCGCGGTTGACCTGGTCGGCGAACGGCACGTTCTTGTCGCCGAGGTCGTCGCCCTCTTCCGTGCCGTCGTCCTCCTTCTTCTTCTCGTCGCCGTCGGCCTCGGCCGAGGCGAGCAGACCCGCGGGC
>JAJDEM010000043.1 GCA_029259795.1 Planctomycetota bacterium
CACCAACGGCAAGAGACTCACCGGCGTCGTTGAAGAGGCCGACGTCCGATAGATCGTCGTCCGTATCGGCCCCGAGGAAGTTCGCCGCATCCCGTGGTCGCGGCTTGCGCCGCTGGGCTACTACCGCGCCAAGCGTGCGCTCGCGCCTGCCGCCGACGGGAAGGCCCGTCAGCGCCTCGCCGAGCTCGCCGTCGACCTCGGCCTCTATGTCGAGGCTCGCGAGGAGTACGAGAAGGCGCTCGCCCTTGGCGCGATCAAGAAGGCGCACTTCAAGACGGCGGTCGCCGCAGCGGAACGCGACGCGGTCCGCAACGGGGTTCAGTACGCCGAGCGCCTCGCCGAAGCCGGCGACCTCGAGGCTGCCATGGAGATGGCCCGACTTCTCAAGTTGCACTTCGCCACTGCGCCGAACGCACGCGAGGTGAGCGCGCTCGTCGCCAAACTGGTCTCGCTCGTTCAAACCCTGGACAAGGAGGCCGCGAAGGAAAGGGCCGAGCTCGACCGCGTCGTGATCGCGAGCAAGCGCGAGAAGGAGATCCTGCGCCGCAAGACCAAGGCGATCGATCTCTACAAGAACGCGGGAACGCTGATTCCCGAGTGGAAGAAACACCGCGATCGCGGAAGCCTCAGCAAGGCCCGCAAGATCGCAGACAAGATCGATGGGATGCTGCAGGAGGCGCGCATCAACCTCGGCCGTCTGCGCCGCATCCTTCCGCGGGGCCACGCTGCCCGCAAGGAGATCCTTGCGCAGCTCACCCAGCTGGACAAGGCGCAGTTCGATCTTCGACTCAGCATGGCAGAGACAGAGAAGGAAGCCACGGCGTGGAAGCGCGCCGAGCTCTGGGCCGCGAAGGCCTCCTACATCGACCCGGTGCACCCCGATCTCGTCGAGCTGCGCGACCACCTGATGACGAACCGCATTCGCTACCGCGTCTCGGACGTCACCAATGCGCGTGGACGGGTCTCCGGACCCTAGCGTAGACCTCGTCGTCGCCGGCTACGCCCCGTCGTCGCCGGCTACGCCGGTGCCACGACCATGCGCTCCGCCTGCAGATCCAGGGTGACAAGGCGGCCGGCCAGGAAGGTCTGCCCGAGATTCCCGTCGAGAATCATCTCCTGCAGGAGGAACTCACCCGTCCACGGCATCCCTCCAAGATCGAGGGAGATCTCGCCATCCTCCTCGAGTCCCGTGTGCTCGGCCAGCAGCACCGGCGCGGTGTTGCCCGAGTCGAGTTCCAACCACCAGGTCCGGCCATCGAGCTCGGCTGCCACGAAAACCTCGCGGGCCCAGCCCTGGACGGGTCGGCTCACCCGGATGGCCAGCTCATCGCCTGCGGCAACCCGCGCGGCGAGCGTCTCCGGAGTCTCGAGCGTCAGGCTGCGACCCGCGAGGTCCAGCGTGAGCGGCTGGTCGCGGAAGGCATCCAGCGCGAGCACGCCATCCACGGCGGGCCAGCCTTCGGGAAGCAGCGTCGAGAGGTCCAGTACGCCAACCGTCAACGGCGCGAGAGCCCGGCCACCGAGCGAGAGCGCGAGGCCGTCGGCACGCTGGAGGTCCACGCGTTCCCCGCTCATGCGAAACCCGGTCAGTCGGCCCCAGGGTTCGACGCCACACTCGCTGGCTAGCGCGGGGCTGACGCACGTGATGCCCGCTCCGGTATCGAGGAGGAAGAGTCGCTCCTCGTCGGCGACCGTCACCCGAACCGCGGGGAGCATGTCTTGATAGCGTTCGATCTCGATCTGCATCAGGCCCCCACCGAGGATGTCACGTAGCCCCGCATGAGGAGGTCATCGCCAACACGCCGCCACATGACTTCCTCGAGTTCCCGCATGGCATCGGCCGTGTCGATGCCCGAGCCCTCGACGGCGGGGACGGCATGCGCGCCTCCGAGAATGCGCGGTGCAACAATCGCGCTGATCTGATCTGCAAGCCCCGCCTTGAGGAAGGCGCCGTGGATGCGTGCTCCTCCTTCAACCAGCAGCCGACGAACGCCGTGGACCCTCAGGGTGTCGAGCGCCGCGCCCAAGTCGATGCGACCGTCCGCGACCGGCACCGGCAACACCGTGCAGCCGGCGCTCTCCAGCGCCACGCGGCGCGGCTGCGGCGCCTCTTCGCCGCACACGACGAGGGTGGGTGCCTCAGCAGCCGTGCGCACCATCGCCGCGTCCAGGGGCAGCCGCAGCGCGGAGTCGAAGACAACCCGGCGTGGCTGCGGCCGTCCATGCGGCGGACCGTCGGCCAGCCGGCACGTCAGGCTCGGATCGTCGATCCGCGCGGTCTCGATCCCGACCGCCACGGCGTCGGAGTGCGCGCGCCAGCCGTGGACGAGGCGGCGCGCCTTGGGTCCGCTGATCGGGCCGCCCGCGCCACGGGCGGCCGCAATGCGGCCGTCCAGCGACATGGCCCACTTGAGGACGACCCACGGGCGCCGCCGGCCCAACGAGCGGCGAAAGCGATCAAGAAGCTCGTCGGCTTCGCGCTGCAAAACGCCCTCGGCCAGGTCGACCACGACTCCCGCGGCGCGCAGACTGGCCAGGCCCGCCCCGGCCTCGGCCGGGTTCGGGTCGCCGGCGCCCACCACGACGCGAGCAACGCCCGCCTTGATCAACGCCGCGGCGCACGGGGGCGTCTTGCCCTCGACGCCGCACGGGCCGAGAGACACGTAGGCTGTGGCCCCGCGCGCGCGCTCGCCGGCCACGCGTAGGGCAACGACCTCGGCATGCGGGCCACCCCACGGCGCCGTCCAGCCTTCGCCGACCGCCCCATCGTCGCCGCGCACGAGCACGCACCCCACGGGCGGGTTCGGCTCGACGTCAAACCGCGCCTTGCGCGCCAGGGCGATGGCCCTTCGTAGCAGGCGTACATCATGATCATCCAAAGCCATGGACGCATCGTAGACTGCGGATGTGCGAGCTCCCCAGGTCCTGCTCGGAGTCGTCCTGCTCGCGGGCCTGGCCCTGCCCGCGCGGGCCGGTGATCAGGCACCGCCCAAGGGCAAGGCGCTGCGCGCCCTCGTCGAGGCCTACCTCGATGCCGATCCCGCCGCCCGGCGCAAGATGCGCAAGGCCTGGGATGACCAGCTGGCGCCCCTCGAGGCGAAGGCCCTGCCGAAGCTCCGCAAGGAACTCATCAAGTACGCGCTGAAGCACGGCCCCAAGCTGCAGAAGAAGGGCCGCAACTGGTTCTTCGAGAAGGGCAAGGGCAAGTACATCGTCGCGGGCTCCCCCGGCAAGGGGCTCTTCCTCGGCCTGCACGGCGGCGGCGCCGGGTCGGGCGACGCCGAGAACGCGGCGAGCGCGATGGGCGGCGGCGGCTTCGGCTGGATCTTCCCGGAGGTCTTGAAGAAGACGGAGCACGGCTGGACCGACGCAGGCAGCGAGCAGTTCGTGCTCGAGTTGATCCAAGCGGCGAAGCGCACGTGGAAGCTCGACCCCAACCGCGTCTACATCACCGGCCACTCCATGGGCGGCTACGGCACGTGGACCATCGGGAGCCGGCACGCGGACGTGTTCGCTGGACTCGCTGCCTACGCGGGAGCCCCCAGCTGCGTCACCATGGAGGGGCAGCGCAAGCCGACCCTGGTGGCTCCGGGCGTCCTCCCCAATCTCTACAACGTGCCGCTCCATTTCTTCCAGAGCGGCGACGACCGCAACGTGCCGCCGGAGAGCAACGATCTTGCGAATGCCCTGCTGAGGGACATCAAGAAGGAGCACCCCAAGGGCTTCAACTTCCGCTACGACCGCGTCGAAGGTCGCGGCCATGCCGCACCGAAAGAAGGGTACAGGCCCTCCCAGAAGTGGCTGGCCTCCCATGACCGCGTGCCACGTCCGGCCAAATTTCTCTGGCAGCCTGTCCTTGGCTGGAAGCGGCACTTCTACTGGGCGTACTGGGCGTATCCCGAACTCGAGTCGGTCCTGCAGTTCGAAGCCAAGCCGGGCAACAAGGTCGTGGTGACCACCCTGGAAGGCAGCGACGACCTGGAAGGCCTCACACTCCTCCTCGGTGCGCCGCTCGTCGACCTCGCAAAGCCCGTCACCGTCGTGCTCAACGGCACGGAGCGGCCTGCGGTCCGGGTCGCGCACACCTTCTCGACGCTGATGCTGACGCTGCCCCGCCTGGACAGCCACCTCCTGTTCGACGCACGCCTCGATCTCTAGGCCGGCACGGGCGAGGAGCAAGGGGCCTCTAATGACCCTCTGCGACCCTTTGGGACGCGATCCTCGACAGGCGGGGGCATCAGGCGCTACGCTGGATGGCGAAGGTCGAAGGCCATGACCAAAGACGAAGCGATCGCAGCCGCCCGCCTCACTGCCGAATGGCAGGGGTGGCGCTGGTACGAACCCGTCAAGGCAACCCGCAAGAAGCCGTTCTTCTCGCGTCACCCGATCTGGCACGTCCGCGCGGGGGTCCGCAATCGCAGCTGCGATTTCGAGATCACCATCGACGACGCGACCGGCAAGGTGACCGACAAGCACTACTTCAGGCGGTAGCTGACGGGACCGCGTGGCCGTAGGAGCGGTACGTCCACCGGCCGGCCTCGTCCTCGAGCGCGACGCGACGACCGATCAGCGAGTGCGCGCCGACTTCCTCGATCTCGACGACGGCCATCCGACCGGCCATGGAGGCATCGCCTTCGCAGTGAACGATGCGGTTGCCCATGTCGCGCCCCGTGACGCGGGTCGGGTCGCTCTTGCTGATGCCTTCGATGAGAATCTCGAGGCGCTGACCCAGCAGCGTCTTGTTGCGCGCCTCTGCCGTTTCATCCTGCACGGCGAGCAACTCGACATTGCGCCGCTTCTTGATGTCCTCGGGCACGTCGTCGGGCATGCGCCGCGCCGAGATCGTCATGGGGCGCAGGCTGTACTTGAACACGTAGCACTGCATGAACCCGACGTCGCGGACGAGCGCCTTCGTCCGCTCGAAGTCCTCGTCAGTCTCGCCCGAGAAGCCTACGATGAAGTCCGATGTGATCTCGACGCCAGGAATGTGCTTGCGCGCCCAGCCGACGACTTCGTGGTACTGAGCGACTGTGTACGTGCGCTGCATCCGAGCCAACACCGTGTCACTGCCGGATTGTGCGGGGATGTGGAGCCAGGGCATGACCTTCGGGATCTCCCCAAAGCGTCGCATCATGTCCTCGGTCATGTCGAACGGATTGCTCGTCAGGAACCGAATGCGATCGAGCCCGTCGATGGCGGAGGCCTGCTCGAGCAGCGTGCAGATCTCACCGGTGTGCTTGCGCTCCGGGTGAAGATCCTGGCCGTAGGTGTTGATGTTCTGACCAAGGAAGGTGATCTCGCGCACGCCGTCAGCGACGAGGGCGCGGCACTCGGCGAGGAGCTCCCCCATCGGACGGGAGACCTCCTTCCCGCGCGTATGCGGCACGATGCAGTAGGTACAGGAGTGGTTGCACCCCCGCATGATCGTGACGTAGGCTCGATACGCGTCAGGCCGCGAGCCGACGTTGCGGTCCGCATCCGGGAGAAACTCCGGATCCGGCCGCTTGGCCGCGCGTACCACGCGCCCGCCACCGGCCCCGATGTCCTCGAGGTCCTGGACGGCGGAGCGAAAGTTCGACGTGCCGAGGACCAGGTCGACATGCGGTGCACGCCGGATGATCTCGTCCTTGACGCGTTGGGCCATGCAGCCCATCACCCCGATCTTGAGGTGGGGCTTGGCCTGCTTCACCTGCCGAGCCCGGCCGAGCAGGCTCCAGACCTTGTCCTCGGCGTGTTCCCGAATCGAGCAGGTATTGATGAGGACGACGTCCGCCGAAGCCATGGCGTCGGTCTGCTTGTAGCCACTGCGCTCAAAGTCGCCGAGAACCAGCTCGGAGTCGAGCACGTTCATCTGGCAACCGAAGCTGACGAAGTAGACGTGCTGCATCACGCACCCCCCGGTCGACCGCCGGCGCGGCGCACCATGCCAGCCATTTGCTGGCGGACTGCCTCGATGGCTCGGCGCTCCCCAGGGCGGCGCCGAAGTTGGTCGTCCCCCGACTCCCAGGTCGCCATGGCCAGCGACAGGGCCTCCCGGGCCTTCTCGAGAAACCCGGAGGCGTGGAAGGAGCGGCCGGCCTCCAGATAGCCGCGCACTGCGCCACCCTCGGGGTACATGCGGGCGTACAGGTCCTCGCGCCCGTGACCGTACGCGCGCCTGCCGATCCGATCGCCGAAGAGATACGCCGAGCGAACCACGATGCGCTCGTCACTCCAACCCGGCAGCAACTCATCGAGTCGCTTCATGGCAGAGCGGAAGAAACGCATCACCCGGTTGAGCCGCAGCGGGTAGTAGCCACTCACCTCTTCGAAGAGGGGCCGATAGCGGCGCGGATCGTGGTGGCGAACGAAGCGCCCGACGGACCGGTGCTCCTCACAGAGAATCGAGATCTCATGGAAGATGTGGCCGCAGTAGGAGTCCATCAGACCCTCGTCACCGCCGTCTTCGCCGCCTCCACTGAAGATCGACTCCGCAAGCTCGCGCAGCGGAGCGAGGCGGGCATCCCGAAGCGACTCAAGGCGCTCCAGGTGAAAGAGCTGCCAGAGGTCGCGCGGTCCGAGCTTGAGCTCCGTACGCGGAACGCCGCGGTCACGCGCGGCCCGCAGGACGCGTCGCTCGTAGCGCCGATAGATCGAGAGGTACACCCGACGGGCTGCGATCAGCGTCGCAATGAAATCCCAGATCAGCGCTCCGCGCTTTGTGATCTGGCCGCCTGTCATGCGTTCCCCGGTCTACGTGTCGGCCCGATCTAGGCTTCCACTGCTTCTTCGTCGGACGGGGCGCGGTCGACGAACTCGAAGATCACGCGCGGGGCGTTGTCGCCGAGGCGGTTCTTCGCATCGCGAAGGATGCGGGTGTAGCCACCCGGGCGATCCTGGCACATCGGCCCAATGACGTCGACGAGGAGCGAGAGGAGCTTGCGGTCCGGGATCTCGCGAGCGAGCAGACGCACCTGGTGGACGAACGCCTGCTGGTCGGCCTTCGACCCCGAAGCCTTCAGCGCCGCAGCCTTGCGGGCGCGGGTGACGATCTTCTCGACGTAGCGCCGGATCGCCTTGGCCTTGGCCTGCGTCGTCACGACGCGCCCGTTGATGAGCAACGCGCGGATCATGTTCCGGCGCAGCGCGATCCGGTGCTGCGAATCTCGCGTGAGCTTTCGTCCGGCAACGCGGTGTCTCATGGGTCGCTCCAGCTACCCCCGAGGGGGTTCGTCATCTGCCCTACCAAGGGCTCGTTCGTGCGTTTCAGGGTAACAGGCGTTAGTTGCCGCCGGCGTCCATGCCGAGGGAGAGGCCCATTTCGTCGAGCTTGCGGGTGATCTCCTTGAGGGAGGTTCGCCCGAAGTTCTTGAAGCCCATCACCTGCTCCTGGCTGAAGCGGACAAGCTCGCCGATCGTCTGCAGGCCCTCGGCCTCCAGGCAGTTGCTCGCACGGACCGAGAGGTCCATGTGGGCAATCGGAAGCTCGAGCTTCTGCTGAAGCTCGCCGCCCTCCCCGAGGGTCGCCGTCATGGCCGCAGGTGCGACGGACGGAATCGTCATCGGCGAAGTCGCCGGGGACGCACCCATCGTGCCGGAGGAGAAGCTCGGTGCGGCCGGCATGCTGGCCGACTCGAAGAGCAGTTCCTTGCCGACATCGAAGAACTGGATGAAGGGGTTGAGGTGCTTCCGGTAGATCTTGCTGGCCTCAACCAACGCCATCTCCGGGGTAATGCTGCCATCCGTCCAGAGCTCCATGATGAGCCTGTCGTAGTTGGTCAGCTTGCCGACACGCGTGTTCTCGGTGCGGTAGCGCACACGCTGGATCGGCGAGAAGATCGAGTCGATCGGAATGACGCCGATCTCCTGCTCTTCGCGGGCGTTCTCGTCGGCCGTTACGTAACCGCGGCCACGACGGACCTCGATCTCGGCGTCGAAGGTCGTGCCCTCGTCGGTCACAGTGCAGATCAAGAGATCCTTGTTGACGACGTCGCAGTCCGACCCCGTCTGGATGTCTGCACCCGTAACAGGCCCCGCACCGATCTTCTCGATGCGGAGGACCTTCGGATCATCCGTGTGGAACTCAACGCAGAGGCGCTTGAGAGCCAAGATGATCTCGGTTACGTCTTCCTTGATCCCTACGATCGAGGAGAACTCGTGTTTCACGCCCTGAATCTTCACGGACGTGACGGCCGTCCCCTCGATGGAGGAGAGCAGCACGCGCCGCAGGCCATTGCCGACAGTGACACCGTATCCCCGCTCGAAAGGCTCGGCGGTGAACTTGGCGTACATGTCGGTGCGTGTCGCCGAGTCGGCGACAACCTTGGTGGGGAGCTCGAGATCCCGCCAGCGGATCCTCATTCGGTTCTCCGTCCTGTGAAAGAGTCCGGCGACGGGGGCGCGTTGCGCCCGGTGCCGCGGGAGTTGACTGAACAAACACTCGGTCGCCCCGGTAAGGGCAACGTTGACTGAACTAGGTCACGTAGGCGCGACCCGATGACCAACTAGACGCGGCGGCGCTTCCGGGGCCGGCAACCGTTGTGCGGCAGCGGCGTGACATCTTCCACAGCGCGGATCTTCAACCCGCGGGCGCCGAGGCTTCGCACAGCGGACTCGCGACCAGCGCCCGGGCCCTTGATGCGGACCTCAACCTCGCGAACGCCCATCTTCACGGCCTTCTCGGCAGCGCGCTCCGCAGCCTTCTGGGCGGCGAACGGTGTGGACTTGCGGCTCCCCTTGAAACCGATCGTCCCAGCGGAATCCCAGCAGAGGGTCTCTCCGTTGGGCGCAGCGAACGTGATGATCGTGTTGTTGAAGGACGCGTGCACATGCACCACGGCCTTCGGCACGTTCCTACGAATCTTTTTTTTGCCCGCCATGGATCCTCCATCGGCTTTGCCCTGATTTCGGGCGAGAACGGACGAGATTACCCCGTCCGGCGTCCCCTGCAACTTTCTGGCCGACCGGGCCCCCGAAAGGGCCCTATTCGCCTAGGTCGCGCGAGGACAAGGAGTTAGGTGCCTGCCCCGGAACTATCGGAGCTGCTTGACGCTCTTCTTGCCGGCCACGGTCCGCTTGGGGCCCTTTCGGCTGCGAGCATTGGTCCGGGTGCGCTGGCCGCGGACCGGAAGTCCACGCCTGTGGCGCATCCCCCGGTAGCAGGCGATCTCCTTGAGACGGGAGATGTTCTGCTGGGTCTGACGGCGCAGGTTGCCTTCGACGATCAGCGTCGACTCGATCTGGTTGGCCAGGCGAGCGAGCTCTTCATCGTTCAGCTCACGGGCCCGGCGCGTCGGATCGAGACCGAGCGCTTGGCAGAGGCCAAGCGCGGTCTTCTTTCCGATGCCATGGATGTACTGCAAGGCGACCCAGGTCACCTTGTTGTCGGGGATGTCTACACCAACGATACGCGGCATGTTTCGTCTCCTGTCGGGACCTGCTTGGCCCCTGCTCTGGCAGACCTGCGTCGGTCAGCCCTCTGTCCAGCTAGCCCTGTGCCTAGCCCTGGACCTGCTTGTGACGCGGGTTCTTGCAGATCACACGCACCTTGCCGTGCCGCCGGATGATCCGGCAACCCTCGCAAATGCGCTTCACACTAGACCTGACCTTCATCGTTCTTCTCCGACTCGCTAGTCGCGATACACGATCCGCCCCTTGGTGAGATCGTAGGGGCTCATTTCGATGGTCACGTTGTCGCCGGGCAGGATTCGGATCCAGTGCATCCGCATCTTGCCGGAGATATGAGCGAGGATCCGGTGGCCGTTCTCAAGCTCGACGACGAACATTGCGTTCGGTCGAGCCTCAACCACCTTGGCCTCAAGGCGCAGATTGTCCTCACGCGCCATCAGACACTCGCTCCGGTACCACTCTGATTGCTGTTTTGGCTGCTCAGGGCATCCTGGATGCGGTCGAAGACCTCATCCATGCTCCCCTGCGCGTCGATTGTTCGTAGCAAGCTATGCCTCTCACCGGACTGTCCTTCGACGGTCTGGGCCTGGTAGTAGGCGATGAGCGGCGCCGTTTCATCTCGGTAGACCTGCAGTCGGTTGCGAATCACGGACTCGGTGTCGTCCTTGCGGCCGCGGCCGAGCAGACGACGGACGATCTCTTCGTCCTCGAGCTTCATGTGCACGACGGACTCCACGGCGCGGGCACCGAGATCCTCCGCCAGCGCTTCCGCCTGGGAGACGTTGCGGGGGAACCCATCCAGCAGGAAGCCACCCTCGGCGTCAGGCTGATCCAGGCGCTCGCGCACCAGGGCCAGCACGAGCGTGTCCGGCACGAGGTTGCCGGCGTCCATGAACGCCTTCGCCTCGTTGCCAAGGTCGCTACCTGCCTTCACGGCCGCGCGCAGCAGGTCACCGGTGGAGAGATGCACGAGCCCATGGGCCGCGCAAACACGTTCCGCCTGAGTGCCTTTGCCTGCGCCGGGGGGGCCGAGAAGGATGAGTCGCATACTGCTACTTCCCCTTCTTCTTGCCGGCCGTGCCCGAAGAGCCGCTGCCCCCCATGAACCCGCCCTGGTTGCGCATCAGAAGTGCGCTGTTGAGCTTGTCCACGAGGTCCAAGGCGACGCTCACTACGATCAGGATCGACGTGCCGCCTAGGAAGTAGGCGACCTGCGGCGGAATCTCCTTCGAGATCGCCGTCGCAGCCTGCTGCGGAATGATCGCGATCAACGCGAGGAAGGAGGCACCCGCCAGCGTGATGCGCCCCATGACCTTCTGGAGGAAGATGGCCGTCTTCTTGCCCGGACGGATGCCGGGAATGAACGACCCACTCTCCTTCATGTTCTTGGCCATCTCGACCGGGTTGAACATCAGGGAGTTCCAGAAGTAGCTGAAGAACATGATCATCACGATCGTCATGGTGGTGTACCACCATGCGTTCGGGAGGAACGCGTCGCTCAGCCAGAGCCAGCCTGTGGCCTGACCGACCAGTGAGGGGAACGAGAGCAACGCCGAAGCGAAGATCACCGGCATGACGCCAGCCTGGTTCACCTTGATCGGAAGGAAGTGTCGCTGACCGCCGTAGACCTTGCGGCCGCGGGTCAACTTGGCGTACTGGACTGGGATCTTGCGCGTGCCCTTGGTGATGAACACCACGACCACGACAATCACCAAGAAGAGCACCAGCAGCGTGAACGGCAAGAAGCCGCCCTGCTGGGTCTTCACCAGCCGCACGATGGCATCGGGCACGCGGGCAATGATGCCTGCCATGATCAGGAGCGAGATGCCGTTGCCGACGCCGTACTCGGTGATCTGCTCACCAACCCACATCAAGAACACGGTGCCGGCCGTCAGCGTCAGGACCGCCCCCACCGCGAGCATGAAGCCCGGGGGCAGCAGCGCCTTGTTGCCGTCGGCAATCGGATTCGTGTAGATGTTTGCAACCAGGATGATGGCCTGCAACATCGCCAGCGGGACCGTGCAGATGCGCGTCCACTGGTTGATCTTGCGCTGACCCGACGCGCCTTCCTTGGCGACAGCCTCCAGGGTCGGCACGACCTTCGTCAGCAAGCTGAAGATGATGCTCGCGCTGATGTACGGCATGATGCCCAGGCTGAACAGCGCGCAAGAGTAGAGACCGCCGCCCGAGATCACGCTGAACAGGGCGGTGAAGGTGTTGCCTTCATCCACGCCGCCCGCGAGCGTCTTGACGACTTCGAGGTCCACTCCAGGAATCGGAATGTTCCAGCCAATCCGGTACAGCAGCAGGAAGCCGAGCGTAACGCTCAGCCGCCGCCGAATCTCCGGAACCCGGAAGAGATTGGTGATGTTCCCAATCACGCCTTAGGCCTCGCTGCCCGAGTGGGTGTTGTTGCCTGCCGCAGAGCCAGTCTTCTTGGTGAACTTGGGCCGCATGACCGTAGCCACGGGCTTCACCTCGATGGAGCCGCCGGCGGCTTCGATCTTGGTGGCCGCACCCGCGCTCACGCCGTGCGCGTCGATCGTGAACGCCTTCGACAGGTCGCCGAAGCCGAGCACCTTGAAGTAGTTGGCGCGCTTGGGCGCCAGCCCGGCGTTCTTCAGCGCATCGAGGTCGACCTTGGCGCCGGCGTCGAAGGCCTTCTCGAGATCACCGACGTTCACGACATGGACCGCGACCTTGAAGCGGGCGTTCGTGAACCCCTTCTTCGGCAGCCGACGGTAGAGGGGCATCTGGCCGCCCTCGAAGTGGAGGCGGAAGCTGGTACCCGAGCGCTGACCGGCGCCCTTGTGACCGCGACCCGCCGTCTTGCCCCAGCCGGAGCCAGCACCACGGCCGACGCGGTGCTTCTTGCTCCGCTTGACCTGGATCTTCTTGACGTCGTCAAGGTTCATGAGAGGTCCACTCCCCGACGCTCCGCGATCTCGCGGCGGGTCTTCATGTTGCGCAGGCCAACAAGCGTTGCCTTCGCCAAGTTCATGGGATTCTTGCTACCGAGTGCCTTCGTGAGCACGTCGCTTACGCCAGCGGCCTCGAGGACCTTGCGCACGGGTGCGCCGGCGATGATGCCGGTACCCGGAGCGGCGGGCATGATCTTGATCCTGCTCGCACGGAAGCGACCGATGATCGCGTGCGGGACGGTGCCGCCTCGCAAGTTCACCTTGATGAGCTGCTTCTTGGCGTCGGTGACGCCCTTCTCGACGGACGGCGGCACTTCGCGCGCCTTGCCGAAGCCGAGCCCGACGACCCCGCGGCCATCACCAACGACCACGAGAGCGCTGAACGCAAAGCGTCGACCGCCCTTCATGACCTTCGCCGTACGGTTGATCTGAACGACCTCGTCGTTGAGATCGAGCCCGTCAGCATCGATGTAGTTGATTTCTTGACGCATCGTGTTGATCCCCTGTCGCCTAGAACTTCACGCCGGCTTTGCGCACAGCATCGGCCAGGGCCTTGATTCGTCCGTGGTAGCGGTTCATGCCTCGATCGAAGCCAGCAGCTCCGATGTTCTGCTCCTGCGCCAGGCGACCGAGCTCGGCGCCGACCTTGTCCGCTGCCTCGGTGTTGCCCCCGTACGGAAGCTTCAGCGACACAGACGAAACCGAGCACAAGGTGCGACCCTCGATGTCGTTGATCATCTGCGCGTAGATGTGCATGTTCGTGCGGTGCACGCTCAGGCGCGGGCGCTCGGTGGTGCCCTGAATGCGCTTGCGGACGCGGTTGGCGCGGTTGCGCTTGCGTCGTGTCATTCGCTTCAAACGATTCATGACCTACTTCTCCCCGCCCACGAAGGACTTACCGGCCTTCTGGACGACCTGCTCGCCGAGGTAGCGCACGCCCTTGCCCTTGTAGGGCTCCGGCGGGCGCGCCTTGCGGGCGCGAGCGGCAAACTCCCCCACCAGCTGCTTGTCGCAGCCGGTGACGACGATGAGCGTCACGCTCGGGCACTCGACCTTGAGGCCCTTGGGAATGTCGAGGAAGACGGGGTGGCTGAACCCGACCATCAGCCGAAGGCGATTGCCCTCGATTGCGGCCTGGTACGAGACCCCCACGACCTCGAGACGCTTCTCGAAGCCCTTCTCGACCCCCTCGACCATGCCTTGGCTGAGGGAGCGGTACAGACCGTGAAGCTCCTTCGTCCGCTGCAGGTTGTTCGGGCGCTCCAGGGTGAGCTTGCCGTCGGCGATGGAAGCCGTGATTCCGCCGGTGAGCTCACGAGTGAGCTCGCCCTTCGGACCCTTGACCTTGATGACGTTGCCGTCCACCGACGCTTCCACGCCGCTGGGGATGGCCACCGGTACTGTGCCTACGCGTGACATGACTGCTGTCTCCCTCGCGTTACCAGAGTTCGCACAGGACCTCACCGCCGATACCGGCAGTGCGGGCCTCGCGATCGGATAGGACCCCGTTGGACGTACTCAAGACCGAGATGCCAAGGCCGTTGAGGACCGTGGGGATCTCGCGGACACCGCGGTAGACGCGGCAGCCGGGGCGCGAGACGCGCCCGATCTTGCTGATGACGGGGTCGCCATCGTGGTCGTACTTGAGCATGACGCGCAGCGCGGGATGGCCCCCGGCGTTCTGGATATCCCGAACGCCGTGGATGTAGCCCTCGCGCTCCAACACCCCCGCGACCGCCTTGTTGAGGCGAGAAGCGATGATGTCGACGCTGCTTCGGCTAACGGCCAGGCCGTTGCGAATGCGGGTCAGCATGTCTGAAACCGTGTCGTTCATTGCCATGATCGACCTCCTACCACGATGCCTTCCGCATACCGGGGATCTCTCCTCGGAGAGCCATCTCGCGGAAGCAGATCCGGCAGATGCCGAACTTCCGGTAGATAGCCCGCGGACGACCGCAGAACTGGCAGCGCGTATAGGCACGCGTGCTGAACTTCGGCTTTTGCTGCGACTTGATGATGAGGCACTTTTTAGCCAACGTTCGCAACCTCCTCACGACGGAAGGGGAAGTTGTACGCCTTCAGAAGAGCGACGCTGTGGTCGTCCGACTGACTGCGGATGGTGAATGTGATGTTCATACCCTGCGTGTTCTCCAGAAGGTCTCCGTCGACCTCCGGGAACACCGATTGTTCAGTCAGGCCGCAGCTGTAGTTCCCGCGGCCATCAAGCTTGTCCTTGAGGCCACGGAAGTCGCGAATACGCGGAGCTACGACGTTGACGAAACGATCGAGGAACTCGTACATGCGCGTGCCCCGGATCGTGACACGGCAGCCAACGAACATGCCCTGTCGCAAACGGAACTGCGCAATCGACTTGCGCGCGCGGGTGGACACGGCCTTCTGGCCGGTAACCCGCTCGAGAATCTTGATCGCATTCTCGAGGAGCTTCTTGTTGTCCTTGGCGTCACCAACACCGCAGGAGAGCGTGATCTTCTGCAGGCGCGGAACGGCCATGTCGTTGGAGATCCCAAGCTCTTCCTTGAGCTTCGGACGGATCTCGTTGAAGTACATATCGCGGAGGCGGGCCACGGTCAGTCCTCCTTCTTCTGGGACGCAGCGCCCTTGGCAGCTGCGCCGACTTCGGCACCCGTGCGGACACCGACACGAACGCGCTTGCCGTCCACGATCGCGCTCTTCACGCGGGTCGGGCGGTTCGACTCGTTGTCGATCGGCATCACGTTGCTGAGGTGGACGGGCGCCTCGCGGCGGATACGGCCACCCTGCGGGTGCTGCTGACTCTTGCGCAGGTGCTTGTGGACGAGGTTGACGCCCTCGACAACGACGCGATTCTTCTCGAGGACGAGGCGTAGCACGCGACCGCGCTTGCCCTTGTCGTCCCCGGCAACAATCGTGACGATGTCACCCTTGCGGATTCGCTTGGCCATCAGACGACCTCCGAAGCGAGGTTGACGATCTTGGTGAAACCCTTGCGCCGCAGCTCGCGGGCAACGGCACCGAAGACACGCGTGCCCTTGGGGCTCTTGTCTTCGTTGATGAGGACGATGGCGTTCGAGTCGAACCGAACGTAAGTGCCATCCTTGCGGCGCCGCGGGAACTTCGTGCGGACGACGACGCCGCGCACGACCTCACCGGTCTTGACCGGGGAGGACGGAATCGCCTTGCGGACCGAGACGACGATGATGTCGCCGATCTCGGCCGTCTGCTTGTTACCGCGGCCAACCACCTTGATGGCGTGGCAGCGCTTGGCGCCCGAGTTGTCGGCGACGTCAAGCCATGTGCGTAGCTGGATCATTGCTGGCCCCCTACGCGTTCTCGGCGAGGTTGTCAGAGCGAACGATGCTCACCAACCGCCAGGTCTTCGTCTTGCTCATGGGGCGGCAGGGCGTGATCTCGACCACGTCGCCCTTCTGAGCCTTGTTGTTCTCGTCGTGCGCCTTGTAGGTGGTCGCGCGGCGGATGTACTTGCCGTACAGCGCGTGCTTCACCAGGCGGTCCTGCCGGACGGTGATGGTCTTGTCCATCGCGTCCGAGACGACCTTGCCGGTGACTACGCGGCGCATCCCTCGGCCAGATGACCCTTTTTCAGCAGACATGGTTACTTGCCCTTCCCGGCTGCGGCTTCGAGATCCTTGTTGATCCCGAGCCCACGCTCATGAAGGATCGTCCGGATGCGCGCCATGTCGCGACGGTGCTTGCGCACCAGACCGCGATCGACCTTCTCTTCGCTCTGACCGCGGAACCTCTGGTGGAAGATTTCCTCGCGCAAGCGCACGAGTTCCTGCTCCAGGTCGGTGCTCTCGCGCCGGCGGATGTCACGGGGCCTCATCAGACCACCCCCTTCTTCACGAAGCGGCAGCGGATCGCCATCTTGTGAGCGACCTTGTTCAAGGCCCTCTTCGCCGTTGCCTCATCGACCCCGCCACCCAACTCGTAGAGGATGGTGCCGGGCTTGACTGCGGCGGCCCAGTAGTCGGGCTCGCCCTTACCCGTACCCATCCGCGTCTCCTCCGGAGTCGAGCTGACGGACTTGTGCGGGAACATGCGGATGTAGACGCGAGCGTCCGGGGCACCGCGGACGGCCGCGACGCGGCCAGCCTCGATGACGTTGGCGGGAATCCACCCGAGCTCCATGGCCTGGAGCCCGTAGTCGCCGAACGCAACCGTGTTGCCACGGCAGGCCTTGCCCTTGAGGCGGCCACGCTGCTGCTTGCGCCACTTGACGCGCTTGGGCATCAACATGTTAGAGCGCCTCCGTTTTGGCCTTGGGCTCGGCCTTGGCCAAGGTCCCGAGGTAGATCCAGCACTTCACGCCGACGACGCCGTAGGTCGTACGCGCTTCGGCGGTGCCGTAGCTGATGTTCGCGCGCAGCGTGCTCAACGGGATCGAACCCCGCACCTGCTTCTCGGTGCGAGCGATCTCCATGCCACCGAGGCGACCCGCGATGAGGATCTTGATGCCCTTGGCACCGCGCGCCATCGTGTGCTGCACGGAGCGCTTCAGCGTGCGGCGGTACGCGGCACGCTTCATGAGCTGCTCGGCCACATTCTGGGCGACGAGCGTCGCGTCGAGCTCGGGGCGCGGGATCTCGATGATGTCGAGACCGACACGGTGACCCGTGACGCCTTCGATGCGCTTCTTGAGCTCCTCGGCCTTCACACCCTTGCGGCCGATCAGGACACCCGGCTTGGCCGTGTGGACGATCACGCGCAGGGCGTCAGCCTTGCGCTCGATCTCGATCTTGGGGATGCCGGCGCCGTAGAACTCCTTGCGAATGAAATCGCGGATGGCGCGATCCTCCTTGAGGAGGCGCGCGAAGTCCTTCTTGGGTGCGTACCACCGGGACTGCCAGTCCAGGTAGACGCCGGTGCGATAACCGATGGGATGCGTCTTTTGACCCACGGAACTACTCCTTCGCCGTCGCGGCTGCGACGGGTGCGCTGGCTTCGATCGGCTCGGCCAGGACAATGCTGATGTGGCTCGTACGCTTGAGGATCGGGAAGGCCCGACCCATCGCGCGGGGCTGCCAGCGACGGCGGCCGTTGAGCAGGCCGGCCCCGGGGGGGCGCGCAACGACGACGACGTCAACAGTTTCGACGGAGTTTCCGGAAGCGAAGTCTGGTTCGACATCGATTTTACAGCGAACTCGCATTACACCGTAAAAGAACTGATCGATGCAATCGGCG
>JAJDEM010000044.1 GCA_029259795.1 Planctomycetota bacterium
CCAACGCATTCGCCGGCACGGGCAAGGTCGAGGAGAGCGCCCGGCACCTGAAGCTCGCGCGCGCGAAGGCGCAGACGATCGACGACGAGAACTTCGGCCTCGCACTCAACGACACAGCGATCGAGATCGCCCATCGGGCAGGACGACACGCAGACGCCGTCACAGCAGCCCTGCTGGCCGCAGACGCCCTGCAGCGCAGCTACAGGCAGCTCGCGGACGACGAGCAGGCGGGTGCCCGGGAGCGCTGGGCACGCGGGTTGACGCGTGGCGTCCTCTCCGCGGCCAAGCTGGGTCGGGCAGACGACGCGTTCCAGCTCATCGAGCTGAACCGCGCCGGCGCCTTGCGCCGCGCGCTCGGCGGGACGGATCGTGTGTACGGCGCGCTGCTCGATCCCGCACTCCGAGCCGAGGAGGCTGAAGCGCGTGCGCAGGAAACCTCCGCGGTGGACCGCCTGCGCGCGGCCCGCGGCGGCGATCTCTCGGCCAAACAGCTGAAGGCCCTTGAAGGGGAGCTGCGCGCCGCACGGGAGCGCCTCCACGATCTGGACCGCCGCGTTCAGCGCGGCGCGGCAAGCGCCCGCGACGTCACCGCGCCTACGCTGCCGACCCTCGCTGAGGTCCAGAAGGACATGGCGGCCGACGAGGCGCACGTCCTCTACTCCATGGCGGGCGAGGCGGCTGTCGCCGTCGTCGTCACCAAGAAGACCAAGCGCGTCGTCGAGCTCGGCCCCAGCGCCATCCTTCGTGATCTCTGCGAGGACCTCCTTGTGGACTACGAGGGGACCATCGACCGAGAACGGCTCATCGAGCTGGTTCAGCTCGTGGTGATGCCGCTGCGGCTCAAGAACACGCTGCGCCGCGTGCGTGTCTCCCCCAGCGGTCCCCTCGGCTACGTGCCGTTCTCCTTGCTGTTTCCCGGGCACGAAGTCGTCCTGGTTCCTTCGGCCGCTACCTATGCGCTGCTGGCGGAGCCGTCGGCGAAGGGAACCGCCCGCGTCCTCGCGCTCGGCGACCCTCTCTATGCCGAGAAGGGTGAAGCCAGCGTGCTGCGCGGAGCACGCGCCGGGCGGAGCCTGACCCGACTCCCGGCGACCAAGGCCGAGGCCGAAGCCATCGGGGACGATGTGTTGCTGGGCGCAGGCGCCACCGAGGCTGCCCTGCGCAAGACCCTCGGCACGCAAGCCCACTGGCGCGCCGTCCATCTGGCCTGCCACGGCCTGGTGGATCCTGAGCGGCCGATGTTCTGCTCCCTGGCGCTGACCCCGGGCGACGGCGACGACGGCTTCCTGACGGTACTCGAGGTCATGCGCCTCAAGGTCCCGGCCGACCTCGTCGTGCTCTCGGCGTGTGAGACGGGTCGCGGCCGCGTCGTCGCTGGCGAGGGCATTCTCGGACTGACGCGAGCCTTCATGCTGGCGGGCGCGCCGCGCGTGCTCGTGAGCCTTTGGCAGGTCGACGATGAAGCGACCCGCATGCTCATGGAGCACTTCTACACGGTGTGGAAGGCTGGGTCCGTGGGTCCGGCCGAGGCACTCGTGAAGGCACAGAATCACGTGCGCACCTACAAGCAGCCTGGCAAGGCCGGTGGTGCGAGCAAGCAGCCGTACAAGGACCCGCGTTTCTGGGCGGGCTGGGCCCTCTGGGGCCTGCGCTAGGCGCGAGGGTCTCAACAGCAGTTCGCGACATAGGGAGCGCGTTCGGCGCGTAGTAGGCTGCCCGCCCACCTCGTGGACCCCGCCCCATGTACGAGCGCTACACGGCCTTCTTCCACCTGCGTGCCGTCGCGGGCCAGGGGGCGATGTCGGGCGTACTCATCCTCAACGAGTACATCGCGCGCAAGGAGCTCGGCGCGACGCGCTGGCAGATCCTGGCGCTCCTGCTGATTCCGGCCGGGGCGCAGCTCATGGCCGTCGTGTGGAACCCGGCCAGTAGCAAGGGGCCCATTGCCCGCCGACCGTTTCGAGTCCTCGGCATGGGCCTGCATGCCCTGCTGTTCCTGCCGCTGCTTACCGGCGGCCGCTGGACCCCGGGGCTGTTCGTCGCGCTGACAGCCACGGTCGCCGTCGCGCAGATGCTGCTGGTTCCGCTGCAGAACGCCATCCTCGCGCGGAACTATGGCGAGTCGCACCGCGGCCGACGCTTCGGTCGGGCGGTCGCCATCCAGAGCCTTGCCCTCGTCGTGGTCAGCGTGCCCATCGGGCTGTGCCTGGATCGGGAACCCGACGCTTGGACCTGGGCGTATGCCCTCTCGGGCGCCTTCGGCCTCTTCGCCTACCGCCAGTGGGGCAAGCTTCGCCGGCGCCGCGCCTCACAGGATGTGAGCGGACTCTCCGAGCACGGATCGCCTTGGAACGCGCTGTTTGGCGATCGCTCCTTCCTCGCCTTCGAAGGCTGCTTCATGGTCTACGGGCTCGGGTTCCTGGCGTTGATGCCGATCCTCCCGCTCTTCCTCGTCGACGAAGTGGGCGTGTCCTACGGCGACGTCGGTCTCGCCCGGGGTGCCGTATTCTGGATCGTCATGATCGTCACCGCTCCCCTTGTGGGGTGGCTTGCCGATCGAATCGGCATCCTCCGGCTCGGCGCCATGGGCTTCCTCTGCCTCGCACTGTTCCCGCTCACGATGATCCTGCTGCCGAACCGACTCGGGCTGTTTCTCGGATTCGCCGTCTTCGGGCTCGCCATGTCGGCCGTCAACGTGACCTGGAACCTCGGGCCGATCACGCTGGCACGAGGTCGCGACCCGATCCCCTACCTGAACGCGCACCTCTCCCTGGTCGGCGTCCGCGCCATCATCGGGATGACGGCGGCGACCGCTCTCTATGGACCGCTCGGCAGCCAGGGGATCTTCGTGGGTGTGATCGGCCTCGAGATCGCTGCGGCTGTGCTCATGTTCTGGGCCGCGCGCGCAACAGGCCGCCGCTGGCGCGTCGACGCCGAGGCGGCGCAGGTAACCCTGCCGCAGCCCCCGCGCTGAGTTGCCGCGGCGGCGCTACTTGCCTGCGGCCTCCGCCGCGAGCGCTTCAATCTCCTCGATCCAGGCCTCGGCCATCTCGACGACCTTCGGATCCGAGTGGTTGACGGCCTCCTTGAGCGCGGCCAGCGCGCCCTTGTCGCCCTGGGCGAGCTCGCCCAGGGCATCCGACGCCTTCTCGCGCACGACGGCGTCATCGTCGCGTAGCGCCGCACGGAGCATCGGCACGGCCTCGCGCGGCGCGTAGTTCATCAACCCCTGCACGACGACCCGGCGCACGCCCACGTTGTCATGGCGCAGCGCATCGCGCAGCGTGTCGGCCACAGCGAAGCGCCCATCGTGTGCTCCGGCAAGGAGCCGCAGCGTCATCGCGGCGGTCTGCCACTGCGCCTCCTCGTGGGAGCGAAACATCGCCTCGAGTGTGGGCACGACATCCTCGGCCCGCTTCGCAATGCTTGGCACCATGCGCATCGCCCGGTCACGCCAGAGCACCTCGGAGGAAGGCAGGGTGGCCAGGAGCGCCGGAAGCAGTGTCTCCTGGGGAACCAAGCGAAGCTGGAGGAACAACGAGACTGCTCCCATGCGAACCTGCGGCAGCTCGTCCTTCAGCGCGGCCAGCAGGATCTCCTTGGCATCGGGGCGCTTGGTGAGGAAGCGCCACGCGGCCCCCTGGGCATTCACGCGCGAGTTGATCACCCCAACCAAGGCCCGCTGCGCGACGGGATCGTCGGGGCCGATCTGGATGAGCGCGGACACCACGCCGTAGAAGTCACCGCCCTTCAACAGGAAGTCTGCGAAGAGTGGGATCAGGCTTCGGCCACGCGTGCCCAGCGAGCCCACGGCTTGACCGAGGTTTCGAACAAGGACGCGGTACTTCCCGTTCGGGAGTGGCGTCAGCATCCAGCGCAGGAACGACTCGATGTCGGCGCCACTCCTGGCGCTGTCGAGCACGAGTGCCGCCACCCACGGCAGATACAGCGAGGACTCGTTCGCCCGGGCCCAGGCTTCGAGGCCCCGACGCGTGTCCGGCGGGAGCGGCACGAGCGCGCGCAGCCAGCGCAGGACCGGGTGTTGCCCGTAGCGCCGCTCTGGAGCGGCAAGTCCGCGCAGGCAATCGAGAAGACCGGCCGCAAGCTGCGGCTTGAGGTCCTCGAGCGGCGCAAGAACCTCGTCGAGGAACGCCACATACTCCCGGTGCGCGTAGTTGATCGATGTGTTCTCGAGCGCCGCCATCAACTCGCAGATGCGCTCGGGGTGCGCGCGGATCCACGCGGTGAGCTCCGCGCGTTCCTCGGGCTCTAGCGTCTGGTCCAGCCGCCCCATCAAGGCATCAGCGGATCCTGCCTGGGGCGCTTGGCGAAGGCCCGGTCCGGCGTCGGCTTCGCGGGGCTGCGCCTCGCGCTCCTCCTCAGCCTCCGCCGGCGTGTCGGCAGCGTCGGGCTCAGGCACCTCGTCGGAGCCTAGCAGCCAGACCAAGAGCCCGATGACGACCCACCCAAGCAAGACGATCGGAATCAGACGACCGCGCACCAGCCAACCCTCCAAGGCTTTGCAACGGACGGATTGTAGGCGGAACGACTCGCCGCGCGGACAGTGGGTGCGTTACTTGGCTGCGGGGCGCGGGAGCGTCCAGGCGTGGACCACGCCCTCGTGCAAGGCCACGGCGTAGCGCCCGCTGGCAGTGAAGGACACCGTGCTCGGCCGCTTGCCCTGGATTGGAGCGAGCGCGGGCGCCTCGCCTGCAAGCGCGCGCAGCGCGAGGCTCCCATTGTGGAGGCCGAGCAGAACCAAGCCTCCGTCAGGCGAAACCGATGCGGTGACCGTGACCGCCTTGAGATCCGAGAAGGTGGTCGTAGGCGTGAACACCACCTTCGTGGCCTCGGGCTTGGGCTCACCGCCCCACCCCTTGCTCCAATCCTTCACCTTCACCACACGGCCGGTGGTCGGCCAGATCGACGCGCTGGTCGAAAACAACTGCGAACCGACGATCCCGGTCGCGTCGGGCAAGAACGCCGCGTACCAATCCGCGGCGCCCGGTCCCGAGAACTCATGACGCGTCTTGCCTGTGCCTGTCTCCACGAGAAGGCAGTCGAGGTTTCACCCGTCAGCGACGCCGAGGACCGCCAGCGCCGTGGTCGGCCCAAACACCACCCGCAAGACGGTGCGCTTGCCGCCGACGCGTCGAGTTGCGAGCACGCTGCCGTCCTTGACGGCCGCTGCTGTGAGCACACCTGTGGACGCGACGCTGATCAAGCGCTCGCCATCGGGCGAGAACGCGAAGCCGACAGGCCGCGCCTTGCGCCACAGAATCTTCTGCGTCGAGCGATCCAACACGAGGACTTCCTTGGCGGTCGCCCCAGCTAGCCGGCGCCCGGTCGGGTCGACAGCGACGCGGGTCACGGCCGACTCGCCAAGGCGGACCGCGAGGGTCGGACCGTGCCCGATACGCCAACCGCGGAGGAAGCCGTCACTCGTCCCCACGAGCAGCGCCTCGCCGCTGTGATCGGCAGCCAAGGCGGTGACGGTTCCCTCGAGCGCGATGCGCTGTGCTGCGATTGCCGGTGCGGCCGGGGCAGGCTGCTTGGCGGCGACCTCAGCCTTCGTTGCGGGCGGCTCGTCATCGGCCACCGCTCGCTGCAAGGGGAACGCGCACGCGAGAGCGGCGAAACCGAGGCAGAGCACGCGCATGGCAGATCCTCCCGAGACGAGCCGTGTTCTACCAGCCTGCCAGGGTCAGGCAGGTCAGCGCGTGTGCCGGCCCCAACACCCGGAGCCTGGACGAGCTACCCGTCCGCTGCGGGCCACCAGTGGTACTCGACATCCGGCTCGGACTCCGGAGGCGGGCTGACGCCGTACTGGAACACTTCGAAACCGCGGGCCTCGTAGAAGCGGCACGCGCCTGTGTTCTTCTGGTGCGTGAAGAGCCGCAGCCCTGCGGGCGAGAGCTGCTTGGCATGGCCGAGCAACGCGGAGCCGACGCCTTGGCGCTGCCGCTCCACGGCGATGTAGAGCCTATCGAGGAAGTCACCCTGCAGCGCCAGGTAGCCGGCGATCCTGCCATCGATCTCTGCGACCCAGAGCTCGTTCTCAGCGACGATGACGCGAGCAAAGTAGGCACGATCCTCTGCCTCGGTGTGCGCCTCGAGGAAGGTGTACGTCACGGCCATCACCGCGCGCCAGAGGGTCACGACGGCTTCGCTATCAGCAGCGGTATACGGGCGGATCTGCACTGCGCTGGCCTCCTCGGCCTCGACTAGGGTATGTCTGAAGAAACACCGTCGCGAGCCGGGTGAGGCCGAAGCGAGGCGTAGCCACAACGAAGACATGGCCCGGAGGCGTGCTCCTGCACGTTGAGGAGCCATGTCGCCGCTGGGGCACGGATCGCGAGGGCATCAGCAGGCGCAGCAGGTGGGCTTTTCAGACAGGCCCCAGGGTAGGGCTACACGTGGTCGATCACACACCCCAACCCGATGCAGCCTCCGCAGCACGCCTTGCCAGCCATGCGGCGGCGAAGGCCGCGCTCGCGCAGGTGGATGACGAGACGCTCTGCCGACTTCTCGCCGATGCCGCAGCCCAGGACTCCGGGCACGGCATCATTCAGCTGCCCGACGGCGGCGCCCCAGCCTTTGCCAAGTTGCTCCCCCTGAGCGACGTCGAGGCAGATGAAGGGCAGCGGCTCGCAACCCGCAACCTGTTCGAGCTCCCGTGCTTCTATCAGTACCGACTCGGCAGCCTCGGCTTCGGCGCGTGGCGAGAACTCGCGGCGCAGGAACTGACCACGTCGTGGGTACGCAGCGGGAGCTTCTCGGCCGTCCCGCTGCTTCACGGCTGGCGCGTCTTGCCGGTCAAGTCAGCCATCGAGGACGATCGCGCGGAGGTATCGCTATGGGGTGGCGACCTCACGATTGCACGGCGCATCGAGGCCAACCGCTCGTCCACACGATCGCTCGTGCTGTTCATGGAGCCCTACCCCCAGACCTTCGCGGCGTGGCTCGGTGAACGGCTCGCAGACCCCAGGGGACTTGCCGTGCGCCCTCACGACCTCGAGGCCTCGCTGCTCGCCATCGTGGAGGCCATGAACACGCGCGGCCTTCTGCACATGGACGCGCACCTCGAGAACTTCCTCACCGACGGAGAGACGCTCGTCCTCGGCGACTACGGCCTGGCCACAGCGCAAGCCTTCGACCTCAGCCCCGAGGAAGAGCACTTCCTCGAAACGCACGCGTCGTTTGACAGCTGCACCGCGATCACGGGCTTGGTGCAGGCGTTCGTCGCGCGCTACGACCAGCGCGCTGAGTGGCACGACGCACTTCGAGAGGTCGCCGCAGGGAACCACGTATCCCGCGACGTCATGCCCGAGCCTGTCCGCAGATACCTCGCGCAGCGGGCACCGGTCGCCCTCACGATGCACGAGTTCTACGTCCAGCTCCTCGCAGACCTGAGCGGCGCCGAGTTCCCTGCGCAGGCGCTTGAGCGCGCCCTGGACGGCTCCTGAAGCGCGCGCGTTCGTCCGGGCCTGCGGTGTCAAGCGGCGTAGGGACCGATCCAGCGTTAGTCCCGCCCAGGAGGCAGAGTTCAACTCGATCCAGCCCCGTCCGTACCGCTGGCTGCGCCTCTCGGTCTAGCCCGTTACCATCCTCCTCGCCGCTACGCCCCCCCGCCCTGAGAGGGACTCCATGTCGCACTACCCCCCCACCCTTCCGCTCGCCGACTGGCAACCGACCCGCGACACGCTGCATCGCTACGCGCGCATCCTCGGCAAGGTCCGTGGCCGCTACATGCCGGCCTCCAAGCACTGGTGGCACATCACGTTGTCTGTCTGTGCGCGCGGCCTGACCACGACGCCGTTCCCCGTCGGTACGCAGACGATCGAGCTGACGTTGGACCTGGTCGCGCATCGGCTGGCCATCGACAGCAGTGCCGGTTGGTCGGCTGCGCTGCCCCTCGTGGGCCAGAGTGAAGTCGGCGTTCGCGAGTGGATCGACGCCAGCCTCGAGAGTGCCGGCATTCAGCAGGAGTCGGACGTACTCGCGGCGTTTGAGTCCGATGAGGTCCAGCCCTACGACACCGAGGCGACCGGCCGCTATCGAATGGCCCTGGCGTGGATGGACGCCAGCCTCAAGGCGTTCAAGGGCGGCCTCCGCGAGGAGACCAGCCCGGTGCACGTCTTCCCGCACCACCTAGACCTCGCGGTCAACTGGTTCTCGGGTCGCCTGGTGCCGGGCAAGGACCCGGCGGATGCGGAGAGCTCCGACGAGCAGATGAACTTCGGCTTCGTCACCGGCGATGGCTCGATCGATGACGCCTACATCTACGCCACGGCGTACCCCGCGCCGGAGGGCTGGGCCGACCTCGCGCTCGCAGCCCCTGCCTTCTGGCACACCGAAGGCTGGACGGGGGCGATCCTGCCGTACGACGCGCTCGCAAACGCCGACGATCCGGACGCGGTGCTGCTCGCCTTCCTCGAGGCGGTGCAGACCCACGGCAGCGCGCTCATGCGCTAGCCGGCGCTCGGCGCCTCGGGGGCCAGCGCCCGCCAGGCATCGAGGATCCCTCGCAACAGCGCGACGCGCCGGCCCGCCCGCCCCCGCTGCGGATCGTGGGTCGCCTCGATGCCGGCAGCGGCGGCGTGCGCCTCGATCGACCCCGCCTTGCGATTGGTCAGAAGGCGCGCGGTAGCGCTCAGGTCGAGGAACGGGCCGGGCAGCGTACCCCCGCAGTCCTGGAGCAGGCGCAGCGCGTGGTGGCCCCATGACGCCACGACATCCGTAGGCCGCAGGAAGTCCACGAACGCCGAGAGCATCTCCTCAACCGATCCTCCCGCGAGGAGCTCAGCGGCCGAGAACCCCACGTAGCCGGGGATGTTGGGCGCCAGCGGGTGACGAGGTGCCACAAGCGACGAGAGGTGCTCGCCCGTGCTGGGGCGCAGCGCCGTCCAGACGATCAGCTCGTCCCCAAACGCGCGCTCGGACGTGCCGTGCGGCCACGCGTTCGCGTCGGCCATGACGAGGACAAGGTCCTCGTAGCGATCGCGGACTTCTACGGGCAGTCGCTCATGCGGCGTGAGCTTCGGACGGGTGCGCAGTCGGGGGACGCGCTTCTCCGGTGCGGCGGCTGTCTGCTGCGCTCGGATCTGTGCATCGACCATGGCATCCATCGGGCGACGCAGCGCACGGAAGCGCTCCGGCTCGCCTTCGATCGCGCCCAGGACATGCATGAGTGCCTCGATCGTCGAGACGTACTCGTCGCAGGGCTCGCGCCGAATCCTGTAGTTGGACGGCTCCGGCGCATGGAACGCGTAGCACGGCAGCGCGGCCAGGCGCGGGTTGTCGCGCACGAGCGTCCGGGCCTGCGACCAGGTGCCGTCCACGACGACCAGGGTGACCGGCGCAGGCGGCGGCTCGCGCAGGATGTCGCGTGCATCCGGCCCCGGATAGAGCAGCACCGGCGGGCGGGTCGGGTCGGCACAGGCCGCCGCGAGCACGTCGCTCTCATCCCACGCCGTGCCGACATGCACACTCGCCTGCGGCAGGCAGAGGCTCGCCATGTGCGCCGTCCCGATCGGCATGCCGGCCTCGCGCGGGTGCTGGAGGATCACGATCCGTGAGCGTGTCTCGATCGTGGTGATGGCCGCGCAGTAGCAGACGCTCACAGGCCGCTCGCAGCGCGAGCACATGGCGCGCCCGGTCGTGGCTTCGGCAGGGGACGGGGGAGGGGTGGCGCTCACGCCCTCAGCCTAGCGACGGCGCGTACCGCTGGCCTTCTTCGCAGCCTTCTTCGCAGCCTTCTTCTTCGCGCGCTTCTTCGTGGCGGCCTTCTTCTTGGCCGCCTTCTTCCTGGCGGCCTTCTTCTTGGCGGCCTTCTTCTTGGCGGGCCCGGCAGCGCTCAGCGCATAGCTCTCGTCCAGCCACTTCGTCCAGAGCGCCTTCGGCATGGGCGACGCCGCGCTGAAGCGTGCCGTCACCCAGGCTGTACTCCCGACCTGGAAGTCCTCGGGTGCCCGCTTGGCCAAGCGCTCGGCCTCTGTCCGGGAACGCCCCAGCTTGAACATCGCCTTGCAGCGACCGCCCTGCATGCCGACGTAGAGGAACGCCTGCTTGCCCGTCTTGAACGAGCTCTGGGTACAGGACGTCCCCTGATCGACGCCGGGATAGCGACTCGCCTTCAGGCGCATCGGCTCCGTCGGATCCTTCTTGCTTGCAGCCACGGAAGACGTCCTCCAAGGGGTTTGCGTGCGATCAGCCCTCGCTCGGCGTGGCAAGGAACGCATCAAGCTTCCCCAACGCCGCCGTCCAGCCACCGCGAATGATATCCCGCAGCTCGACATCGCCCTCGACGGTCATGTCCGGGATGCCCGCGTGCACGAGACGGACCAACGTTCCGCCCTCCACCTCGGTGAAGTCGACGGTCACAAGCATGGTCTCGTCCGGTCCGGCCGGACTGCCCGACTCGAACGCCAGCCGCGCAGGCGGGTCGAACTCCGTAAGCGTCGCCGCGCCGGGGACCTCGCCGACACCCTCGATCGTCATGTGGTGGCAGTACTGCCCACCGACCTGCGGCTCGATCTCCGAGCGGACCGACGTCGTCGCCGCACACCCCCACCACTGCTGGACCTTGCTCGTCTCGACCCACGCCTCGAACACCAACTCGCGCGGCGCCGGATACACCCGCGACACGATCAACTTGCCGTCTTCGAACGTCGTCTCTGTACTCATCGCTTCTTCCTCTCCTGAGGGCTGGTCTGCTTGCGTGCTGCCGCGCCATGTGCCTTGAGGTACGTGTCCACGGCATCAAACTGCTGTTCCCAGGACCGCGCGTAGCGCCCGATCCAGGTGCTCGCCATCTCGATCGACCGCGGGTCCACGCGGATGCGGTGTTCGCGGCCCACGCGGGTCCGCTGGATCAGCCCCGCCTCCTCCAACACACGCAGGTGGCGCGAAATCGCCGGCTGGGACATGGCATACGGCTCAGCGAGTGCGCTCACGTTGGTCTCGCCTTCGGCGAGTTGCTGGAGCATGCCCCGGCGGGTCGGGTCCGCCAGGGCGGAGAAGACGAGATCGAGGGGGGCCTTTTGCATAACCAACAGGCTATATGACAGCTCGAGGCGCTCGTCAAGCCTGCGCTCCGCGACCGCGCAGCAACACAATCTGCTACCCGGCCCGGGGCCTGCCGGGGATGATCCGAGGTCCACCTCAGCACGGAGGCTCCATGCCTAACATCCTCGCGTTCGCCGGCAGCACCCGCACGGACTCCTACAACAAGCGTGTCGTCGCCGTTGCAGCCGAAGCCGCGCGCGCCGCCGGTGCGGAGGTCGAGGTGATCGACTTGCGCGACTTCCCGATGCCGCTGCTGGACGAGGACGAGGAGCGCGCGAACGGCAAGCCCCCCGCCGCTCTGGCCCTGAAGGCGAAGATGGCCGCCAGCGACGGCTTCCTGATCAGCTCGCCTGAGTACAACGGTGGGATCACGGGAGTCCTCAAGAACACGCTCGACTGGGTGTCCCGACCGGACGAGGGCGACGCGCCGCGCAGCATGCCGGCGTTCCAGGGCAAGACCGTCGTCTTGATGAGTGCCTCGCCGGGCGGACTCGGCGGCCTGCGCGCGCTGTTTCACGTGCGCGACATCCTCTCGGGCGTTGGCTGCGTCGTCCTGCCGCAGCAGGTGGCTGTCTCGGCGGCGTACAAGGAGTTCGACGAGGATGGCGCGATGAAGGCAGACGGCTTCCGCCCGCGCATCGAAGCGCTGGGCACCACCCTCGCGGAATACCTCACGCGGCACGCGTGAGCGACGACACGCCTCGCGCGTCTGAGTTGAGCTAGGAGGCCGCGACCGCGAGAGCCTCGAGCTCACGCGCAACCGCACTGGCATCGGAGGGCCGCAGCGCCGGATCCGACGCGAGGAGACGCATCGTCAGGTCGCGCAGTGCTGCAGGGTGCTCATTGCCGAGCGGAGGCGGCGGCGCGTTCCGCACGGTCGTAATCGAGTAGATCGACTCCCCCGGCGGATACGGCAACGCGCCGGCCATCAACTCGTAGAGGATCGTGCCAAGCGCGTAGAGATCGGCGGCCGACGTCGCAACGGACCCTGCGAACTGCTCCGGCGCCATGTAGAGCGGTGTCCCTGCCAGCTGCCCCGTCATCGTGAGGCGCGTCGCCTTGTCCTGACGAGCGATACCGAAGTCGGCGATGACGGCGCGCTCGCCTGCTGCGACCAGCACATTGTGTGGCTTCAGGTCGCGATGCACGATGCCCGCCGCGTGGATGGCCTCGAGTCCACGGGCGATCCCGGCGCCCAAGGACGCCACGCGATCCGGTGCAAAGGAGCCCTCGCGCAGGAGCAACGTCGCCAGATCCGGACCGCCGATGAAGTCCATGACGACATACGGCGTGCCGTTCTCCTCCCCCACACCGCGGATTCCGACCACGTTCTCGTGGTCGATCTGCTGCATCGCGCGCGCTTCACGCAGGAAGCGCTCGAACGCGTCGTTGTCCTCGCGATGCTCCGGCTTCAGGGCCTTGACGGCGAGCGGCGCCCCCTCGCTGCACGCACTGTGGGCGCGCAGAACGACGCCGAAGGCGCCAGCGCCATGCCGACCGACGATCTCAAGACCATCTGGGCAGTCGCTGGGAAACAGGCGCGAGCCCGTCTGGAAGCCCGAAGGAATCTCGGCGGCGTGCCGCTGGTGGATCTCGACGAGGAGCATCCCGAGCGACGCGGCACTGCCCTTGCGTTCCGCAGGGTCGGCCTCCAGCGCATCGACAAGTCGACTGAGCAGTGCCTGGGGGACATCCGGACTGAGCGTGTGCAGATCCAGCAGCGGCGCGGCATCACGGGCGCGCTGGGTCGCCACCTCCTCATCGTCCCCGCCCCGCGGATAGCGACCGGTGAGCCAGTAGAAGATCGTCGCGGCCAGTCCGTAGACGTCCGACGCCGTCGTCGGCCGCTCGCCGCCGAACTCCTCGGGTGCGGTGAATGGGGAGAGGCCGAGCACCGCCGGACGCAGGGGCCAGATGCCTGCGTGCAGGTCGGCCGCCTTCACGAGATTCAGCAAGAAGGCGTGGCCACGGTCGCTCACCGAGACCCAGCGCGGGGACACCTTGCCGTGGACGTAGCCCTCGGCATGGATGTGGGCCAGCGCGTCGGCGACCTGCGCACCCAGGCGAGCGGCCTCCCCGACCGGCAGGCGGCCGTCCTCCGAGACGATGTCGCTGGTCAGCCGAATCTTGTCGTACTCATGCACCGACCAGAGGGCGCCGTCGTGCTCGAACACGTCAATCGCCCGGTGGATGTGCGGGTGCCGCAGCGCCGCGGCCAGACGCTGCTCGCGATAGAAGGTCTCATGAACGTCCTGGCCGCGGGCCGGGTCGATGCTCAGCCGGCGCAGCATGACATCGCTGCCCAGGATGAGGTTCTTCCCCAGGAAGAAGGTGCTCGGGGGGCTGACGGTGATCGCCTCGCCCAGTTCGTAGCTCTCGATACCCACGAACGGCATCCTCACACGAGGCCTCGGGCCGGGCAACCGGCGTCCCCTGCTCCCTCACCGATGCCACGAGGTCCTTCGAGGTTTCACCCGAATCAGGGAGCCGACCGCTTGACGGTGAGGCCGGCGCGACCCGCCATCAGCGGCTCGCGATAGCGCCCGTCGCCCTTCAGGGCGTAGTTGAGGAACGCCGTTGACCGCTCGACGAGGAGCAGCGTCGCCTCGCGGGGGCCAAGCATGTGGGTCATCCCCTTGACCACCAAGAGGAAGCGCTCGCCGGGCGCCTGCTTGTAGGCCGCCGTTGCGGCAGCGAGGAACTGATCCTGATCGCCGATGATCAGGCACGCCGGAGAGGTGGCCTTGCCTTCGACCGCCTCACCGGGCCCCGACGGCGCCAGCGCGAGACAGGCGCGCACCCGCTGATCGGTGCGGGCGCTGCGCAAGGCCGCATTCCCGCCGCGCGAGTGGCCCGCGACCGCCAGCCGCTTGAGATCGACGAGCCCCTTCAGCGGCGAGCCCTCCCGCGCCGCCTCCGTCGTAAGCCAGTCCATGACGGTGCCGAACTTCCCGGCGCGCTTGGCCGCGGACCTGTCGTTGAACGCAACGATCACGGTAATGTAGCCCCACGTGGCAAACCACCGGCCGTAGGGTCGGTAGCCCTGGGCACTGGCCGCGTCGCCCCCGGGGGAGAACACGATGGCCGGATACGGGCCCGCGCCATCCGGATGATGGACCTGCGCCGCCATCCCCTCGATCGTCGCGTCGTACTGGCGAAGCCCCAGCCCGCCGCCCTTGCCAGGGTGCTTCAACTCGACGCCGACGTCGCCCGAAACAAACGGCTTCCAGCCCTTGCCGGCGTCCACGTGCACGGCGTAGGTGAAACCTGACTTCGCCTTCTTGGTGAAGGTGTAGCGCCAGCGTTCGTCGGTCTCGCCTTCGTGCGCGGTCTCCTCGAACGTCACGACGCCCTGCGCATCGACGGCGCCTGTGTAGACGCGCAGCACGCCCTTGGCCCACTGGCGCATGCGGAGTGCCTTGCTCTTGGCGTCCCAGGAGATCACGCGGAGATCCTCGTGGACCGTACGCCCCTGCATCGTGCTCTTGGTGCGGATCTCGATCACGGACTTGGCAAGCCCGTACGCTCCGACCTGGGTCTCGTCGTAGGCGCCGTAGGGGTGCTTGCCCGCACCGGTGAACTCGCCAACGAAGAATGCGACGGGGGCGAGCGGATCGTCGGGGGATCCGACAGCGAGTGTTGCGTTGCCAAGGAGCAAGCCAAGTGCGAGTACATGCCAGGTCTTCATCGAGGGTCTCCCTTGGGGGCATCCAGCGCCGACATCAGGCCCGAGAGCCTGCTTCGCAGGACGCTCGTCCGGCGGCTCGAAGGATAGCCGCACGCCTGGGCGTCGGTGCGGCAGAGAGCTACGGGGTACGCTCGCGGGGCTTGAGGCTTTCGGCCCAGATACGGCAGCGCATCCAAGCCGTAGGACGCGATCCCGTGGCGCACTCTTCCGCTCGCTCGGAATCAGCCGAGCAGAAGTTCCAGATCCGCGCGCGTGATCCCGCGCAGCGGCGCATCGTTCACCCCGCCGAGAACGGCTTGGACCAGCTCGCGCTTGCGCGCCTGCAGCTGAAGGACGCGATCCTCCACGGTGTCCTCACCGATCAGGCGGTAGACGGTGACCGGGTTCTGCTGCCCCATGCGGTGGGCCCGGCCCACGGCCTGTGCCTCGACAGCGGGGTTCCACCAGGGGTCGAGAATGAAGACGTACTGCGCGGCCGTCAGGTTGAGCCCGGTACCACCGGCCTTGAGGCTGATCAGGAACGTCGTGACATCCGGATCTTCCTGGAACCGATCGATGCTCTCGCCCCGCTTGGTCGTCTTGCCGTCGAGGTACTCGTAGCGGATGCTCAGCTCGTCGAGCCGGTCGCGAACGATCGCGAGGAACGACGTGAACTGCGAGAAGACCAGCGCCTTGTGCCCGGCGTCGGCGATCTCCTCGAGCATGGGCAGCAGCAACTCGAGCTTGGCCGCCGTCTCGGAGACACGCTGCTTGTCGATGAGCCCGGGGTGGCAGGCCGCCTGACGCAGCCTGAGCAGGGCCTCGAGGACGTGCATCTTGGACTTGCCAAGGCCCGAGTTGTCGACCTTGCTCAGCACGCTCGCGCGATAGTGCTCGCGGATGCCGTCATAGGCCTGGCGCTGCTCGGGCTGGAGCGCGCAGCGCAAGACCTGCTCCTCGAGCTCGGGCAGCTCGGTGAGGACCTGCTCGCGGGTCCGTCGCAGGATCACGGGGCGCAACGCGGCTTGCAGCCACGCGATGCGCTCCAGGGAGGGCTTGCCGGTGCTGCCGAGCAAGGCCTGGAACTCCCGCTTCGTTCCGAGCAAGCCCGGATTGAGGAACGCGAACAAGGAGCCGAGCTCTTCAAGGTGGTTCTCGATCGGCGTGCCCGAGAGGGCGAGCCTGTGCTTGGCGTCGAGCTGCCGCGCGGCCCGGGCGGTCTTGCTCGTTGCGTTCTTGATGGCCTGGGATTCGTCGAGCACCGCGTAGTCGAGCGGGATGTCGGCGAGGATCTTGATGTCGCGGCGCATCGTGCCGTAGGTCGTGACGATCAGATCGAGCTTGCTGACATCCTTCAGGGTGTCGGCCCGGCTCGGCCCGTGATAGCTCGCAACCCTGAGGGCGGGCGCGAAGCGCTCGGCCTCACGAACCCAGTTCGACATGACCGAGCGCGGCGCGACGACGAGGCTCGGCCCGCGCCGGTCCTTTGCCCGGCGCCGCGGCAACAGGCAGGCAAGAACCTGCACCGTCTTGCCAAGGCCCATGTCATCAGCAAGGCAGCCGCCCAGGCCCGCCTCGCGCAGGAACGCAAGCCAGCCCAACGCCTCGCGCTGGTAGTCGCGCAGCGTGCCTTCGAAGCTCTTGCTCTCGCGGCGCGCGCGTACGCCCTTGAAGCCAGCGAGCGTCTCGCGGAGCGCCTCGAAGTCGGCGTCGACCTGCACGTTGGCGAGGTCGTCGAGCAGTATGTCGAGCAGCGGGGCCCGGGCCCGCGCAACGCGTAGATTCTCCCCCGCCACGGGTGTGGCGGAGAGGGCGCCGAGCGCCTCGAGCCTGGAGATCCACTCCGGCGGTAGCAGGGCCGCTCCGCCGCCCGCGAGTTCGACGAAGCCGCGACCAGCCCGCACGGCCTGCAGGATGGCGGGCAACGGCAACGCCTCCTGATCGAAGGTCACCTCGCCATCGATGTCGAACCAGTCGATGCCAGAGCTGACGCGCACGGCCAAGGACCCACCGGACTTCACCGCGCGGCTCTCGACGCGCACGGCCCAGCCCGCTTCGATGAGTCGCGTGCAGCGCCGTGCAAGGTCTTCGACCGGCATGAGGTAGGGACGCTCGGCCCAGGCGGGGCCGCTCCGGATGCAGCCTTGCTCCGTGAGGGAGGCGAGCAGGGCCCCTTCGCCTTCGTCGTTGCGCCGCAAGATCCTCGGGATGTCTTCCCGCGTCGTCAGGTAGCGGCTCGGGTCCGCGGCCGAGACGAGCACGTCTCCGTAGGTGAAGGTCACCGTGCCTTCGGCATGCGGCCCCGGCGGCAGCGAGAGGTCCAGCGAACCGAGGGGCGCCTCGCTCGGCTCCGCCAGCTCACCCAACTCGAGCGGGACGCCCCGGGCGACGCTCATCAGGGACTCGAGGAATGCGCCGACGTCTTCGCCGCGGACCTGCATCGCGCCGTCCTCACGCAGGTTGCTGACCCAGTCCGAGGCACCGGCGTCGTCGAACGGGCCGACGCCGTCATCGAGAATGGCGATCCCGCCGGGCAGGAGCAGCTGGGCCGCTTCGAGCGGTCGGCGATCCTCGCCACACACGAGTTCGGCCTCGAGTGAGACGGCGCGCGGATCGGCCGGATCCCCCGCGGGTCTGAGGTTCAGCTCGAAGCGCCACGGGGTCGTCGACCAGGTCAGCGGCCCACGCCAGTCCCCATCCGCGCCGCGGCAGTAGACCGGCACGATCCCCTGCACGGACTCAAGCGCCCGCGCGGCGTCACGGGGGGGCACATGGATCCTCGACTGCTCGTTCCAGCGCCAACCAAAGGCCTTGTCGTCGCCGACCTTCGCGATGCGGTAGAGCGCCAGCCGGACGTCCTTGGACATCGTGCGGTACTTCTCGAGGGTCGACCACTTCGCCTCGGAGGCCTCGCCGTAGCCACCGCCCTTGCGCGCCTGCTTGCGGGTCAGCGAGAGCACGAGCCCACTGTGGGTGACGCACTCGCGCGGGTCGATCCAGAGCTCGAAGAGCTGGGAGCGCGCGCCTTCGCGCCCGACGATCTCCTCCTGGCGGCGGAGGGCCCCCTGCTCGAGATGGGCAAAGCGCATGCGCCACGACGGCGCCCGACCGCTGGTCAGCCCGCCCGCAGCGGCGGGATCCGCGAGGGAGGTCAGTTGCTCGCCGGCCCGAAAGGCGCGGATGGCGGCCGCAGCGTGGCCCTTGGCATCGGCGAGGCAGGCAAACGCCACCGCGTGCTTGCACATCCCCTCGTAGCTCCACGCCGGGCAGGTGCAGTCGGCCACGAGGCCACTCTCGCCGTATTGCAGCTCGACGTCGTAGCCTTCCGTACCGACCACCACGGCCCGTAGATGGCCGCTGGCGGTCAACTGAACGCCTCGGACCCGGCCCTCCCGGAAGTAGGTGATCCCGCGCGCGATGGTGCGCTCTTGGGCGTGTTCCTTGCAGAGACGGAGATAGGGGTCAGCAGACATGGGCGAACGATCCTACGGGGTCGAAGCCCGACCCCCGCAGAAGGTCGCTGCCTTGGAATCCAATCGGCCACACAGCACGCGCAGATTCGCGTTCAATGGGGCGATGCAGCGGCGGGTTCTCCTCCTTCTTCTCCTCGCCCCCCTTCTCGTCTGCCTGACGGCGCCCACGCGGGCAGCAGCCGATGACTTCGGGGAGACCGAGCACAGGCTGAAGACCGCTGGGATCGAGCCGGACCTCCGGAAACGGATCCATGCGGGCATTGCACGTGCCGTCGCCTGGCTCCGCGCGAAACAGAACCCCAGGAAGGGGAGCTTCTCGCGCGACATCGGGCATACCGTCCTGGCCGCCCTCGCGCTGCGCCACGCGGCCACACCGGCGGCCCTCGAAGGCTCGGCTGCTGCGCTGGTGTGGCTACGCAAGTACGCCGAGGGGCACCTGCAGTCGCGTACGTACGAGGGCGGCATCGCGGCCATGCTCCTTGACGCCAACAAGAGCGACGACGCCCTGGGGCGCAAGATCCACAAGCAGCTAGCGATCGGGCCAGGCAAGAGCGGCTGGTGGGGCTACTCGCCAAGTGGCACCCACGGGAGAGCCAATCTATCGACGGCCCAGTTTGGCGCGCTGGGGCTCTGGGCGACCGAGCGCCGCGGCGCCCCCCTTGCCCGCGCCGCGTGGCTGCGGCATCTCAGCGGCACGATGCGAGAGCAACTCGCCGATGGCTCCTGGACCTACGCACCGCTGGGCGGCGGCCAGCAGAACGCGCGCTACGGGGGGTACGCCACCGGGACCTTCATGGGCTACGCCGGCATCGTGCTCGCCAGCAACGCGCTCAAGGACGACATGCCCGAGGACGAGGACTTCCTCGCACGCCTGGCAATCGTGAGCGCGCGCGCCGAAGGCGCGCTGCGCCGCGATGTGCAGGCTGTGCTCGGGTCCCCTGGCACGGCCCTCACCATGAGCACCAACCTCTTCTATCGCATCTACGCACTGGAGAAGGCGTGCGTCTTCGCGGGTCACACCGATGTGGGCGGCGTCGACTGGTATCGGGAGGGCGCCAACATCCTCCTGCGTGGCCAACTCCGCGATGGCGGCTGGGGGGTTACGAGCCTCGGCGGCGCCACGGTGCGGCGCCCGGGCACGCCCAGGGTCACCGTACGGTCCAACACGATCCAGACGGCCTTTGGACTGCTGTTCCTGTTGCGCGCCTCGGAGAGCTACCGACCGCTCACGCCGCGTCCCGTCGACCGCAAGCCGGTCACGACGCCCACCGGCGACGAGCCGCCCGAACCCGAAGACCTCCCGCCTCCGCCGCCGCGCTTGAGCATCGCGAACAAGATCCTCGATCGCCTCGAGGCGCACTTGGGTGCCCCTGGCGTTCCTCGACTCGCGCCCTACCTGAGCGCCTTTCGCTTCATCAGGCGCACCTATCCCAGGGCTCGCACGAAAGACGGCTTCCTCTCCCCAGAGCACGACGCGTGGTGCCGGCGCGCCGACGCGCTTCTCCTACGGGCCGTGACCCACTTCACCGCAGCGCCCGGTAGCGCGCGTGGACCCGCCGTCTCCTTGGAAGCCCTCAAGACGCTCGCCGTCTCGCACCCGCGGGTCGGCCTGCTCCTCATGCGTCGCGTCGCGACCATGCGCCACGACAGGTCTTTCTCGCGGCACCTGCACTCCGCTTGGTACGCAGCGGCGTTCGAAGCCCTCCGGCGACTCGCGCCCGCGGGGATCGATGCGTGGCTGGCTGGGCGCATGGTCACGCCCGATCTCAAGCAGGCCGTCCGCTCCAGAGCGGCGCTTGTCACCCTCGGCGGTCGCGCGTTCTTCATGACCGGCGCCCAGCGCCACGCGACCGCCCGCAACCTGCTCGCCGGCCTCCGCCCCCTCTTCATTCGCGGCGCCATCACGGACCCCGGCCTCAAGCGCATGGTGCGCGCGCTGGCGTTCACCCTCCAGCGCCTTGCCACCCCCGCCGCCGAGCAGGGCCTGGCCCTCAATCACCACGCCGGCCTCGCCACCCACGACGCGCAGGCAATCATGCGCTGGTGGCAAGCGTGGCGCGCGCCGACGGCATCGATCTGGCAGGACCGGTAGGCTCTCGGCGTGCTCGAACCCAAGAAGCCCACACCCGACGATCTGGATCGGCTCCTGCTAGCCACACGAGACGACGAAGCGCTCGGGGGCGTGAACATCCATGCATTGATCGAGCTTGCCAAGCGCGGGCTTCACGCCGTCGGCGGCGAGCTCCTTCTCGACCCCATCGACATCCGGGGTGTCATCGGCAACAGCGTTCCGACGAGTCCACGCGGCAAGCAGACGACCGTTGCCTGGAAGCGGCTCGTGATGCGAACGGTCAAGGCAGCTCGCGGCGACGGACCGCTCGACCCACTGGTTCCGCGGGTCGTAGAGATCCACTTCGAGTTCCACCGCAGCAACCACGGCGGCCACGACTGCGACGCCGAGAACTTCGTCAAGCCCACCGCCGACGCCATCGCGGCCGGCCTCTTCTGCCCCAACGACCTCGAACCCGAAGACGTCCGACGCTTCGCATTCGACGACACGCGCTTCAGCGTCATCCCCTACCGCATGGACGATCCCGCCACCGCTGGGGAAGAGGGCGTCACCGTCATCATCCGCGAGGCGTAGCCGGCAAGCCTCGCACGCGCTCGCGGCGGCCTACACCGCGCCCCAGAAGATCCAGCCGGCCCAGTAGTAGGGCGCTGCCCAATGCGCCTTGCCATGCTTGTCCTTGTGAGTCCGCACGACCTCCTGGGCCTCGCGGAGCGCGTCGTGCAATGAGCGACCCTTGCTACGCTCGGTGTAGAAGGCCGTCATGAGTACGGACGTCGCCTTGTCATCGGCAGGCCAGAGACTCGTGAGCAGTCTCGGGCAACCCGCGGCCATGGCGGCGCGGACGAACCCGAGCAGGCCTACGCCGTCGCGATGCTGAGCGCGACCGACGTCGCAAGCCGACACGACCGTCAGATGGGCGCGCAGCTTGAGCGCGAACAGCTCGCTGGCGGTAAGAAACCCGTCGTCCTCGTCGGTCGGTGACAATGCCACGCAGGTCAGGCCGGGCGTTCCGTCGTCGACGATGCCATGGCAGCCAAGGTGAACAACGTCCCAGACCTCGTCGGTGGCGAGTTGTCGTTTCAACTCCGTCTCCGAAGCCGCCGCGCGCAGAAGGCGAATGCCCTTTTGCCCGATGAGCTTGCTGCTTTCAGCGCCGCTGTGCTCCAAGCGCGGGAGATACCTGGAACCGGGCGCCCAGGGGACGGTGCGGCCGCCGACGGCCTTCTCGTAGAGAGGGTCGCCCATGGCGAGCGAGCGCCCGCCCTTCTCGGGACGCAAGGTCCGCGCCTGAAGAAGCGAGGTCGCCGAGGGCACTACGGTGATGTCAAGCCGCGCTGCGCGTGCGACCGGAAGGCTCGACCACGGAACGACCGTCAGGGGTCCGGCCGGGCTCACGTAGAGGCGGCGGATCGAGGCAGGAAGTGCCAGATCTTGGATCAGACGCTGCTCGATGACGGCGATTGGACGCTCATACTGCTCGCGTGTCATGTCGCCGACCGAGCGCTGAAGCGTCTCACATGCGGCCTCGACCTCTGGCCACTTCTTGAGTACCGGAGTCCGCGCGCCAGCCTTGGTAACCACCAGCACGCTCGCAGCCCCGGCGTGCACGTCGTAGAGTGCGATGGCCTCGTCGGAAGCAAGCGCCTTGCGTACGGTCTTCAACACCGCCGCCTTCGGGTAGGCGAGCGCAGCCCGGGAGCCCGCCTGTCTCTGGATGCTCGTGATCACATCCAGGAAGGCCGTTTGCGCGGCATCCTTGGCCGCACGCGCATCAGCGACTCGCTTGTCCCGAAGGCTGCGTCCGAACCGGCTGTGCAACAACAGGTAGCGCTCACGCGCAGCCACAAGCACACGCTGGGCCTTTCGCTCGCGGGCCCGTAGCTCTGGCTTCAGATCCAAGCCTCGCGCAAGGTGGCTGCCGCCCATGGCGCGAACCAGCAGGCGAGCCCGGCCCGCTTCGTAGGCTTCGAACTCAAGCGCCCTGTCGTTCGATGCCCGAGCAGCGCGCCCCCAGACGCGGAAGATCCGCGCGCGCTCGCGCTCCGACCGGACGCTGATGTCTTCCTCATCCGCAAGGCCCAAAGTGGACTCGTCCATGAGCGCCATCGCCGCCTTGGCCTGCTTGACCGCCGCGACAGGCCTACCCGCTTCGAGCTCAAGCTCCGCCAACCGGCCGTGGATCGAGGCTCCCAGGTCCAGGATCTCTTGCGCTTCGGTAACGAGGCGAGCCGCGTCGAGGCGAGCCCGCGCAGGCTTCCACTCTCCCAGGCCGATATGCGCAACTGCCGCCGTGAAGTGCGCCCAGGCGGCATCCTTGGTTCCCGCCGGCAGCATGGCGAGGCCCTGGGTCGCGTCGGTGAGCGCCGCCCGCCAATCCGCGCGCTCCACATGCAGCGCGAGCGCCCGATACATGTGCAGCCAGCCTACGAACTCGGGCTCGTTCATCTTCTGGAACGCAACCCGCGCGTCCTCAAGGCTGCTTGCAGCCGCCTTGAAGTCACCCGTCGCCGCGAAGGCCAGCCCCAAGTTTGCCCGCAGCGTGGCGTCGAATGTCGGGTCCAGCTGGCCGCTCTTCAAGAGGTGGCCGCCTCGCTTGATGGCACTGGTGTATCGGCCCATGTCGATGAGCAACGACACCAGCGTGTAGCCGGCATTCCTCTGCGTGACGGCGGCATCCACTGCATCTTCCTCGGCCACCCCTTCTGACGCGGCGGCCCGGCCCGCCTCGACAGCGGCACGTTCGCAGGTCGAGAGCGCCTCTGCATAGCGCCCCAGGTGACCGAGTGCGGTTGCCAGGTGCACCCGCGCCGCTGCCGCCTGCGCCAAGGGTCCATGTTCGTCGAAGTGCGAGATGACACGGCGCAGACTCGTCACTGCGCCTCGAGGAGAACCCTCCCTCAGCGCGAGGAACGCGTCGAAGCGATCGACATGCCGCTCCTCCGCTACGACCTGCATCGCCTTGGCAACGAGGCGCAGGTCACGGAGCGTGGCTCGGGCATCTCCGAAGCGCGCCTCGTCCTTAAGGATGAAGAACCGGCCATGCAAGGCCACCGCCTGGCCTCGCAGCCAACCCAACTCACGGGCCACGCGCTCCATATCGCTGTAGGACGCGAGCGCATCCTCGAGCTTGCCGAGCGCAGTTGAGGACTCTGCGATGGCGTGGCTGCGCATCCAACCGAGCACGCTTGGGGCGGCGGGCGGGCGGGCTGCCAGAAGCCCTAGGACTCCCTCATGGTCACCCGCAGCAAGAACGTCGATCGCCTCAACGATGGCGCGCCGAAGCAGCGGCTGCGCTTGGGACGGGGCGCGAGCGTAGCGCAGAAGGCCATCGCGATCTGGTTGGCGTAAAGCACCGGCATAGGTAACCGCAGCCCGTGTGAACCCATCTGCGAGCAGCCGATCGACGATTTGCCATGGCACTACGGCAGGCGGCGACGCCAGGCGACGAAGTGTGGCGTCGTCGCCTTCGCGAGCAGCCTTCAGGGTGCTTGCGAACAGCTCCGCATGGACGTCCGCGTCACCAGATGCGACGGGCGCTCCCCAGCCCAGGCCAAGGATCAGGATCCACGGCCCAAGGCGAAGAGCACGCATTACCCGTGGTATCCGCCGGCCCCTACGGCTTGGCCGCTGAGGTCGCCAGGATACCGGTGGCGTGCGAAGTTGTGGTTCCGTGGGGATCGTCTGACCACACCTTGTTCACGGGATCCCATGTGAAGTAGATGATGTCGTACTCGATCCAGTAATCGAAGTTGGAGCCGTTCGGCTTGACCTTCAGCTCCATGAGTACTTCTGCGATGTGCTTGTTGTAGGCCGGCGCCGGCAGATCAATCACGAACGACGGAATCACCGTCATCTTGAGCGTGGGCGTCTCGGCGAGGGCCAGATTGCTGAAGACAAGGCTCGGATGGATGTAGCCCGGCGTGTACGCGACATACTCGTAACCCGCATCGCCCGAGTGCCCGCTGCCCAAGGCGCCGGGGCTGTTGCCATTGGGGATGCGCTGCGGGAACGGCCCGATGGGGGCTGTATTCACGACCGGGCTGCCGTGCAACCCACGACTTCCTGCGCCGTAGAGGTACGGCTTTACGTCCCGCGCCGAGCGGTTCTTGAGGCGAACGACCTTGGCCGTCGGTCCGCTGCCCGAGTCTTTGAAGTAGTCTCCGATGCTCCCGAGAGGCCCTCCACCGTCATCCTTGGGCTTGCAGCAATCATCGCCGATGCAGGCAGAGCCAAGCAAGGCGAGGGCCGGTAGGAGCAGAAGGGCTAGCAGGCCTCTCCTGCTCAACTCAGGTCGATACCAACGGCGTGCAGTCCTCATGCGCAGTCCTCCATGGGACCCCAATCCCCTCTACGGGACAGGATCCAGGTTGTTTCCCCAGTTCGCAAAGAGCCTGAGATTCTTCCTGATGACCCTTGCGTTGTTTGCCGTCCCCACCTCGCCGACCGCGACGCCCGCAGAGTCCCCCTCCGGGTCCGTCTTGTTGGGGTTGCTGAAGACACGTTCCAGCACGCAGCTCGCGTTCTCCGAAGCCTTCCCCATCAGGGTGCAGCGGCGCTGTGACACAAAGTAGGACCCGCCAGTAATCCAGTCGGTCACCTCGACCTGGGCGAAGTACACGAAGCCGTGACCGTAGGCATCCCGCGGATTGTCCGGATCCGTGTTGTGTTGGCAAGCGAAGTTGTGGGCGACCTCGTGTGCCAAGGCGACGCCCCCCTCCATGTTGAGCCAACTCGTAATACTGTAGGCGCGCTCCGCGAAGTACCCATCGCCGGACTTCCAGATCTCCCCCTCGCCGAGATCGTTCATCCGGCTCCGAGCAACGAGGACCGTCACGACGTCGGCCTTCTGGTCATAGCGAGTCCTGCGGAGGTCCTCGACAGCCTGGACGTCGGCCAGCAGGTCGACGTCGGAGGCGCCGTTCTCGTCCATGTCGACCAGCACGAAGCCCGTGACGCAGATCATGGTCGAGACCCCGCTCCGGCGCAACGCGTCGTTGAAGGCGCAGACGGCCGTGCCCGTTCGCGCGCGAATGATCGCCTCGTCGGAGTTGACGTCTGCAAGAACGTCGTTGGTGTAGCCCACCAACAGTTCGATCCGCGATCCGTCTTCGCTATTGTCCCGCTTCTTCCAGCGGCTGAGCGGTGGCCGCATGGGGCGCGGCGGACGCGGCGGGAGATCGGGTGGCGGGGGCAGGTCCAGCGGTTGGCGCGCGGCAGCCTTGCCTCCCAGCCGCACCCGCGGCATGTCCCGCCTAAGGTAGAGAACGCCACCCTGGTAGGGCAGCGTCGTCGCTGTGTACTCCAGAATCCGACCGCGGTAGAACACGACCAGGTGCGAGGTGAATCGCTTGGCCTGCTTGAACTCGCCCTCCCAAGTGAAGGACATGAACGCTTGATACGAGCCCTGGTTGGCTGGGCTGGAGTATGCGATGACGCGCGGCATGCACCGACACGTCAACTTCATATGGATCGAGACGTCGTGCAGCTCGGGAAGGTCGACGCTGGCCCAGATGCTGGGCGCACCGATGGAGCCGGTGATGCTCCGCCGGTTGAACCGTGCGAGGCCAAGCCTCTCACCCTTGCGTCCCAGGGCATAGCCACGCATGTGCCGCATGCGCTTGTGGGTCATGTGTCCATCGGGAAGCGCCTGGAAGACCTCAATCGGATGGGCCTCGTCAGCGTGGGCAGCCACGGTGTCGAGGCACAGCAGGATCGCAGGGACAAGCCATCCAATGACGCGCACATGCATGAGGCGAGTGCTCCAATCCGCGGCCCATTGAACGCCAATGAACACCGAAAAATCAAGCCCACGGGCACCTTGGAGGCCCGTCGTGGCCTAACAAGCGAGTTGTGCGGCCAACCATGTCGATCAGGCGTCGGGTGGACACGGGTCAGGGCACGCGCCGGAGGCCGTTGCCCCAGTTTGCGAAGGTCCGAAGCCCTTCGCGGATGGCGCGCGCGTTGTCACGTCGCTCAGCGACACCCGTCGGCTGCGCTCCCTCGCCCTGCTCAGGCTCAGAGACCAGCGGCGAACTGAACACAGGCACCGGCTTGCATGACCCGTTGGCCGGCGGCTTCCCAAGGATCGTGCAACTCGGCTGGTCGACCAGTTTCGGCCTGTCATCACCCCAGACCACAGTCTTCTTCCTCCAGACGAAGAAGTGGCCGTGACTCCACGGGCTCCTGGGGCGGCATGGATCCAGATTGTGCTGGCATCCGAAGTTGTGGGCGACCTCATGCGCCAGCGCAAAGCCCCCGTCCAGATACAACCAACTCGTGATGCTGTAGGCGCGCTCGGCGAAATCGTCGTCTTCCGCCTTCCGGATCTCGGCCTCGCCCCAGTCGTTCGAACGCCGGCGGGCGACCAGCACGGAGACCGCATCGGCCCGCAGACGCCTCCGCTCGCGCCGAAGCGCGGCTACACCCTGAACGCGTGACAGCAACTCGGGATCACTTGCCGTGCCTTCTTCGAACTGACTCAACGCCATGAAGTCGAGGACGCAGATCTTTGTGGGAACACGGCTCCGACGCAACGCCTCGTTGAAGAAACAGACGGCGTTGGCGACCCGCGCCACAATGCGAGTTTCGTCGGATCCCGCAGCGAGCGAAACCTGGCGCGTGTAACCAATCAGCAGATCGATGCGTGTTCCGTCGTCTCGTTGTTTGCGCCGCATGTCAGGCGGCCGCCTGCGGGTGAGACGAGCGGGCAGGCATGGCGTCGAGCGCTTGCTCGCGAGCTTCGCGCTGGCAAGTGAGAGTGGCGCGTCCCGCCACACGTAGAGGACGTCGTCCCTGTAGGCATGCGGCGTAGCCATGTATTCGCGGAGGCGGCCGCGGTGGAAGACGACCAGGTTCGTCGTGTACTTCCGGGCCAGCCCCTTCCCCGGCCGGAGAACGAAGGACATGAACGCGCGGGGCTCGCCGGGCTTGCCAACACTCGCGTAGCTGATCGCACCGCGCACGCAGCGGCATCCCCGGACGAAGCGCAAGACGCGGGACTCGTCATCGGCGAGTTCGAGCCGGATCGTCAGCCGCGGCTTGCCGATCATGGGCCCCAACTGCCCCCAGTCCACAAACGCCAGGCCGAGCGTCTCCCTGGAGCGCCCTGTTCGAAAGCCGCTCCTCACAAGCATCTGATCGTCAGTCCAATCCAGCTTGGGCAGGGAGGAGACGGCCGTCATGCCGGCGTTGTCGTCAGCGCGGACCACAGTGGGGTCGACAAAGAGCGCGAGGAGCGCCGCGAGCAGGACGAGAGAGAGGAAACGCACTGCCATGGGCCATGCTCCGCTGGGAGCACCAGTGGACGCCAAGCAGGGCCACCAAATCAAGCCTGCGCCGCTGCCGTCAGTTTCGGGGCGTGTGCCGCGCTCTGGCAGGAGGTACTGCGCTGCTAGATTGGGCGCCGAGGCGCCGGCGACCGTCCGGCCGGCAGTCCTGCTGCTCTCCAAAGAAGGGGATGCGACGTGAACCACCCGCCTGAGAGACAGCCGACACCCGACCGAATGACAACGGCGTGGCCGCTACGGCGAGGGCTCGCAAGGCCCGCGATCTCCAAGCCGTAGGGCAATCCATGGCGACCGTCATCTTCGACTTCGACAGTGTGCTGATTCCGTGCGAGAGCCTCGAGGTGGTGCTGGCGCGGAGCGCGGGGCTCACCGACGAGGACTTCGCGGCCATCGAGGCGCTGACCACAGCGGGCATGGAGGGGCGGATCTCGTTCGCGGAGTCGCTGGAGCAGCGGCTGGCGATCGCGCAGCCGAACCTGGGGACGCTGATGGCCTTTGCCTGGCGGCTCGCGGAGAAGCCCACAGCGGGCGCGGCCGAGCTGATCGCCACGCTCACGGCCCAGGGCCATGAGGTGTGGATCGTCAGTGGCGGGTTCCAGGAGATGCTCTCTGAGGTCGGGAGCAGCCTGGGTGTTGCGGCAGATCGGATTCACGGCGTCCAGGCCCGCTGGAGCGACGACGGCGCGTTCGAGGGTCTCGCTCCCGACTCGGCGTTTGGTCGCTCCAAGGTCGAGGGGTTGACCGCACTTGGCGCGGCCTATCCCCGTCCGGCGATCGGTGTGGGCGACGGCGCCACGGACCTCGCATTGCGTACGGCCGGCTTGGTCGACGCGTTCGTGGCCTACACCGAGCACGCGCGCCGGGAGCCCGTGGCTGCCGGCGCCGACGCGGAAGCCCGCTCGATGGAAGCCCTCGGACTGCTGCTCGGCGAGTTGCTTGCCTAGGCGCTACGAGTCGCTCTTCGTCCCGAGCTCGGTCTCGAAGCCGACCCAGACGGTGTGCGCGTCGTCGCCTGAGAGGAACTTCGCCATGTCGTAGCTGTACTGGATGCGCAGCCGGATCGCCGGGTTCATCGTATTGACCAAGCGGATCTTCGACTGGTTGAACGCGATCGGAATGATCGCCAGGGCAGAGATTCGCTGACGGTCGTGGCGGAGCGGGTCCGCCTCCCGCCCGCTGAAGGTCGACGCCCCGCTCGTGGCGTCGAAGCCGACGAACGAGTCGCGCGCCCCCGTGGCGTAGTCGTAGCGCACACCGACGGCCATGTTCCGCGTGACCGATGTGACGGCCTGCGCGTAAAAGCCCCAGTCTTCGAGCTCGTCCTTCGAGAGAACGTTGGGGTTGCCTCCGCCGTCGACCGCGCTGTAAGCGTCTGTCCGAATCCGGCGGTGCATGATCTCCGCAACGAACATCGTGCGGATGCCGTTGCGGGAGGCGTCGACGATGTCGACGCGCACGTCGCCGCCGAACACCGTGGTGTGCCCTTCCTTGCCCGTGTTGTTCGGGCCGAACATGCCGGACCCGCCGATCTGCATGGCCGTGCAACCATTGACCGGAAGGACATGGGCGACGCGGCCGTGCCAGACGAGATCGGAGAAGTTCTTGCCCTCCAACTTCACCGAGTGCCAGATCTTGGAGAGGCCACCCATGCTGAAGCCGGTAAGCTCGGCCTCTGCCTGATCGAGGTCTTGGGCTCCGATATGGATGCGCAGCCGGCGGGCCACATCGTGGATGGCGAAGTCGGCTCCGATCGACTTGAAGCCGTCCTTGCCGAGGACGCGCGTGCGGATGATCGGTGAGTCCACGAAGTGCCACGCGCCGTCGGTGTACATGTTGTGGATGCCGAAGGGAGCCCGATACGTACCGGCCGCCAAGGCAAACCCCGAGGCCACCTCGGAGAAGAGCGAGGCCTCCTCGACGTCGATTTCGGTCAGATCGCCGGACACGCTGTCGACGACCGAGTTGAAGCGCAGATCGCCGCCCAGGTACTCATCGAAGAGATCCGCTCCGGCCTGCGTCGTCACGACATGCGCGAAGAACCCACGCGACTTGGGGTCGAGTTCGCCCTGCTGAAGGATCGGAAGCCGCTTGTCGTCGGTGCTCGAGCCGCCATACATGATCCGAGCCGAGGCACTCACGTACCACGGGACGCGCATGCCCCCGAGCTGGATGGCGGACGGCGAGACGCTCTCGGCCGCCGGGCCCGCGGCAGACGAGTAGCGCGAGAAGCCCACCGACTGCGCACGCGGCATGGGCGCGCCCGTCTGCGGGAGGCTGCGGGCCAGGGGTCCGCCGCGGGAGTCGGCGTTGTACAGGCGAGACGGGGTTCGGCTCCCGCGGGCCGCGATGGAGCCTGCGTATGGCCGCGCCTCATGGCCCAGCATGCCGACCCCTCCCGAGTTGCCCTCGCGGAAGAACGGCTGACGCGGCGTGCTTCGACCGCGTCGCGGGAGCGTGTCCAGCATGGGCAAGGAGAACCAACGCCGTTCGAATTGACGCGGCCGCGCGAGCCGCTGCTGGGCCTCGATCACGGCCGCGCCATAGGCATCTTCGTAGGCTTGTCGCACCGACGGCGCCACGGGCCGCACGGCAGAGTGGCCCGGTGTGCGAACCAGGGGCTGCATCGGCACACGCCAGCCATGGTCCACGACGCGTGCGGTAGCCCTGGGGTCGGCAACGACCCCATAGGTGATCCCGCCAGCGCCGTTCGGCGGGCGGGAGGGACAGGGGATGTCATCCCGAATCGAGTCCCGGACGTACTCCACCACAGGCCCCTCCTCATCAGCGAGGGCTACCTGCACCCCATGACCCCCAAGCACTAGCACCCCTTGAATCGCAAGGGCGTATGCCAACGTCGAATGCAGCAGTCTCATCACTCACCCCCCAGTTCCAAGGCACGCACGCGACGATCAACGCTTGACCGGCAGGAAATCGATCTCACCCATTTTTACTTTCGCGTAGTCATCCACGAGGATCGCGTCATAGGGACTTCCCGCAGGTTCAAGACGCTTGGTCGTTGCGTCGATCTGCAATATCTTCTGGCCGCGCGAGCTGACGACCGCGAGCAGCGTCGCGATCGAGCGTCCCTTGTCGTCGACCCCGATGTCGACGACGAGCACAAGCGAACAATCCTGAAGTACGCCAGCGCAGTCAGCTGTCGAGCACGACGGTCGAATGCAGATGTCGACCGTCCTGCGTCCCCCCAAGCAGGCGATGGAACTCGTCAGCACCACCGAGGGAGGCTGGAACGAGTACGCCGTCGTGTGACGCCAGAACGTGCGAGCGTCATAGAGGTCTCGGACGATTCTGTCGTGGATGGGCCCCGATTTGAGATCCGACTCGTCGGGCGCGTCGGCGAACTCCTGCACCACCACTTGGGCGAACGCTGCGGCGCAGACCAGATCCCGCCAAGCCTGCGGCTGATTGCAGTCCCCGCACCGTTGTGCGGCAGGCGTGCAGAGCATCGCGCCGCGCACCTCCGATGCGAGGCGGCGGTTGGCATCCGAAGGAGGCACCCCGGACACGCACCCCGCACAAGCGAGAATCAGCCCGGCCCCCACGACCGTACACACCCACGAACCCACGCGACCGCCCATGGCACCCCCCCCCACGACCCGCGCCTGCAGTCCCTGCAACACCGCGAACGGCGCGGTTCTAGCATGTTTGCCGCCCGCGCGGCAAGCGCCGCGGGCTGGGGGGGCCCCTTGCGATCCTCTGGCGGTGACAACGACACGCCTCAGCCATCCCCGCGACCAGATCCGCTTCCTCTTGCTGGAGGGGATCCACGAGCGCGCGGTGGAGGTGCTCTGCGAGCGGGGCTACACGAACGTCCGGCGGGAGTCGGGCGCCTTGCCACGCGACGCGCTGCTCGAGGCTGTGGCCGACGTGCACTTCATCGGCCTGCGCTCGCGCACGCAGCTGGACGCCGAGGTGCTGGCCGCGGCGGAGCGGCTCACCGGCGTCGGCTGCTTCTGCATTGGCACGAACCAGGTCGACCTCGTCGGCGCCGCCCACAAGGGCGTTCCGGTATTCAACGCTCCCCATTCGAACACACGCTCGGTTGCCGAGTTGGTCATCGGGCTCGCGGTCATGTTGTTTCGCGACATCTTCCGCAAGAGCACGACCGCGCACGCAGGGGGCTGGCTCAAGACCGCCAAGGGCGCGCGCGAGCTGCGCGGGCGCAGGCTCGGCATCGTCGGCTATGGCCACATCGGATCCCAGGTCTCGGTGCTCGCCGAGTCGATGGGCATGAACGTCATCTACTACGACGTCAAGCCGGTGCTCTCCATGGGCAACGCGACCTCGACGACTTCCCTCGCCGCCTTGCTGGCCGAGAGCGATCTCGTCACCCTGCACGTGCCCGAGACGCCGCAAACAGAGAAGCTCATTGGCGCCGCCGAGGTCGCGGCCATGAAGCCGGGGGCGCATCTCATCAACGCGAGTCGCGGGACGGTGGTCGACGCCGACGCCCTGGCGGCGGCGCTGGCCAGCGGCCAGGTCGGGGGTGCTGCGGTGGATGTGTTCTCCCGCGAGCCCAAGGGACCAGACGAGACGTTCGAGAACCCGCTCCGCGGCGTGCCGAACGTCATCCTCACCCCCCACATCGGCGGCTCGACGTTGGAGGCCCAGGAGTCCATCGGCGTCGATGTGGCCACCAAGCTCGCGGCCTACAGCGACAGCGGCACCACAACCGGGGCCGTGAACTTCCCGCAGTTGAATCTCGCCCCCAACGACGACTGCCACCGGGTCCTCCACATCCACCGCAACGAGCCGGGCGTGCTGGCCCGCATCAATGGGGTCCTCGCGGCGCAGGACGCCAACATCCTCGGTCAGCACCTCCAGACGCAGAATGGCGTGGGCTATGTGGTCACGGATGTCGCAGAGATCGACGCGGCCGCCACCCTGCCCCAGCTCAAGGCTGTGGAAGGCACGCTGCGCACGCGCATCTTGTATTAACCTCCCGGGCTGCCCCAAGGAGGAGCACGCGGTGAGCATCGTCTATCTCGGCATCGGCCCGTCGGAAGTCAGTGCGGCTGTCCGCCAGGACCTCGCCGACTTGGCCACCAGCGGCCTTCTCTCGGAGAGCCACCGCGGGCCCGCAGTCCAAAACGAGCTCAAGCAGACGACCGCCAATCTGCGCAGCGCGATGGGCATACCCGCCGACTACGCCGTCATCTTCCAGCCGTCGGCAACGGCAGCCATGGAGCTGATCCTGCGCAACACGGTGCGCGCGCGCTCATTTCACTTCGTGGACGGCGCCTTCTCGGGCCGCTTCGCCTCGACCGCCGACCAGATCGGCATCGGCACGACGGTTCACGATCACGCGTGGGACGAGCCGCTCCTGCCGGAGGAGGCAAGGATCGACGATGTCGTCGAGCTGATCTCCCTGGCGCACAACGAGACCAGCACCGGCCAGATGTGGCCGTGGGAGACCATCCGCGCGCTGCGCGAGCGCCACCCCGACCCGCTGCTCTCCATCGACGTCACGTCCACCTTCGGTGCGGTCGCCATGGACTGGACCTTGGCCGACTTCTGGTTCTTCTCCGTCCAGAAGTGCATGGGCCTTCCGGCCGGACTCGGCGTACTGATCGCCAGTCCGCGCGCTGTCGATCGTGCGCGTGAACTCGGGCCGCTCCGGCAGGTGGCTGGCTGGCAGGACCTCGTGGGCCTCGCCGAGCGCATCAAGGTCGGAGAGACCGTCGAGACGCCCAACGTGCTGGGCATCGCGTTGCTGGGTCGCCAACTGGCCCGCTGGGATCTCGCCCGCATCGACGCCGACACCCACGCCAAGGCAGCCTGCGTCGCCGAGGCCGTCTCAGACGAGGCGTACTTCATACGCGACCCCGCCTGGCGTTCCGTCACCGCGCACAACCTGCAGTTTGACGACGTCGCCGCCGTGAAGGCCCGAGCCCTCACAGCGGGCTTTGCGCTCGGCGCGGGCTACGGCCCCTTGCGCGAGAAGTGCGTGCGCCTCGCGACGTTCCCGACCGTGACGGTCGATCAGGTTCGCGAGGCGCTGGCTGCGATCACCGGGGTCTAACCCGGGGCCGGTCTTCCCGCCCCCTACACCGTTCGCCGCCTTCGCTTCCCGACTACTTCCGCTTCGACGGAACCTCGAGCTTCAGCGTCGCGAGGCCTGTCTGAGGGCCCCAGGTGGCCAGCCCGACGCGCGTGTTCCGCGGGATGGGGAGTAGCGAGGTCTCGTCGAACAGCGTCACGCCGCCGAGCTTCACGGTCAGTCGCCCGTCGTAGTAGGTGAACTCGAACTCCCGCAAGCCGTCCTTGTCCACGGGCACGGCGATCGGCGGGACCTGGAAGTAGAGGTGGTCGTAGCGCTCGAGCTGCGCAGCCACCTGATTCTTGCCGCGGGGATGCACGATCAGGTTCCAACCGGAGAGGCCGTCCTTGCTGCCGTCCCCCTGGATGGTCATGACGAACTTGGGGCCCCTTGCGCCGGAGTCGATCTGCGCCGTGAAGCGCAGATCCGTGATGCCGTCCGTGAACTTGGGCTTGAGCCAGATCAAGTTGCTCGGCGAGTCCTTCGGAAAGCCCGGCCGCACCGTGTACTTGCGCCACGGGACCCGCTTGTCGGTCGCTTGGCCGACGAGGCGTGCGTTGACGACCTTCCAGTTCCCAACGACCGGCTTGAGTTTCGCGCTGAAGCTCTTGCGCTTGAAGTTCATCTTCAACGCGGACTTCCAGCCGATGCGCTTCTTGGCGGCCCGGCGCGCGCCCTGGCTCGTCGAGCCCTGATCCGTCGGCGAGGCGCGGGTGTCGACCGTCAGGCCCTTGATGGGCGCCCCGCGCGGCTGCGCGATCGCGAGAATGAACCCCGCATCGCCACGGCGATTGCGGACCTTCACGAGCAGCTTGTTGCGCCCCTTCTGGAGCTTCACGGGGAGCTTCATCGCATCGGGCACGGGGGCGTAGGGCCCGCGCCACGCCAGCAGCCTCGAGCCGTTCCCGCCCGCATTGATGTAGTTCTCGACGAGGCGGTCGTTGAGAAACATCGTCAGGTCGTCGTCCGCGCGGACGTGGATGAAGGCGTCCATGGCCTCCGGCACGGTCAGAAACGTGAGCGCGTAGGTCGCCGTGTTGTCCTGGTAGGCGAAGTTGAAGTGGATCCAGCCCGTGCTGTCGCGCGAGACCACGCCCTGGCGCTGCGGATCCCGCCACTTGGAGACGTTCGCCTCCCCGGGGTACTCCTTCGTGTAGTCGATCTCGTACTCGGGCGGGAAGACGCCGGCGCCCGGCCCCACCCCCGCCTTCTTGAACGGGCCGATGACCTTCCACTCGTGGATGACGCCCAGTTCCTCGCGACTGACGCGTTCCGCCTCCTCGTGGTCGCGGCGCCGGTACGACTCCATCATCTTGCCGGCAATCAAGTCGCGCGGGATCGGCGAGCCGTGGAACTTGCGCAGCTCGGGCTCGGTCCGCTCGATGGCGTAGCCGCCCTTGGCGAACGCCTCGACCTCCTTCTGCACGGCGTCGCGGTCATCGGGGAGCAGCGGCAGCCGGAAGCGAATGAGGTCGTCGAACGCCTTGGGGCCGAACGCTCGGATGAGGAAGTACGCAACGGCCCGCGCGATGTAGGGAATGCGGCCATCCTTGAGCGGGGCCGCCCGGTACTCGCGAAAGAACTGGCGGTAGGGCTTCCAGTCGTGGAGGCGACCGACCTTGCTGAACTTCTCGACGAAGTGCAGGAAGAACCCCGCGCTGGGCCCGTACTCGTGCATGCGCCAGTAGGCGACGTCCTTCTCGAGATAGTCCACCTTGAAGGCCTCGAGGTTGCGCTGGAACCCATGCAGACTGTCCGACGTCTGCCCAAGGGCTTCGTACGCGTAGGCCGCGCCAAAGTTGGCGAGCCCCTCGCGCCAGCCACTGATGATCGGACTCGTGTCGTCGATGCAGTGTGTGAGCTCGTGGTAGAGCAAGCCGTTGTCGATCCGCCGGCCCTTCTGGTCCGGCATGGCCTTCCCGATGTCGATGGTCTTGCCGCCGCCGACGCCGCCGCCGAAGTCCCACAACTCCTTGAAGTAGACGGTGACGCGATCGCCGCCGGGGTTGGGCTTGCGCCCGAACAGATCCGTGAGAAACACGTAGGCGAGATCGAAGCGGAGCTTCGACATCGGCGGCAGCGTCCCGACGAGATTCGTGGGTCCGATGAAGATGAACTTGTGCGACGCACTCGCGGTCGTGCGCGCCCACACCGGGTGGTTCAGGGCATCGTCGACGACCTGTTGCTGCTCGGGGGGCGTGTCCTTGAGCCAGGTCTCGTCCAGGGCCTTGCGACGCGCAACGGCCCTCCCCCCAAGTTCCCCATCGGGACTGTTGAGGGCAAGCCCGCGTAGCGCGAGGCTCGCGGGCGCGTACATCTTCTTCCGGGCCCACGCCTCGGCCTTCTCGAAGAGTGCCTTGGTGTAGCCATTCGCCTTCACGGCCGAGGCCACGAGCGCCTTCTCCTCGTCGGTGGCGCTCTGCAGGATGCGGACGTGGAGATCCGTGATGTCGCGCTGGGTACGCACGGCGTCGTCGACAGCCCCGATGACCGCGCCGCCTGCGTCCTCGCTGAGCTTGCCCCCCACGGCCTCGAGAATGCGCAGCGAGGCGTGATACTGCTTGCGGCGGAACGCGCCGCTCGAGATGAGCTTGAGGTAGCGGTGCTTTTCGGCCTTGATCCGACCGGCGATGATCTCGCGTTCGACCACGCTGATCGGGCGCGGCGGCAGGTGTCCGAGCTTCAAGATCGCGTCCCGGAAGCGGTACTTGGGGCCGTCTTCCACCGAGCGCCGCATGCCGAGCTCGAGTGCACTCCACGCGTCGGCCAGGCGCCCTTTGCTCGCGAGGTCGGCGGCGGCCGCGAGGATCGAGTCGACCAGCGGGCCTTCCTCGAGCGGCCCGAAGTCGGGCAGGTCGAAGTGGGCCACGCGGATCCAGTGACTGTAGCGCTGCCCCTCCATGCGCGGGACGAGGGTGCGGTCGGCCTTCGGGTCGTAGAACCCGACCCAGAAGCCCATGGGCGCGCCGGGCTTGACGCGAATGGGCAAGGGCGCGGGCACCTCGTAGGCAACGACCTGCCCCTTCTTCCAGGTGCCGACGGCGGGGTCGGGCGCATGGTCGAGCGTGACGCCGGACTGCCGCCAGGCCAGGAGGCGGAGCTCGACGCGGTAGGGCCGGTCGATGTCTTCGAGCGCCTTGAAGCTCAGCTTCAGGGTGACCATGCCAGTTGCGGCGGCCTCCTTGAGGTCGACAGTGCCCGTGACCTCGATCGGCACGTCCCGTCGGTTGTCCTCCTCCTCGTCCTCGTCCGCACGGGCCGGCGCGGTGGCCAGGCCGAGGCCCAGGAAGACGAGCACCAGCAGCCAGGAGAGTCGATGCAGCAGCATGGGCGCATCGTACTCGCGGAGCGTTCCCGGGCGGGTACGGGGGGTCAGGCGAGTCCGAGAGTGGAGGCGGCCTCGTGCCAAGCCTCCGCCGTCTCGGCGGGCAGGTCCGGGTCGGAGGCGAGCACGGCACCCAGATGGCGCTGCCCATCCGGGGCAGAGACCCCGACGATGACGCGCGCGAGGCCCAGACGATCGGCCAGCTTCAGGGCAGCCTTCCGGAAGCTCCTCGCGTGACTCTCGTCGACGCCGTAGACGAAGGCGGTGAACGCACCAGCGAACGCCGAGCCCACGTACGCACCGAGCGTGCGGCGCAGGGCGTCGAAGTCCTTCGGCTCGAGATGCGGACCCAGCTCGACCTGCTTGCACTCCCCGCCGTGCTTCCAGGTGTAGGGGTCCATCGTGAAGAGCCACGGTCGGTCCAGATCGGGCGGCGGCAGCAGGGAGGGAACGAGCTCGCGCCACGGGCGCCCCTCGATCCGGACCGCGGTGCCCGCCCAGGCGGTGGCAAGGGCTGCACGTTTGGCCGGGTCGACCTCACAGAGGAGGCCGGCGATGCGCTCGCGCCCGAGGAGTGCGGCAAGCAACTCGGCGGTGTTCGGATAGTGCCCCGTGGTTGCGGCGGCGTGCGCGTACGCGCGCATCACCGCGTGCGAGGAGGCGTCGGCTGCTTCCGGCGGGAGGCATGCGACGGCCCCGAGCAGATCGCGGAGCGCCCGATTGTGCTCGTGCGGGTCGGGGCGTTCCGCCGCTTCAAAGGGCGCCATGGCGTGGGTGGCGACCAAGTAGAGCCCCGCTCCCTCCGTCGCAAGCGTGGCCGCGGCGTGGCACTCGATCGCGTGTTGCAGGAGGTTGCCGTTGTTGACTCGCGCCATGCGGGGACGCTCAGCCCTCGATCAGGGCAAGCGTCGCGCCTGCCGGATCGCGGACGACGCAGAAGGGCTTGGCCCCCATGGGGCGAGGCCCGTCGAGAACCGATCCGCCAAGCTCGACGCAGCGCTTTGCACTCGCCTCGACGTCCGCGACGGTGACGTAGATCATCCACTGCGCTGGCACGTTCGCGTTGGCGCCGCGCGCATGACAGACGCCGGCCACGCACTCGCCGGTGCCGGAGGCGATCATCTCGTAGTCGTTGTACTCGCCCATGTCGTGCGGCTTCGCGGCCCAGCCGACAACCTCGCTGTAGAAGTCGCGTACGCCGTCGGCATCGGGAACCGTCAAGTCCCGCCACACGATCGAGCCGAGCTTCTTCGCGCTGTCGTCACTCATGGGAGCCCTCCTTCGGGGGCGGATCCTACCCCGCGATAGGCCCCGACGCCCTTGGGATGGAAGAGGCGCCCGCACGGTGAGCGCCGTGGCAGCCGGCGTCCTCAGCTAGCTCCGAGAGCGCATGGACGTCCCTCAGGGCGCGCTGATGACCCGTGAGACCGTGCCCGACGTACTCAGCGGAGAGATCGCCCCGCTGGTCAGGACGTAGAGTTCGCCGCCCTCGTCTTTGCCGATGCCCATGAGCGCGCCGGGCAACGGCGCAGGCCCCGGCTGAACCAGGATGTCCCGCCGCTGCCACGCCGACGGCCCCGCGATGGCGCAGACGAACAGCCGTCCGACGGGATTGCCGAAGTCCGAAGCCCAGTCGCCGAAGACATAGAGGCCGCTCAACGCGGACACCCCGGGCCCGCGGTAGACATGACCGCCGATGATCGAGACACCGAGGCCGTGGTCGTAGTCGAGTACCGGGTCGAGCAGCGGTTCACCCGACGGGCCCACCGTGGGACAGCCTGCGGGCGGCGCCGTCGGGTTCAGCGGATCGAAGCAGAGGAACCCCTCGCGGGTCGCCCAGCCGTAGTTTCCGCCGAGCACGATGTCGTTCAGCTCTTCGCGCAGCCCCTGGCCGACGTCGCCGCAGAGGAGCTTGTTCGTTCCGCCCGTGCCGTCGTCAAACGACAGGCGATACGGGTTGCGCAGGCCGTATGCATAGATCTCATCGACGCCGGTGACGCCGACGAACGGGTTGGTCGGCGGCACCACATAGCTCTGGCCCATCGGCGGGACCGTGTCGACGTCGATCCGCAGGATCGCGCCCAGCGGCGTCGTGATGTCCTGGCCATGGCCGAGCGGCCCGTGGAGGCCGGGGACGGAGCCCAAGCCGTCGCCCGAGCCGCCACCATCGCCAAGGCTGAAGTAGAGGAACCCGTCGGGGCCGAAGACGACGGAGCCACCATCGTGGTTGAACTCGGGTTGATCCACCGTGTAGAGCACGCGCTCGGAGCTCGGATCGGCCACGTTGTTCGTGACGGGATTGCCCGTGACCGTGAACTCACTCAGCACCGATGTGTGGCAGCCGCGCGGGGTCCCGAAGCAGGGCTCGCCCATCGCGCCGGCGCGCGTGCGGCTGTAGCGCACGTAGAAGCGACCGTTGCTCGCGTATTGGGGATGGAAGGCAAGCCCAAGCAGGCCGCGTTCGTCGAAGCCACCGTCCAGGGTCACCATCAGGCCCGCGACATCGAGAAACGGCGCCGCCAGCAGCGTGTCCGTACCGTCCAGGATGCGGATCTGCCCCGTCTGGAGCACGATGAAGCGTCGGCCGGAGCCGTCCCCCGCATGCGTGAGGAAGACGGGCGGGGGAAGCCCCGTCGCCAGCGGGACGAGTCCGATCGACACGGGGCCGGGTGGCGTCGCCGCCGGGTCGCCCCCAGAAGCACCGCCACACGTGGGAAGGAAGAACAGGAGCGAGAAGACGAGCAGGCAGCGACGCGCGCTCGCCAGGGGCGTGGGCATGGTGGGCATGGGGCCTCGATCGTTGGGGGGACGTGCGACCGCGCCGCCCGCCTCCCACGCCCCGGAGCCGCGACTCGATCGTGTTGTTCTCTCTTCCTTCTATACCCCACTGGTACCGTCCGGACGGGCCTCAGAGCCCGAATGTGAAGGAGCCCCCATGGCTACGTCCCGTGCACTCGAAGGGCGCGTCGCGCTCATTACCGGCGGCTCTTCCGGCATCGGCCTCGCCACCGCCGAGACCTTTGCGCGTGCAGGCGCCACCGTCGCCCTCACCGGTCGTCGGGCCGAGCCACTGGCGGAAGCAGCCGCCCGGGTCGAAGCGCTCGGCGGCCGCGCCTTGGCCCTGCCTGGGGATGTGCGCGACGAGGCTCACGCGGCGGAGGCGGTCGCCGCGGTCGTGGCGACCTTCGGCGGCCTGGACATCCTCGTGAACAACGCGGGGGTGATCGGCGCGGGGCCGCTCGAGGACACGAGCCTCGAGGAGTGGCAGCGGCTGATCGACATCGACCTCACGGGCCCCTTCCTGTTTGCGCGCGCGGCCATCCCGCACCTGAAGGGTCGAACCGGGGCCGCGATCGTCAACGTGTCGAGCGTGGCGGGGACCCGCCCCTACCCGGGCATCGCACCGTACTGCGTGGCCAAAGCGGGGCTTGACCGTCTGACAGAGTGTCTCGCGCTCGAGCTGGCCCCGCACGGGGTACGCGTGAATGCGATCAACCCGGGCGTCGTGAAGACCAACCTCCACAAGGCCACGAACACCGTCCCGGATTACGACGCCTTCCTTGCGCGCAGCGAAGAGACGCACCCCCTCGGCTTCTACGGCGCCCCCCAGGACGCTGCCGACTTGATCCTCTTCCTCGCGAGCGGACAGAGTCGCTGGATCACGGGTGGCCTGATTCCGCTGGATGGCGGACGCGCCCTGACTTCGTTACGCTGAGCGCTCCCCCACCCGGAGAGCACCGATGCAGAAGAAGTTGGCCGCTGAGTTCCTCGGCACGCTCTGGCTCGTCCTTGGCGGCTGCGGCACGGCGATCCTCGCGGGCGCCAGCGTGGGCTGGGTCGGTGTGAGCATCGCGTTCGGCCTCACTGTGGTGAGCATGGCGTACGCGATCGGCCACATCTCCGGATGCCACCTCAACCCGGCTGTCACGATCGGGCTTGCCGCCGCGGGACGTCATCCGAAGAACGAAGTTCTCGGCTACGTCATCGCGCAAGTCCTCGGCGGCATCGTCGGCGCCGGGATCATCTTCCTCATCGCCTCGAACATCCAGATGCCGCCGGGCGCGCCCGCATGGGAGGTTGGCGGCTTCGCGAGCAACGGCTACGGGGACCACTCGCCCAATGGCTACGGCATGGTCGCCGCCCTCATCTGCGAAGTCGCGATGACGTTCTTCTTCCTGCTGGTCATCATCGGCGCGACGTCAAAGGCTGCCTCGCCCGGCATGGCGGGGCTGGCCATCGGTCTCTGCCTCACCCTCATCCATCTCGTGAGCATCCCGGTCACGAACACTTCGGTGAACCCCGCGCGCAGCACGGGCCCGGCGTTGATCGCGGGGGCCGATGCCCTCGGCCAGCTGTGGCTCTTCTGGGTCGCGCCGATCGTTGGGGCCGTGTTGGCAGCCATCGTCCACAAAACGGTCCTGGGTGGCGACACGGAGACTGCGTAGCGCGGCAGCCTCGCCGCCAGGCGCAGCGAGCACGCCGCCAGGCCTAGCGGACCCAGGCCTAGCGGATCAAGGCCGCCAAGGCCTGCTCGGGGCGACCCCAGCCGCGACTCGTGATCGTGCCGACGGCCTTGCCGTCGACGAGGACGACGCCGGTCGGGATGCGCTTGATGCCGCGCTTGCGAGCCTCGGGATCCCGACGCATCGCCTGGCCCTTGGGCAAGCCGTAGTAGGTGACGGTGATCTTGCTTCCGGCGATCGCCTCGTCCACGCGCAGGATGCGGGGTAGCAGGCGCCGGCAGGTCGGGCACCACGAGCCAAAGAACACGACGACCTCGATCTCCTTGGCTCCAGCCTTGATGCGCTTGACGTCGGCTGCGCGGGGTCGATACGTCGCACCGGCGCGCTCGTACTCCGGGCTGTGCAGGATCACCGCCGCCGCGTCCTTCGCACCGAGGAGGTAGGGCTGCGGCTGCAGCCTCGCCACCAAGCCTTCGACCTTGATGGCCATGCCGCCCCGGTCGAGCCGCA
>JAJDEM010000045.1 GCA_029259795.1 Planctomycetota bacterium
GGCCCACATCCCTGCCAGAAGCCAACCCCCGAAAGGACCCCTCCCATGAAGACACTCGCCATCGCCCTGATGATCGCCCTGGCCCTGGGCGTCACCACCGCCGCCGCCCTGACCCTCACCGCCGACGCGGCCTACGCCTGCGACGACGCCGACTGCGAGGAATAACCCCAACAGCTCAGCGCGCGAAGAGCGCCTCGAAGCGGTCATCCGTACGCAGGGGTGCCAGCGCGGCATCGCCGGCACGTAGGTCCGTGAGCCAGGCGCCCTCGCTCGCGCGCGCCGCGCTCGTTGCTCGGCGACTGGCGGCGGCAGCCGCCCCGGCCAACGCGACGTCCAGTTGCGCTAGATGTGTGCTGCGTAGCGCACGCTCCGCAGCCACGAACTCGAGCCCCGTGGCGAGTGCCGCTTCGCGAGCCTCCTGTGAGAGGCCGGGCTCGCTGGCCAACGCCGACGCCAGGCGCGCGGCGAACCGGAGGTCCGCGGCGACACCTTCTCCGGACGGGAGAACGAGCAGGAGACGGTGGGCGTCGAGGGCTTCCCGCGGCACGCCCCGACTCCGGAGGATCCGTGCTACGAGCCGGGTGGCCATGGCGCCCGCGACGGCTCGCTTCTCCGCGAGTGCCTGAATGGCCTCGCGCCACGCCACCACGCGCCCACGTACGCTCGCGCCGCCGGCGGCTGCTGCGTCGGGCAGCTCGAGTCGTCGCTGCAACATCCCGCGTGCCTCGTCAGGTCGCGACGCTGCCGCCAGGCCTCGCACGAGTCCCTCAAGCGTGTTGGCCAGACTCGCGTTCATGCCGTCGGGTTTCTCGCCATACGACAATGCGCCCTCGTACCCAATCCGCGCGCGTTCGAGATGCGCCAATGCTTCGCCGAGCGGCCCCGTCTCCAGCAGTAACACGCCGCATGCTCTCGCGGCGTCCGCCGCTGCGATCGCAGCCTCCATGTCCTGGGGCGACTGTCTAGCCTCCGCGTGCAGCACGGCGGCCAGCTCGCGACGCGGCACCACGGCGTCGGGAAGACGCAGGTGCTCCTCGTGGACGTCGGCTAGCGCAGCCTGTGCCGCGCGGAAGGCGCGCACGGTCGGGCGTTCCTCCGGCGCCTTGATGGTGATCGCACGCAGTCGCGTGACGGCTTCGTCCAGGAGCGCCGTCGGCTCCTTGCGTACGCCGTCCGCGCGCCGCATGCGCGCTTCGGCGACGAGGGTCTCGCAGAAGCGCGTCCGCGCCGAGCGCGCGCCCGGCCGTGCGGCCAGACCGGCACGGAACAGCCGCCGGGCGTCCTCCAAGACAGGGTAGGCCGCGTGCGGACCCTGCAGATGCCACAGGGCCTCGCCTTCGATGTGGCGCGCATCGGCGAGCTTCAGGAGCCAGGCGCCGTCCTCGCCGGCATCGTTGCGCTTGCCGGCCTCGTCGCCACCTTGGCGAGCGGCCTGGCGAGCGAGCTTGTAGCGGCCCCCCTCCAGATCCAGCTCGGCCCGTGCAAGCAGCGCCGCGATGTGAAGGTCGGCCCAGCGTGCATTGTCCGGCTGGTGCTCAAGCACACCTGCAAGACGCATCTCCGCCTGCTCGAGCAGCGTGTAGGCCTTGGCCGATTGCCCCGCGGCCACCAGGGCGGTGGCGGCGTCCAGGCGTACCTGGGCCGCGCCGGCTTGGAGGACGTCGTTCGCCGGCTCCTTCCGGGCCAGCCCGTCGAAGGCCGCCACGGCCTCCTGCAGGAGGGGGACCGCGCGTTCAGGCCTGCCCGCGCGAACCTGCGTACGACCCAGCGCGACCCGCACGCCCACCAAGCGCCTCGCGGCGGAGCCCGATTCCTCGTCCAGCCGGCCGAGTTCCTCCTCGATGGCCAGGCAGCGCTCCAGGACATCGATCGCCGCGGCCAGCCGCCCCAGGGCGATCAGGGCCCACGCTTCGTTGAGCATGAGCCCAGCAACGATCTGGCGGGCGGGCACGGAGTCCGGGGCCAACCCCAGGAGTCGCTCGGCGATCGGATGCGCCCGGCGGTTGAGTTCGACCGTCTTCGCGTAGCGACCGGCCTCGTAGTGCACCCCGCCCAGCGCGCTCAGGGAGCGTGCATAGCCGGTTGCGATGCGTCGATCCTGCGGCCGCAGCCGGTAGGCCTCCTCCCACAAGCCGGTGGCTTCCTCGATGCGTGCGTGGTCCACCTGGCGCTTCAGCTGCACGCGTCCCATCCCTGCTTCGTTGTGGCAGCGCTCGGCGCGCTCGCGCAGCCAGAGCCCCTTGCGGACATCGCTCAGGCCCGATGCGTCGATGGCGTCCAAGACGCTGCGAGACTCGGCGAACGCGACGGCCGCGCGGTCGAGTTCGCCGCGCTTGAACTCCATGGCGCCGAGCCGGCGCAGGGCGCGGCCGAAGTCGATGGCGATGTCAGCCGAGGCGGGGTCTTCTTTCGCAAGCGCCCTCAACTCAGCGACGCCCGCCCCGTAGTGGCTGCGTGCACCGACGTCTTCCTTGCGGTTCTCGCGCACGATGCCGCGCTGCAGGCGCAGCCGAGCCCGCTCGTGCCGGTCTTCAATCGCCTTGCTCCCCTGCAGCAAGTCCATGGCCTTGTCGATGGCGAGCAGCGCCTCGCCGGAGCGCCCCCGCTCGTCGAGCACCTCGGCCAGCCCGCCGATGGCATGCGCGTAGCCACGGCGCTCTTCAGGGCGGAGTCCTCCGCCAGCGCTGGTCAGGCGTTCCTCGTAGTGCGCCATCACCCGCTCGACGACGTCGTCGAGCAGATCGAGGCGTCCGATCTCATCGAGCCCCAGGCGCACGTCGGCGACCAGGAAGTTGACGATGCCCTCCGCACGGTCACGCTCCTCCGACGCGAGCCGTTCCTGCGCCTCGGCCCGGTCACGCGATGTGCGCAGATCGGCGTTCTTCGACTCCAGGACGAGGGCGATCACCGCACCGAACACGACCAGCGCGATCGCGGCGCCCACGGTGACGCGGCGCAGCGTACGCCGCCGTGCGTCGTGCGCCTCCTGGGCAAGACCCTCGCGCCGCAGGCTCCGTGCGCGCATGAGCAAATCGGCGGCGGCTTCCGGCGAGCCGGCCGCCTCGTCGATCCGGGCACACGCCGCAACCACACGCTCTAGCAGCCGCAGCCGGGCGGTGCCGCGCAGCGCTGCCGCTTCGGTGAGGGCGGTCTCGGCCGCGATCCGGTGGCGCTCCACGATGCGCTCGCGCTCGCTGTCCGTCTGCCAGGTGCGTACGGCGTCCGCCAGAGCCGACGCGTCCTCGAACCGCGCGCTGGGTTCTCGGGCCAGGGCCCGGTCGCACAGCGCCGCCAGCCCCGAGGGCACGCCGGGGTCCACCGTGGCAACGGGCGGGGCGTCGGCTTGAACCACCTGCTTGGAGTAGTCAAGGAAGGTGCGGAACTCAAACGGCCGGCGCCCTGTGAGCGCTTCGAAGAGCAGTACCCCCAGGCTGTAGACATCCGCGGTCGGTCCCATGGCGTCCATGTCGCCAAGTAACGCTTCGGGTGCCATGTAGCCTGGCGTGCCAAGCGCCTGCTCCATGGTGTCCAACTCCGCGCCCTCGCGCAGATCCGCCAAGCCCTCGCGGAATCGGGCATCCGACCCTTCGGCCGCGCCGCCCATGCGCGCCAAGCCCCAGTCAAGCACGACCACCTCGCCGAAGTCACCGAGAGCGACGTTCTCGGGCTTCAGGTCGCGGTGAATGACCTGGCGTGCGTGGGCATAGCCGATGGCGTCGCACACCCTTAGCCAAGGCTCCACGAGCGCGAGGCGCGCGGCAGTGTCGGAGGCGCGCGCTTCGTGGATCGCCTCGCGCAAGGTCCGCGAGCCTCGAACGAAGCGCATCGTGTAGTAGGGCACACCCACGCGCGTGCGCCCGACCTCGTAGACGGGCACGATGCCCGGATGCTCCAGGATGCCCGTGACCCACGCCTCTTGGAGAAAGCGTGCTTCGGCGGCAGCGGAGGTCGTGCTGCGAGGCGAGGTCTGCGCTGGCCCGCTGATGCCGTCACCGCCGTCGGGCGGACGGACCAGTTTGACGGCGACGTCGCGGTTGAGTTCCACGTCGAGTGCCAGGTAGACCATGCCCATGCCTCCCTCGCCCACCGGCAGGAAGTCGCGGTAGCGCCCCTCGGGCATGCGGCGCAGCGGCGGCGCGCTACCCGCCTCCGCCGCCGTGGGCGCGAGGGTCGCCGCGACGCGTGTGCGCAGGGCCTCGCGCAGGGGACGGGAGACCGCAGCGGTCGCGGCATCCATGCTCTGGGCGCGCGAGTCGGCGTCGACCTGGGCTTCCAGGCGGAGCCGTGCGGCGGGATCCAGATCCACGACCCGTTCGATGGCGTCCAGGAGGTCCTCGTCACTCGCCTGCTCGGCCCGGAGGCGCGCGCGGATCAGATCAGCGACCGTGTCCGCATCCACGAGACCCGCCTGCACAGCCAAGTCGGCCAGCAGGAGGTCGCGCGGCGGGAGACGATCAAAGGCACTCACGCCGAGCAAGGTCACCCACAGGCCGAATAAGTGCAACCACTCTGTTGCATCCGCCGCCCGCTAGGATGGGCGCAGATGCGGATCCTCGAGCCCAGCCAGAACCTGCGATCGATCGTCACGCGGCGCACCCTGCTGCCACCGCCTTCGACGCAGGAAGACCCCACTTGGCTGCACTCATGGGAGCACTTGTGCCAGACCTACACGCCGGCGCTACGGAGATTCGTCCACGGCTACCTCAAGCGCATCGGCTACGTGGCAGCCGACGCGGATACGCCTTCCGTGATCGTGCAGGACTTCCTCGAGAAGAACATGTCGAGCGGTCAGCTGGCCGTGGAAGGCGGCGAGGTCCGCAAGTTCCGCGCCTGGATCACTACCCATCTCAGCCGCTTCGTGCATGACTGGTTGGACAAGGAGTTGGCGGCCAAGCGCAGGCCGAAGGGCACCGAGTCCGACGCCGTGTTGGAGGGGGTCGGGACCGAGCGCGACGATCCGGCGCTCGCCTCGTTCGACAAGGGGCTGGTGGCCATCGCCATGAGTGCCGCCCTCAAGCGCCTGCGCGGTGGCGAGGGCGCCGCGAAGTGGGGTGGTGTCTACGCGGACATCATCCAGGACCTCATCCTGAGCCACGGTGACGGCAGCCCCGACCTGCACGAGCGGCTCGGTGTGCCCCAGGAGAAGCTCGCCATGCTGCGGTTCCGCGCGCGCCAGAAGATCGGAGAGCTGTTCGTCGGTGAACTACGCGCCACGGTGAGCGACGAGGAAGCGCTCGAGGAGCTGCTGAGCGACCTCGACCCGTTCCTGCCGTAGGCGTTCATGGACCATGCGGAAGCCACCCGTAGCAGAAGCCGAGCCGTCGCGTGGTTCGTGCTGCGTTGCGCATGCCTGCTCGCCTTGGGCGCGTCGGCCCTCCTGCTCGCGGACGAGTTGGGTGAACGACCGGCCGTGTGCGGCTACGACTCGTCCTGTGAGTACTTACGCCAGTCGCCCTATGGCCGCATCCTCGGGCTGCCGCTACCCGCCCTGGGCGTCGCGGGCTTCCTTTCGGTGCTCGTGCTCACGTTCGCGGCGCCGCGCTTGGCGCGCGTCGCTGCTGGCGTGGGCGGGCTCGCCGCCGTCATGTTGGTCGTGATCCAGGTCGTGAGCTACGGGCGCGTCTGCGCCTACTGCCTCGTGGTGGACGGAGCAGCCGTCGTCGGCGCCGGAGCCGCACTCCTCGCGTCGGGTCGGGCGCCGATCCGCCGCAAGGCTGCGTGGATCACTGCGGTGGTGATGGCGTTGGTCGTGCCGTACGGCTTCGCGGCGTGGAAACCCCCGCTGGAGGTGCCCGACGTCGTGCGTGCCGCGTGGGCGCCGGATCGCCTGACGGTGGTGGAGTACACCGACTTTGGCTGCGCGTTCTGTCGCAAGACGCATGCAACGCTCGGCCACGCGCTGGAGGGCGCGAGCGCCCTTCATGTGCTGCGCCCGGTGCCGGTGAAGCGCGCGCTTGCTGCCCAGGAGGCCGCCGTGGTCTACGCCGCGCTGGCGGGACGGGGGGCCTCCCCCACCGCCCTGGCCGACGCGCTGTTCACGGCGGTCGAGCACGCCGGCGAGGGTGCGCTCGACCGCGCCGCGCTCGCGGCGACGACGGCCCTGGAGGTCAGGCAGATCGATGCTGCGCTGGCGGATGTGGCGTCGGTGGTGGCCCGCCTGCGCGCAGAGGCGCGCGACGCGCACGTCACGGCCGTGCCGGTGGTCTGGATCCACGACCGCATTGTTCTCGGCCGCCAGACGGCTGCCCGCTATCGCGACGTGCTCGAGCGGGCGCGCACAGCGCGAGGTCGCTAGGCGCGATCAGGCGCCTCGATCAGGCCGCGCGCTCTGACGCCCTGGCCCTGGGCGTCACCACCGCCGCCGCCCTGACCCTCACCGCCGACGCGGCCTACGCCTGCGACGACGACGGCTGCGACGACGACTAGCCGCCCCTCTGGGCCCGCCGGCGCGGGCATGCAATCGCCAAGCACCAAGGCCCACATCCCTCGTGAAGCGAAACGAAGCCCCAGGAATCGGAGAACCATGATGAACACCGCAATGATCCTCGTCC
>JAJDEM010000046.1 GCA_029259795.1 Planctomycetota bacterium
GCCCGGAGTCCACAACGGCATCGACGTGTTTGTTGTAGTTCTCCACGCCGCCATCGACGAGTAGCTTCGGCGTGCAGTCCTCCGCCACGAGGTGCGCACCTGCCTTGACCAGCAGGTCGGCCGAGCAGCCGGCGTCGAATGTGCGGTTCAGGCACCACGACAGAATCCGCCTTGAGAAGTTGTCGATCACGGCGTGGAGATAGACGCGACTGCCATCAAACAGGCGGATCACCGTGGCGTCGATGTGCCAGATCTCGTTGGGCTTCGAGGCGCGGATGCCCACCCGCGGCTTTGCGGGATGGATGCGGAGCCTCGGTCGGCGCCATCCGCGCTCTCGAACCAAGCGATACCAAGTGGAGGCCGAGGCGTAGGCCGCGCCGATGCGCTGGGCGAGCAGAGCGAGCCGGCCGGTGGGGACGTGACGGTACTCGGGTGACTTGACCATCTCTCCGATCTTCGCGATTTCGTCGGCGGTGAGTCCCTGCGGTGAGAACCCCGGACATGAAGACCGGTCATCCAACTCACAGCCCTTGGCCGCGCGCTGCCACGCACTCAATCGGGACGGCGAGAGGCCGATCGCTCGAAGGATCCGCCGTAGCCCCAGCACGCGACGCGACCGTTCGATGGCGCGGAGCAGCCGATGTTTGTCGGCGCCGTCCGGGACTCGAAGGCGCGTCAGATCGGTCTTCAGGACTCGCACGAGGGCGAAGACGACACGGAGCATTGCGGCGAGGCGTCGAACGCGCTTCTCGAGTCGGGCGACATGGACGCGGAGATCGGCTGCGGACTCGCCCAGAACGGCAGTCGTGACGACCTGCGGGCTGGACCGCCGAAGCCAGCCCGCGACAGTCGAGCGCGGGACACCGATGCGCGTGGCGATCGTGGCGTCGCCCGTGTCTCGGACGAGACGGATCAGGCGGTGGTCGTAGGTGCGCTGCGTGCGGGGCGTGGACATCCCCGCAGATTGACGGCAACCGCGACGGCGGGAAGCGCGCGGTCGGGAGATCGGCTATCCTCGGCGTCGGCAACTCGAACAGATTGGCCAGAAGGTCGTGAGGCGGAGCACGGAGGTGCGCCTGTTCGCGCGCCCAAAGTAGTCATGCCAGGCGTCGTGCAGGAAGGGCGGATTCACTCTCGAAGCGCAGCGGGGTGAGATTGAAGGGGGACACCCTTGACACCATCTATAGTTCTAGGGATGGTAATGGTAGCCAACAGCCTTCCTGGAGAACGCCATGCGCAATGTTATACACCTTGTCGTCGTACCGGTCTTGCTCGCGACGCTCGCCGCAGCCGCCGGCGCCTACAGCTGGCTGGGTTTCAGCGCCGAAAAGCCGGACCAAAAGGTCGCCTGCGATTGTGGCAACCTTGCAGTTCCTGACATCATTGGGTGGAACGGTACGCTCACGGAGTGGTTCGCCTCCGACCCGGGGGGGCGCCACCTCGGCACTGGAGTGGGCCACTATGGGGCAGAATGGCCCACCGGGACGACGGAGTCTTGCAGCATTCCGGACACCGAAACGCTAGAGACATTCGAACACGAGTTCTATCGGACGGGCGGCAACCTAAACAATCACAACTTGGTCTTGACTAAGGACACGACCCAGGTCCTAGGCGGATCAGCGCAGATGAACGGGGGGTCGCCATGGCACTGGAAGGTGACGGTCGAAGTCGAGGAGTTGATCCCCATAGTCGAAGCAAAGATCGGGGGAGCCGACTGGGTCGTACAGGATCTGGTCTTTGAAGAAGATGCACAGCAGCAACCCATTCACAACGTCCTCGGCAAGGTGAAGGCGGGCCACACCCCCTTCACGCCACCGGCAGCGCAGCCTTCCCCCGATGCGCCGCAGATAATCACATCAACCGCAGAGGACTTTGTAGCCGGCGTGACCTTCAGCTCGCAGTTGAAGCGCGTGAAGATCCAGTACGCTTACAGGTCTATCGTTAAGGACGGTAGCGGCGTCAATGCCTTGGTTGCCGGCTGGAAGGTCGCCCTTAAGGGCGGCGACTACTCAACCATGTACGCGGACGAATAGTATTGGACCCCTTCTCGCTCCAGTTTCAACGGCGGAGCGTGCTTCTTGCAGTCGTCCTGCTTCTCTGTCTGTGTCTTGGGCTGTGGAGTTGGCTCGGAGAACCGGAAGACCGGATCTCCCCGACACCGTCCGGCGGCGAGATGGTGCCAATAGAACCGGACGCCAACGGGTCCAGCAGGCCAGGGCTGAAGGGGGCGGACTCTCCACAGGTCACCGACAGTGACAAGCCGCCAACACCCGCCGCGCTGACGGTACGCATCTCTGGAGCCGTGCGTCGGTCCGATGGGCAGGCAGCCGGCGACGGCGTGCATGTGACGGCGAGGCTTGGCGAGCGTTCCCATGTTCTTGGGAGCGCGCATACCGACCAGACCGGGCGTTTCGAGATTGAGTTCCCGCTACTGTCTTCTGACGGCGCGCCCTACCTGTGCCTGCTCGCCCGCATGGATGCCTCCAAAGAGGCCTCTCTCCCGCACCTAGTACCCTGGGTCCGCTGGCATGGTGGCTGCGAAGCAAGCATCGTCCTGCTCAAGGCGGGGGCGGTGACGGCGCGAGTTGTGGATGCGACGGGACGGCCGGTACGGAACGCTGTGGTGTTGTGCCGCAACAGCGGCCCCGGACGTGTTCGCGCTGGACAGGCCGACGCGTCGCTGTCTACTCACCAGGAGTTCACGAGCGACGCGTCCGGCAAGGTGATGTTCGCGCAGCGGTACGGGCGCATCGAACTCTATGCTCGGAGTCCGGACGGTGCGTTCGGTGCACCTACATCAAGGCGGGAACTATCTGTCGGCGCGACCCTGGATTTCGGCGACGTGCGGGCCGGAGGTGCCGCCGTCCCCCTCCGACTCCGGGTGGTCGACGCGCAAGGCGGGCCCGTTGCGGGCGCGTGGGTCGGATTCGACTATCCCCTCACCCATCTGGTGGGGCTTCAGCCTCTCCCGGATGCCGCTGCGTCCGACCTGCCGGATGCGGAGTGGCATGACGCGGTAGGCTCGTCGGTGTACCTACGCGCGAAGATGGATGGCACCCTTAGGCTTCATGGCCTGAGTCGCGGTCTAGGGTCGCTTGACCTCGCAATCGGTTCAGCGCGGCACCAAGTAGTGAGTGTGCTGGTCGACCTTTCCGGTGGCGGCTCTATCGAGCGAACGGTGGTCTTGTCCGAGCGACCGTCACGTCGGCTGCGCCTGCTCCTGGATTCGCAGCCCGCCAAGGTGTTTCCATTTCGGGCGACTCTGAGAGCGGCGACGATCTCAACCCGTTCTGAACTACCCGCTGAGTCCAGTGGCGCGGCGAGACGCATGAGGGAGGACGTCGGAGGCCCCTACGTGGCTGAGTTGCCCGCGAATGAAGAGTTCACCCTCTATGCATCGACGCCTTCTATCGTCCTGGTTCGCGCGACCGTCTCCGGCGGGACCGTGGCCCGGGCCCGTGTGGAGGTGCGGGCGAGCCAGTCGCAGAGTCCTGTGGCACTCACCGTCCCCGACGGAAGGGTGGTTGAACTCTTGTTTCATGTCGGCTCGCTCGGGCCAGAACTAGGAGACGCGGCGCTTGGCTCCCTTGCCGTCAGTTCCGTAAGCCCATCCGCGACCCAGGGACCCGACGGTGCGGAGACTGACCGCGGCGAACACCCCAGCGTCCGGTATCGGTGGACGGATGTGGCCTCAACAAGCAGCGTGTCTGTATGGGTGCCCTGGGGTGTGCAGGCCCTTTCAGTATCCGCCCTCACGCCCGCACATCTTCCTGTAAGCCCAATCTTCTTCCCAATCCCGGACTCGGGGCGAGTCAGGCTTACTGCGGCGGCGCTGCTTGGTGGCTCTGGCACGCTTGTGGTTCGTGAGGTGGGATCGACCCCAGGATCCGAGACGTCTCGAGCAGTGATGAAGATCAGGCGCCTGGATCCGGGTGAGGGCTACGGCCGCAGGGCGCGAGCTCAGCGGAGCGTGAGGATCCGGACGGGGGGAGGGCTGCAGGTCCCCCTCCCACCCGGCAAGTACAGGGTCTCAAGTAAGACTGCGCTTGGCGGAACCGCGTGGGTCGACGTTGAGATTAATGGAGGCCAGCGTGTACAGGTCTCTACCGCCGATTTGATGACGGGCCCCCGATAGCGGCTCGAGCAAGATGCGTCCGGCGTTGTGGATAGGAGTGCTCCGCGTCATGACATTCCTTCGTTTCTGTTCGAGTACCCGACAAGCTGGACCCCGAGCGGCCAGTCGGCCTGTTCGAGCCCTGCGCGGACCCCATTCCGACCCCAGGACCGAACCTAGAGTCTTGTCGCCCTATTGGCGACCCCAGATAGTGGACCTCCCCAGCTGCCCAAAAACGTAGAGCAGTTCCGCACCTGGGGTCGGAATGGGGAGCCATTTCAACGCCCAGATAGCTGGGCTTTGAGCCTCTGTCGCCCGCCCTCCGTAGGCTGCTTGTACCTCGTGTCAGCAGCTTTACGTCAGCAGGAGGCGACAACATGGCTTGGATCAGGTGGCGAACGACGAAGAGCGGCGCACGACTAGCGTCGATCCAGTGGCGAGATTCCGAGGGCCGTGTTCGATCGAAGGCCCTTGGGACCAGCGATGGGCGGCTGGTGAAGATGCACCTTCAAGCTGTGGAGGCGGAGAAGGAGGGGCGGGCCCAGCCGACGGTGACGGTGGACGCACAGGAAGCCCTGGAGCGCTTTCTCGCACACATCAGGCTCACCCGGTCGGCAGACACCCACGGCTTCTACAAGCAGAAGCTGGCCCCTCTGTGGGGCGCGTGGGCTGCCATGTCGTTCGCGATCACTTCGGCGACGACCCGCTCTCGGGCCATCTCTTCGTGTTCACCAACAAGCGGCGGGATCGGTTGAAGATCCTGTTCTTTGATCGCAACGGCCTGTGGCTTCTCTACAAGCGTTTGGAGCGCGGGACCTTCCCGCGCTTTCGACTTGGCGGTTCCTTGAGCCGCGCGGAAGTCGATCGTTCGTGGTTGTCGATGCTGCTCGATGGACTCGAACCGTTTTCGGCGAAAGTTCACTCGCATCGTGTCGCTCGCGTGCGTATACAAAAACGTACGAACGATGGACACCCGCCTCGCCCGCAAGGAGGCCAAAATCGCTGTCGGTCCGCTCAAGAAGCTCCGCGCTGAGGACCGGACCGCCATCGCGGCACTCAAGCGCAAAGTGGCCGGCCTTGAGCGGGAGGTCGCCTTCCTTCGCAAGCGGGAGACGGGCCGCCTAAAGGCTGCTCCCAAGCCTGAGGCTGCCGAGGGCGTGCGCTTCTCGCCCAAGTGGGTCGCGGCGGACCGAGCACGCTTGGAGCTCTCAGCGAAGGACTACGCCGCGCTCGTCGGTGTCTCCATGCTCACGATCTTCAACTGGGAGAAAGGCAAGACGAAGCCCCGAGCCAAAGCACTCGCTGCGTGGGCCGGGGTGCGTGGCATCGGCAAGCGTGAGGCCTGGAAGCGGTTGGAGTTGTTGGAAGCTTGAAGGGAGCTGCCAGCTGGAGGAAGCGGGTACCGGGCTGAGCGCGGGAATCTTGCGGCGGTAGCCCGCCGGGTAGTGAGCATGAGGTCTCGGCATCGCGGCCCCTCTGTGCCCGCTCGGGTAGGTGTCCACTGAGAGGGGCGAAGGTCATTGGAGCCACATGAGGTTGGGCTTGCATAGAAAGAGACGGTTCAGGTACGGTGACGCCTGTGTGGGGCAGGCCCGGCTAAGGCCATCTGCCGAGAAGTTGTAAACAGTTTCGAGAGGGGAAACCAATGCCGAATTTCAACTATCTCGCGGTCTGCGTCCTAGCAGTTGGGGCGATCCTGGCCCTTGCGGGCCAGTCATCCGCCTGGAATGCGGATGGCGAGGCCAATGGCGACGACACCGGCTGGCAACTCAGTGGTGGCATCGGAGTCCGCGCGATTTGCAGTTTGGTGCTCGGGCCCTCCACTAGCTCGAACCCCACGCAGCTGGTGATCATTGGGAAGATATCGACTTACAATGAGGGATCCAACGAGACCAGCGGCGCTACTACGCAAGCGAGTGCCAGTCTCCCGGGCGTGAATCCGACCGACATCTGGATCGAGTGGAATGATCCCGCGACGACCGAGAATCCGGTCAACTGGATCAGCGACTGGGGCACGCAGTTCGATGGGGACAGCGTGGGGGCCAGTAACGTAGCCCCGGGTTGCGAGTTCATTGGCGTCTATGAGGTCTTTGCGAAGAACGTCGTGGTCACTGTCAACGGCTCACCAGACACTGGGCACGGCGATCACCAGTACGCAGAATCGCTCATCGACAACGATGCCATGCCGCACACGACCAGCATCTCGTACAAGAGTGGCTCTAAGACGTCCTATGGCACCACGGCGCCGGTGATTCGAATCTCCGCGAGTCTTGAGGCCGAGGGCTCGTGGGTCGGGTCAAACGATTCGGAGTACACATATGTCCACACCGTGCAGAACCCGTGGTCCCAGGAGCAGACGGCCGCGTGGGTTTCGGGGACGCTCCGTATGGTGCTGAGTCAGCCCAAGATCGACCAGCCGTAAGCCGCCTCGAATCCACAGACGTGGTTGCCTTACGATCACGGCGTCGAGTCATGCGACTTGTCTGCCTCGTCGCGGGACTGGCGATGTGCGCTCTCGGGATCGCCTGGTTCCTGATGAAGACACCGGACGGGACGAGGCCCTCCGTCGGCGACGGAGCTCGCCTGCACTCTGATGCGGAGCCCTGGTCTCGGGACAGCGGAGTTGGCCTAGTCGGAAAGTCTGGCGCGTCGCCGGATGCCGGGCCCACGGTTGTCGCGCCTCGTGAGGCGCCCCCCCGCGCTGTGGTGAGGATCCTTGTCACGGGTCGAGTGGTCTGGGCAGGGAGCGGGGAGCCCGCCACGGGGGGAACCGTCCAGCCTCTCCCCGGTACAACGACGGTGGCATTCACGCCTATCCCGGTCGGTCCCGACGGACTGTTCAAGGGAGAGCTGACCGCAGGTGTCGGGCACCCGTTCATGGTCTTCTACCGTGTGGGCGATGACGTCTCCTCGGAGGGAGTGCTCATCCGCCCCGTCGCTGCCACGACCGAACGCGTCGTTCTCCACGCGGAACCCACCTGTCGGGTCGATCTCACCGTGCGCGACAGGCACGGGCGGGTGGTGGCGGGTGCTGAAGTCGAGGGGCGTGGTGCAATCTGGCCTCTTCGAGCAAGGACCGATACCTCGGGGATGGCCGTCTTTAAGGTGCCTGTCGGGCTGAACTGCTTCTGGGTACGTGCGCCGGACGGAGCGCGAGGGCAGACCGACGGGTCGCTCAGGCTCAAGGCTGGCGCCCGGGTGGCGCACACCGTCAGTGTCGGGGCTCCATGGGTCGCGGTGCCACTGCGCGTCCGGGCAGGCGATGCTGGCGCTCCCCCCTCCGGCGAGATCGCCCGAGTGACTATTGTGCGCCACGGGCGCGTCGAGCGGTGCGTGGTCCGTGTCGATGGAGAGCCGGGGAACGTCGAAGTTCCGACCGATGACGTTCCCATGTCGGGCTTTGTGGATGTCGAGGGGCGCCCACGTACGACGTTCCGCTGGCGATGGGAGCCAGCTGCTAGGTCGCTAGGGATTAGCATCGAACTCCCGCTCCTTGGATCCGTCGTGGTGACGGCGCTGGACGATTCCGGTCGAGCCTTGCCGAATCTAACGCTCGTGTTGTTGAAGCGCGTCCAGGGACGGGATGGCCAGCCGCGACTGGTGGCGATTGCCCGAGAGCGCACGGGAGCGAACGGGGTCACGCAGTTCAGCGACGTGCCGTTCGGATCCTACGACCTTTCCGTTCAGGGTGAGCAGCGATCACGCCAGTCCCTGCGCGTGCACATGCCACGAGACAGCATCCGACTCTCCTGGGAGGGCTTGCGTGTGATCTCAGGGACGATTCACGATCCTCACGGCTTGTTGAAGCATGGTCACCCCCACGTCGTCGTGGCCATGGACGATCGCCAATGGGCCGCCTCCCTGAGGGGAGTGCGTTCGGAATGGACGGTTACAGCGCCTGCGGGGAGCGGACGATCTCATGTCTTCGTCCGCGAGGGGGAGGGCGCCTCCCCCGGTGTGGGCCGCAAGATCCTCCCGAACAAGAACGACGACATCGTCTTGGACCTGAGTCTTGCGGCGACGCTGACTATCACCCTCAGCTCTGACGATGGACGCCCCCGAGCCCGTCGTAGGGTGCTCGTGCGGGTCCGACGGATCGCTGGAGTAGACGAGGGTGTCTCTTCCGACATGTCGCTGGAGGCCACGGCTGTCGTTGATGACAAGCCAGTCAGGTTCCATCTGATCCCACCCGGGGCTTACGACGTGATCGTCTTGGATCCCGACGACCGCGCCTCAGCGCTTCATCGTGGGAGGCTGGAGATTCCCGCCGGTCACCACACTGCGTTGATTGAGCTGCACTAGTCCAAGGCCACAATGAACCAAGAGCGCTGGTGCAGAGCGAGACCGGGACTTCCTTGTCACGCCGTTCCTGTAGGCCGCGGACAAAATAGAATCCAAACCAGCGGCCTAGCCAGGTACGACTGAGGTTGTCACCGAGCTCACTGGCGGCTCTTCGAGTCGCGTACTTCCTGTACGTGTGCTCAGGTTTCATCTGCCCTGCGGGGAGTCGCCGCAAGCCTGCAACCAAGCCACTGTGAGCTTTTGGTCAACCCCTGTTGCATGATCCGCGTGGGTCGGACACCGTGCAGGGCAGGCTACTGCCTGGACCTTCGGCCCCTCGCGCTCAGTTGAGTTCTGGGGGCCCAGCGTCGAACTCGTCGAGGGGATACGGTGCCAGGTTTTTTCCTACGGTCTTTGTCGGCCGGCGTCCACGCGGCTCAACGGATGAGCGCGTACTTACTCGGGCACTCCCGAGGGGTAAGCGGCCTTGAGAAGAGCCTCGAGGATCTGCGCCGCTCGCAGGGCATACGCATCGTCGCTAGCGAGTACCTGCCGGTGTCGTTGCAGTCGGAGTCCCGCCGTGCTTGCCGAACAGCCGACACATCGGGCGATCTCGGCCAGGCCCATGCCTGCTGCGGTGTGGAGCAGGCCCACCTCGAGCAGAGGCCAGGCGTTGACCAGATTTCGGGCCGGTCGAACACGGTAGCCGCCTTCGGAGTCCTGCAGCCCCTGGAGGTGCTGGCGAATGCACCGCCGGCCGAGGATGGGGGCCCACGGGGAGAGGCCGTCTGCGAGCAGCGCTTTGCGACGCATCCATGCC
>JAJDEM010000047.1 GCA_029259795.1 Planctomycetota bacterium
GTCGATCTCGTCGATGTAGATGATGCCGTACTCGGCGCGCTCGCGGTTGAAGTCGGCCGACTGGAGCAGCTTCAGGAGGATGTTCTCGACATCCTCGCCGACGTAGCCGGCTTCGGTCAGCGTGGTGGCATCGGCGATGGCGAACGGTACATCCAGGAAGCGCGCGAGCGTGCGGGCGAGGAGCGTCTTGCCGCTCCCCGTCGGGCCGACCATGAGGATGTTCGACTTGTCGAGCTCGATGTCGGTCTCGCCCTCATAGAGAGCGCGCCGGTAGTGATTGTGCACGGCGACCGAGAGCGTCTTCTTGGCGCGGCCTTGCCCGATGACGTACTGGTCGAGGTAGCTGAGGATCTCGCGGGGCGTGCGGAGTGCGCCAGCTTCCCAGGAAGCCCCAGTGCTGCGGGAGGCGGCGGTCTTGGTCTTGGCAGGCTTGCCGGTCCGGCGCAGCTCCTCGAGCAGGATCGTGTTGCACAGCTCGACGCACTCGTTGCAGATGTTGATCCCGGGCGGGCCGGCGATGAGGGACTCGACATGCTGTCGGCTCTTGCCGCAGAACGTGCACTTCTCTACGGGTCCACGGCGTGAGGTCATCGGTGTTGGCAACTCCCGGCTGGCGACCTCGAATGGGTCGCGCTGCAGTGTAGCCGGGCGGGAGCGCCCGACCACAACAGGTCAGCAGCCGCACTGTCGCAGGACGAAACGGCCGCAAACGCCGGACGAACAGACTGGCAGGCAGGTCCGCCGCTGTGCGCTGCCCGCTACGCGTCCTCGGACTTCGCCTCGCTGGCCTCGGAACCCTCGGCAGCCTCGCCGCCGAGCACCTTGGTCGACTCGATGACCTCGTCGATGAGGCCGTACTCCCGTGCGTCGGGCGCGGCCAGGTACTTGTCGCGATCCGTGTCGCCCTCGATCTGGTCCAGGGGACGGCCCGTATGGCGCGCAAGGATGTCGTTGAGGATGGTCCGCATCTTCAAGATCTCCTCCGCCTGGATCTCGATGTCGGCCGCCGTGCCCTGCGCGCCGCCCCAGGGCTGGTGGATCATGATGCGCGAGTTGGGCAGGGCGAAACGCTTGCCCGGCGTGCCGGCGGCAAGCAGGATCGCCGCCATGCTCGCGGCGCTGCCGATGCAGACCGTCTCGACGGGGCAGGAGATGTACTGCATCGTGTCGTAGACGGCGAGGCCTGCGGAGATCGATCCGCCGGGGCTGTTGATGTAGAGGTGCACATCCCGCGTGCGATCCGTCTTCGCAAGGACGAGCAACTGCCCGATGAGCATGTTCGCGACCGTGTCGTTGATCGGCGTACCGAGGTAGACGATGCGATCCTCGAGGAGCCGGCTCCAGACGTCGTAGTGACGCTCCCCACGACCCGTCCGCTCGATGATCGTCGGGTTGGGGACGATGAAGTTCTGCGCGCGCACCTCGGCGCCTGCCGCGCCGGCAGAGCCGGCGGCAAGCGTCGAAATGTCGGCCAGGATCTCGCTGGCGGGACGACGGAAGTCAGACATGCTCGAGCGCTCCTACTTCGCAGCCTTCTTCTTGGCTGCGGCCTTCTTCTTTGCCGTCTTCTTTTTCGCGGCCTTCTTCTTGGCCGGCTGCGCACCATCGTCGCTCAGCATCGAGGCGTCTTCCACCAGCGTGGCGACGGCCCGCACGGCGGCGCGCGCCTTGCGGTGACGAATCTCGGACTGCAGCTCGGCGAGGCGATCGCCATCCCGGAACGAGGCCATCACCTGCTCGATGGGGTGCCCGTAGGCCATGGCGATCTCTTGGACGGCCTGGACCATCTCGCCTTCGGTGACTTCGATCTCTTCGGCCTCGGCGATGCGGTCGAGAAGGAAGTGACGCTGCATGTCCTTCTGGATGGCAGCCTTGGTGTCTTCGCGGGCCGACTCGATCTGCTTCGCGATCTCCTCGTCCTCGACCTTCTCCATCTGCAGGCTCATGCGCTTGCGCTGGGCCCAGTTCTCGAGTTCCTTCTCGATGAAGTCCTCGGGCAGGGAGATCTCGACGGAGTCGAGCAACTGGTCGGCGAGCAGCTGCTCGGCGAGACCGTCCCGCTGACGCTCCTTGGCGCGGCGGATCTGCTTGCTGGTCTCATCCTTGAGCTCGGCTTCGTCGTCGTAGTCGTGCTTCGCAAGGAAGTCCTTGTCGATGGGGGGCAGCGCATAGCGCTTCACTTCCTTGAGGACCACGCTGAGCTCGAGCTCGCGACCGCGAAGTTCTTCCCGCGGATCGTCCACGGCGACCTTGACGGTTGCAGTGGCCTCCGCGCCCGCCGACTTGCCCTCGAGCTGCTCGTCGAGGGACTCGGCGACAAAGTCAGCGAGGACGCCGCGGCCGAAGGGGTAGTAGACGTTGTCGTCGCGCGCTTCAACGCTGTCGCCGTCCATCGCCTTCCAGTCGACGATCAAGACGTCCTCCGCCTGGACCTTGCCTTTGGATTCGGTCTCGAGCGTTGCGGTGCGTCGGCGCAGACGGTCGATGCCGGCCTCGACCTCCTCGTCGCTCACCTCGATCGGGGGCACCTTGACCTCGAGACCCTTGTACTCGGGCGTGTCGAAGGTCGGGCGCGTGACCACCTCGAACTCGAAGGCGAAGGCCTCGCCGCGTTCGAACTCGAGTGCCTCGACGTCGAGCTCGGGCGGAGCCATCAACTCGATGCCGCGCTCCTTGTCCTCGAGCAGCTCGTCGAGCGCGGCCTTGACCAGGTCGCCCTTGATCTCGTCGTCGAGACGCGAACCGAATCGCTTCTCGAGGAGGGCGCGCGGGGCGCGGCCCGGGCGGAACCCGGGCATGGCGACCTGCTCGTTGATCTCCTGGAACTTGCTGTCGTACTCTTCACCGACGCGCTCCGGCGCGATCGTGACAGCAATCTTCTTGCGGCAGGGGCCGACGTCCTCGACCTTGAAGTCCATGGCAGACCTTTCGTGCACGCACCCGCCTGGATCGGCGGGCGAGGGGGGACAAAGGTAGCCTCGCGGGTGCGGCCCGGGAACCGATATGCAGGGTCTGTGAGGGCTGGATTTGAGCCTCAGCAAGCCGATTTCTTGAATGTTTGTTGTCGGGGGCCGGCGGGGGGGTAGCATCCCCAGCGGCAGTTCGCCGGGGCGCAGACGCAAATGCGTCGCCCCAAGGCGCACGCCCCCTTGTGTGGCTCACGATTGCTGCTGACCCGGATGCCTGCCAACCAAGCAGGCGTATTCGATCCAGCAGGTAGGCCGCGGATCGACGCCCGATGATCGATCCCTTGCTTTTCGCGGTCGCACGCACGTTCGCAACCGGCTCGTGTTGGTCGAGAGCCGGGTTCTCAAGATGTGGAGCCCCATGGCTACAGGCGCACCCCAAGGAAACAGACGCAGCCGACGACGCCGCCGACGCGGCGGCCGCGGTCGTGGCCGTGCAGGCGGCGGCGGCGGCGGAGGCGGCCCCCCCGCACGCGGCGGCGGCCAACGCGGCGGAGGCCGAGGCGGCCATCAGAGCGGGAGCGGTCCGACCCCGGCCTTCGACGAGGCCGGCCTGCCGTACGGGCTGCTCCACGAGACCGCCCAGCCGCCGGCCCCGGATCCTGCGGATCCCGCGTTCGAGGCGCCGGCGCCGGAGGCCCTCTACGCCATGGGCGTCTTGGACATGTCCCCCGACGGGCACGGCTTCCTCCGCAGCCCCGCCTCCGGCTACGAGGTCGACGCCGAGGACCCCTACGTGGGCCCGGAGGTCGTCCGGACGTACGGACTGCGGGACGGCGTGACGATGGAGGTCGAGCTCGGCCCCCCGAAGCGCAGCGGCCAGAACCCCCAGGTCCTCCGACCGCTCTCGATCTGCGGGCTCGCACCGCACCTCTACCACCACAGCCCCAAGTGGGATGAACTCACGGCCATCGACCCCGACCGCCGCATCGACCTGACGAAGGATGGGGATGACATCACCCTCCGGATCATCGACATGCTGTCCCCGATCGGGTTCGGCCAGCGTGGCCTGCTCGTCTCCCCGCCCCGCGCGGGCAAGACGACAGTTCTCCAGAAGCTGGCCAAGTGCGTCGAGATCAGCTACCCGGAGGTCTACCTCATTGTGTTGCTCATCGACGAGCGGCCTGAGGAAGCCACCGCGATGCAGCGCGCGACCCATGCGGAGGTTGCGGTCTCGACCAACGACCAGGCACCGGAGAACCACGTCCGGGTGACCGAGATGGTCCTCAAGAAGGCCAAGCGGCTTGTCGAGGCCGGCAAGGATGTCGTCATCCTGATGGACTCGCTGACCCGCCTTGGCCGGCAGTTCAACCTCCTCCAGCGCGGAGGGGGGCGAACGATGTCCGGCGGCATGGATTCACGGGCATTGGAGCGGCCGAAGGCCTTCTTCGGCGCTGCGCGCAACATCGAGGATGGCGGCTCGCTCACCATCGTCGCCACCGCCCTCATCGAAACCGGCTCCCGTCAGGACCAGGTCATTTTCGAGGAGTTCAAGGGCACCGGCAACATGGAGCTGGTGCTGGATCGCGCGCTTGCCGAGCAGCGCATGTGGCCCGCGATCGACGTGAACATGTCGGGAACGCGCAAGGAGGAGAAGCTCCTCGATCGCGAGTTCCTCGACCGCGTGTACCTCCTCCGCCGGGCCCTGGCCAACGTCCGACCGCAAGACGCGATGGAGCACCTGATCAGTCGCATGGAGCAGACGGCCGACAACAAGACCTTCCTCGAGCAGATCGGGGGCGCTGCGCAGCGCGACGACGGGCCGTTCGATCACAGCATGTAGGCCGACCACCGCCCCGGCGGCCCCGTCTCCCGCTCCGACACGGCAGCCCCCACGCCAGCCCCCACGTCGGCGCCCCCGTCGGGCATCCTGCGGGCTCGAGGCTCTCGGCCCGGCGGGATCGCGGTCCCGGTAGGCCCCCCGCTCGGTCGGGCGCGACACTCCGCCGTGCGCGAGACCGGCCCGAGGCCTCCTGCTACTCTTTCCGGTTCGCCAGCCATCGACCGGGAGAGACCCCATGCCCCGATTTTCGCTCGTCTTCGCCATCGCCCTCGCCGTGCTCCTCACGGGCGCTTCCCTGAGCAGCCCCACGGCCGAGGCGGCCGAGCAGTACACGCGCGGGTTGCGCTACCCGTCGCTCACGCCGGACGGCACGCAGGTGGTCTTCGCCTACCGCGGTGACATCTGGATCACCGCCACGGATGGCAAGAGCCCGGCGCGCCGGCTGACCATCCACGAGGCCCAGGACACGCTTCCGCGGGTGAGCCCGGACGGCAAGCAGATCGCCTTCTCCTCGACGCGCGAAGGCAGCTACGACATCTACGTCATGCCGATCTCGGGTGGCGAGGCGAAGCGCGTCTCCTACCACAGCGGTCTCGAGATCATGTGCAGCTGGTCGCACGACGGGAAGCGCATCCTGTTCGCCTCCAACCGCGACCCCTCGCGCTACCGCATCGATCTTTACGAGATGCCCGCCGCCGGTGGCCCCGTCCGGCGCATCACGCGTGACGGCGGCCGTGATGGTGCCTACTCGGCGGACGGCAAGACCGTCGCGTACGTGCGCGGCTTCAACACGATCTACCAGGACGACTACACCGGCTCGGCCAACTACGACATCCACACGATCCCGACCGCCGGCGGCCTGCCGACGCGCGTGATCAAGAGCGAGGGCAACGAGCGCTTCCCCTACTTCTCGAACGACGGCACGGCGCTCTGGTACATCGCCGAGGAGAAGGGCGTTGCCAACTTCTACGCCTTGCCCCTCGCCGCTGGCAGCAAGCGCCAGAAGCTCACCAAGTTCACCGGCAACGACGTCGAGCGCCCCTGCCTCAGCGCCGACGGCAAGACCGTCGTCTACGAGCGCGCCGGCCGCCTCTACACGGTCGACCTCGCCGCCAAGAACCCCACCGGCCGTGAACTCAAGCTCGTCGTCAAGGGTGATCGTCGCCACAGCGGTCGCGAGAAGCGCACGGTCAACGCGGGCGCCCAGCAGCTCGACCTGAGCACCGACGGCAGCGCCATGGTGCTCAGCCTGCATGGCGACATCTGGATGACGGCCGGCTCCGGCGGCGACGCCCGTCGGCTGACCTCGGGTCCGCACAAGGACGAGTGGCCCCGCTTCAGCCCTGACGGCAAGACGGTCGCCTTCCAGAGCGATCGCTCGGGCAACAGCGACATCTGGCTGCTCAGCGTTCGGACGGGCCGGACCACGCAGCTGACCAAGGACAAGGCCGGCGACTTCTTCCACACGTGGGCGCCGGACGGCAGCAAGCTCGCCTTCTGCTCCGAGCGGAGCGGCAACCGCGACATCTGGTCGATCGAGATCGCTTCGAAGAAGGCCACCCGCCTCACGACGCACCCGGCCGGCGACGACGATCCCTCCTACTCCCCGGATGGCCGCTCCATCGCGTTTGACAGCTCGCGTGAGGGCAACCAAGCCATCTACGTCATGGATGCGGCGGGCGGCAGCGTGCGCCGGGTCACGGGGGGCACGAGCTTCATGCAGGTGCCTGACTGGTCTCCCGACGGCAAGCTGCTGGTCTACGAGATCTTCAGCCAGTCCACGGGCAACTCGGGCGGCCTCTACGTGGTCAGCGCAGCCGGTGGCGCACCCATGCGGCTCTCCAGCGATGGCTCCACTGCCTGCTGGAGCCCGCGCGGCGACTACATCTACTTCTCGGTCGGCGCCCGGGGCCGCGAGGAGATCTTCCGCGTGCCCGCGCCGAAGAGTGTCGAGAACCGCGAGAAGGTCCCC
>JAJDEM010000048.1 GCA_029259795.1 Planctomycetota bacterium
TGCTGTGGGGGAAGAAGATCCTGCACTGGAGCGCGTCCCCGCGGGCGGCCCTCGACGTGATGGTGGAGCTCAACAATCGGCATGCCCTCGACGGCCGCGACCCGAACTCCTACGCCGGCATTCTCTGGTGCCTGGGACGCCACGATCGGGCGTGGGGTCCCGAGCGGCCGATCTTCGGCACGGTGCGCTACATGAGCTCAGACAGCGCCCGCAAGAAGCTCCGCCTCAAGGCCTACCTCGAGCGCTTCGCGAGCGCGGATGCTCCCAGCAAGGAGGTCTCCCGATGAACACGGCGCGCATGGAGCCGAGCCACCACATCCTGCTGACGGGAGCCACCGGCTACGTCGGCGGCCGCCTCCTCGCGCGCCTCACAAAGGATGGCGCCCGGGTCCGCTGCCTCGTGCGAAGGCTCGAGGATTTCGCAACGCGTTCGTCAGACCGGATCACCTTCGTCCAGGGTGACCTCCTGAAGCCCGACACGCTTACAGCCTCCTTGGAGGGCATCGATGTCGCCTACTACCTTGTGCACGCCATGGGCTCGGGTGCCGACTTCGAGAAGCTCGACCAACAGGCGGCGGCCAACTTCGCCGCGGCGGCGAAGCAGGCCGGCGTCAAGCGCATCATCTATCTCGGCGGCCTGGGTGACGAGTCGGAGTCGCTTTCCGCCCACCTGCGCAGCCGACACGAAGTTGGGCGCATCCTCCAGACGTCGGGCTGCATCGTCCTCGAGTTTCGCGCGTCCGTCATTCTGGGAACGGGCAGCTTGTCGTTCGAGCTCATCCGAGCGCTCGTCGAGCGGCTGCCTGTCATGGTCACGCCGCGCTGGGTGGAAGTCCAAGCGCAGCCGATCCACATCCGTGATGTGATCGACTACCTCGTCGCGGCACTCGGCGTGGAGGCAGCAGCATCCGAGGTCTACGAGATCGGGGGACCGGATCGCTGTACCTACGGGGACTTGATGCGCAGCTACGCCGAGCAGCGCGGCTTGCGCCGCTGGATGTTCAGCGTGCCGTTCCTTACCCCGCACCTCTCGAGCCTCTGGCTCGGCCTGGTCACGCCCGTCTACGCGCGGGTCGGACGCAAGCTCATCGGCAGTATTCGCCACCCGACCGTGGTCCACTCGAGCGCGGCCAAGGAGGCATTCCCCAGCGCGCAGCCGCTCGGACTCTCGGAGGCCATGGCGCGGGTGCTCGAGGACGAGGCGACGGCCGTCGCCGAGACGCGCTGGTGCGACGCCATGTCCACCGGAGGCCAGAAGGAGCCGCCGGCCGCAGCCCGGGCAGGACCCCGCTTGACCGATCATCGCTCGCTCATCGTTCCCGTCCCCGCCTCCGCGGCGTTCACCCCCATCCGGCGCATCGGGGGCAAGCGGGGCTGGTACTTCGCCTCCTGGCTCTGGCGCATCCGTGGCTACGTGGACCTGCTGGTCGGGGGCGTGGGGCTCCGGCGCGGTCGGCGCGACCCGGAGCAGCTGCGCGTCGGCGAGCCGCTGGACTTCTGGCGCGTGGAAGCCTACGAGCCGGAGACGCGGCTCGTCCTGCGCGCGGAGATGAAGCTGCCCGGCAAGGCCTGGCTCGAGTACCGGGTCGAGCCCGACGGGGATGGGTCGCGCATCCACCAGACTGCGATCTTCGATCCGCGCGGCATCTTCGGCAGGCTCTACTGGTGGTCGGTCCTGCCGCTGCACGCCTTGATCTTCGGCGGCATGCTCCGCGCGATCGGACGCAAGGCGGTCGACGAAGACGAGCGCGCAGCTGCCGCTAGAAGCGATAGCTGACCGAGACAATCGCCTGGTGCAACCACGCAAAGGTGTAGACGGCGTCGTTGTCCGCGCCGCCCTCGATCGTGCGATAGCCGACGCCGAGGCTCCAGCGTTCTGTCAGGTCACGGTGCAGCTTGAGTGAGAAGTCGATCGCGCGCCCCTGCGGGGCGGCCGCTGCGTCCAAGTCCCCCACCAAGCGCCAGCCCTTCTTGAAGCGCCACTCGGCGTCGACGTGCAGGAGCGGAACGATCCCGATGTCGGTCTTGCGCGAGGTCAGCGCCCCCTGCCGCAGCTCGATGTTGGCGTCGCGCACCTTGAGCGTGCCGCCGACGAAGACCGACCAGCGCGGCTTGCGGATCAGCTCGTAGCGATAGCCGACGCGGTAGGAGTTGAACTTGTAGGTGGCCCGCGTCGTAACACCGGCCGCGTACGTCTTGCCAGCGAACGACACCGGCGCGGCGAGCGTGCCTGTCTCGCTGATCTCGAGCGGGGCGACAAGCGCACGCACGTTGTGCCGCTCCGATACGCGCCAATCGAGCGTCACCCGGCCGTAGGGGAACGGCCCGGCGCCGGTCAGATCATCCAACGGGAAGCGCGAGCCCGTATCGCCAGGGATCGACACATCGTTGCGCGTCTGCCACACCGGCCCGGCCTCGAGTTCGACGGAGAAGCGCCGGCGCAACCGCTTGCTGCCCTGCGGCGCGCGCCAACGAACGGACGCGACGTCACGGGGCAACAGCGGCGGAGCGTCCGTGGCCGAGGGCGCCTTGCCGTCGACGACATCCCCGCAGGCAGTCCCAGCCGAAGCAAGCACGGCCCCGATCAGCAGGCCAACGACGCCCAGACGAGCAGCGCAGCGCACGGGCTCGACTACTTCTTCGTCACGGGAACCTGAAGCTCCCAGAACTGCTTGGACGCGGCAACCATCGGGCTGTTGTAGCCAAGCACGCGCCACGATCCCGAGACGCTGAGACCAAGATCCTTGACGCGTTTCTCGAGCAGAGCCTTGGCGAGCTGCAGGCCCTCATCGCTACGGCGCCCCCGCATCCCGATGCTCAGGACCTTGACGCGGGCCAGGTCGAGGACCTTGACCGAGCCCTGGGTCCCGGCAGCGCCCTGGGTCGGCGTCTCGTAGAGAAACGCCATGTCCTTCATCCGCATGCTGCTGTCCATGGTCATCTCTACAGGCGCGGTCATCTCGACGTTGTTCTTCTTGATGTGCTGGAACAGCGCCCAGAACGAGCCGCCCTGCCCGCCACCCTCTGCACGCGCGGCACGGTAGCGGGGATAGGACTTCTCAAGAACACGCCCCACGGGGCCCGGCTCCGGGAAGCCGGCCGGGAGTGACGCCTCCATCTTCGGCTCGAAGGCGCTGTCCTCGAGCACGCGGTCGAATGCGTGCCGCAGCGCCCAGGCGCGCTTCGTCGCATCCGCCGGGGCATGCTCGATGGCCTGGGCGAGGTTCCAGCGGGCGAGATCCGCCACGCCAGAATCGTTGGCAAGACGCTGCGCGGCGGCGAGATAGACCGCAACGCACGCCTCGACATCCCCCGCGTTGAACAAGGGCGCCCCCTTGTCGATGGCGGCGGCAATCACCTTCGAAGCGTCGAGCGGCTCCTGCTGCTTGGCCGGCGGGAGCAACACCGCGTCGATGACGTGGATGATCCCGTTGGCACACTGGATGTCGGCCTGGACGACGTTGGCCTTGCCGATCCGAACTCCGACCGCGAAGCGGGCGCCGGAAGCCGTCTTGATCGTTGCCACCGGACGAAGCGCCGAGGCGAGGACGCGCCCGGCCACGACATGCGTCATCAGGACCCGCTGCAGGGCCGCCTGGTTCTTCGGCTTGAGCAGGTCGGCGACGGCACCGGCGGGCAACGCTGCGAACGCCGCGTCGGTCGGGGCGAACACGGTGAAGGGCCCCTCGCCACGCAGGGTCGTGACCAGATCGGCTTGGTTGATCGCTGCCACCAGGACCTCGAAGCGCCCATCTGCGATGGCGGTCGAGACGAGATCCGGGCGGGCGTCGGACTCGGCCTGGGCCGGATGGGCCCCGGCGAGTGCGAGCGCGAGGAGGAGGAGGCTGCAAACAACGGTGTGGGTGGTCTTCATGCGGGAGAGCCTAGCTTCGCTCGTCGTATGTTCAAGTATTTTTCTACACATAAAGAGGAAAAGCTCCATTTGTGGAGATAAATTCAACAACGAACGATGCGAGTATGGCGTAGGCTCGCCCCATGAGCATGTCCGAGCAAGAGCAGCCCGCCAGCCTTGGAGGCGATCTGCTCTCGATCGGCGGCGCGGCCGAGGCGGCGGGCCTCACCCCGCAGGCCCTCCGCATGTGGGAGGAGCGCTACGGCCGTCCCGTGGCGGTCCGCCTCCCCAGCGGCCACCGCCGCTACACCGAGGCCCAGGTGCGCTGGCTCCGCCGGGTGGCCGAGGCGCTCGCCCAGGGCCATCGCGCCGGTGCGGTGGTCCCGCTGAGCGAAGACGACCTCACGGCCTTGCTCGCCCAGGCGGCGCCGCCCGAAGCCCTCGGCGAGGGACCGCGGGTCATGCTCGACTGGATTACGTCCTACGGCGGCGAGGAGATTCGCGCCTGGCTCCATGCGCGCTGGGACGCAGCCGACTACCTGACGTTCCTTCAGCAGGAGGTCGCGCCGCTCATCGTCGCGGTGGGGCGCGGCTGGGCGGACGGCGAGCTCGATGTCCGCCACGAGCACTTCCTCTCCGAAGTGCTCGAGGACGAGTTGCGACGCCTGCGCCTTGGCTATCGCCGGCAGCCGGGCTCCCCCGCCGTGGTGTTCACGACACTTCCCGACGAGCTGCACGGCCTCGGACTGCAGATGACGGCCCTCGCTGCTGCGGCGCATGGCTGCCACGTACGGATCCTTGGGGTCAACACACCGATGGACTCGATTGTCCGTGCAGCGAATGACATGCAGCCCGCCATCCTCGCCGTGGGCACCGCGGCCGGCGCGCATGGCGCGGAGATCTACCGCCTGCTGGGTGAGCTGCGGCGGATGATTCCTGCACAGACCCGCCTGATCGTTGGTGGCGGCGGCGTCCAGAGCACCCGACGCAGCCCCAAGGGCGTCGAAGTCGTCAAGGACCTCGTCGCTTGGGATGAGGTCCTCAGTGAGCTCGGGCGCCAGCCCACCGCAAGCAGCTGACCTGCGGTCATGAGTTACGCGTCACGGGGGCCGAGGCTCGATCGCTAGGGCGTGGCAGCCCCGAACCGGCAGCGCCCGCTACCGTTGCGTCTCTCATGAGACGCATCGCGGCATGCCTGCTGGCTTGGTCCCTCGCGGGTACGTGCCTCCTTGGCTGTGGCGACGCGCCGACGCCAAAGGACGGCTTGCGTAGCGCGGAGGCGCCGCCTGAGCAGGGACAGGCGAAGCACCCGGAGTTGAGACGTCGGGCGGCCGCGAGCACGCCCAGCCAAAGCGTCGCCGCGCATGAAGCAACCGTGGATGCGCAGGCGAGGATCACGATCCCAGCCGCCGCGAGTTGGGACACGGTCCACGCGGCGCTCGAGGCCTCGGCGCAGATCCGACGCAAGCGCGAGCGCCTCGACGACTGGGTGCCCGTTCTTGTTTCCTTGCCCGGCCTCCCGGGATACGTCAACGTGGGGCGCGAACCGACAGCGACCGGCGTCGGGCTCGCCTTGCGCCTCCGAGAAGGCGGCGCCACGCGCATCGAGGCCCGGGGCCACGCGTGGGTCGTCAAGCTCGGCTGTGAGGCTCCACTCGTCTGGGAGGCCGAGGACTGGTCGCTGGCGCCGTGGCACGACGCGCTTGCGGAGTTGAAGGCGCTCGGCAAGGCCACAGAACGTGGGATTCGTGTGCGAGCCGACGACGCCATACCCGCCGCCACGGTGCTCGCATTCCTTGCTGCCGCAAGCGCGGAGGGCCTCGGCGCCCCATGGATCGAGACCGGACGTCGCCGGCGCTTCACCGACCCCGCAGGCGAGGCCTTGCGCTGGCTTGCCGCGCATCAGATGCCGAGCGGCGCGTGGGATGTCACGACGGCCACCGCCTACTGCGACGGACAGTTGCTCAAAGCGCAGCGGGCGTCGGTAGAGAACGAGCTCCCCAAGCAAGCGGGCCTGACAGGCCTCGTGCTCTGCAGCTTCCTCAGCGCCGGCTACACGAACCGCGGCAAGCACCCGTTTGCCCGCGTCGTGCAGCGTGGGCTGCGCTACCTCAAGAAGGCCCAGACGAAGGCTGGCGTGTTCTCCACCCACGCTGCCTGGTCGGAATCAGCCGCCCACGGCTGGGCCACTCTTGCGATGCTCCATGTCTTCGGCCTGACGAACAGTCCGATCTACAAGGGCCCGGCCCAGCGAGGTCTCGACGCGCTCGAGTCGACGTGGCGGCGCTCCGGCAACGATCCCCTCGCCACGGTGCAGGCCGCCATGGGGCTGCGACTCGCGCAGCACATCAACAGCGATGCCACGCGACGTGGTAAGGCCGCGCCGTTGACCCTCCCCCGCGCCTTGGGAACGGCGCTGCTGGCGGACGCGCGGACCTACGCCGCAGGTGACTCCAACTTCGGCATCGCCGCGGGATTGCTGACCCGACTGCGGCTTGGGGAGGATGACCTCTACAAGACTCCGGAGCTCGGCGCGGCCGCCAAGCCGCTCCGTCGGGCCTTCCTTGCGGCGGCTGGGCAGGACGATCCTGGGCTCACCTGGCTGACGTCCCTGGCGAACTACAACATCCCCGGCAGTCAGAACTGGAAGCCGATGAACAAAGCACTGGGGAAGCACCTGGTCGACCGCGGCCGCACCGGTGGGCACGTGTGCTGCTTGCGCGGGTCGTGGGATGCCCAACCGGATCCGTCCATGCCAGGCGGACGCGTGGCCGCTACCGCCCTGCGCTGCCTGACGCTGCAACTCGTCTACCGCTACGACAGATTGCTGTTTCGGCGCTGACGCCCGGAGGGGAAGCGTGACTCGAGGAACGAGAGCAGGCGTACAGGCGTTCTAGCGAGGGGTGATAGACAGCGGCAGCTTCTTCGACGCCATAGACCTTGACTTTGCCCTTGCCTTTGACCATGCCTTTGCCTTTGCCGTCTCCCTAGCCCTTGCCCATG